>NZ_CBDDRA010000004.1:26493-259185 GCF_965232925.1 Tumidithrix helvetica PCC 7403
ANATGAAGNNNNGGAACCACTGTTTAAACAAGCGCTGGCACTGTGGCAAGAACTGTTAGGTGATCGCCATCCCAATGTCGCGACCAGTATCAACAACCTCGCATTACTGTGCTATTCGCAAGGAAAATATGAAGAAGCGGAACCACTGTTTAAACAAGCGCTGGCACTGTGGCAAGAACTGTTAGGTGATCGCCATCCCGATGTCGCGAAGAATCTTAACAACCTCGCAGAAGTATATCGTTCACAAGGAAGATATGAAGAAGCGGAACCACTGTTTAAACAAGCGCTGGCACTGTGGCAAGAACTGTTAGGTGATCGCCATCCCGATGTCGCGATGAGTCTCAACAACCTCGCATTGCTGTGCTATTCGCAAGGAAGATATGAAGAAGCGGAACCACTGTTTAAACAAGCGCTGGAACTATCGCAAGAACTGTTTGGTGATCGCCATCCCGATGTCGCGATGAGTCTCAACAACCTTGCAATGCTGTACGGTTCGCAAGGAAGATATGCAGAAGCGGAACCATTGTTTAAACAAGCGCTGGAACTATCGCAAGAACTGTTTGGTGATCGCCATCCCAATGTCGCGATGAGTCTCAACAACCTTGCAATGCTGTACGATTCGCAAGGAAGATATGCAGAAGCGGAACCGTTGCTTAAACAAGCGTTAGCACTGTGGCAAGAACTGTTTGGTGATCGCCATCCCAATGTCGCGATGAGTCTCAACAACCTTGCAATGCTGTACGATTCGCAAGGAAGATATGCAGAAGCGGAACTGCTCTATAAAGAGGCGCTGCAGTTGAGTCGAGAACTATTAGGCGATCGCCATCCCTCTGTCGCCAACAGTCTCAACAACCTTGCCGAGTTGTATCGTTCGCAAGGAAGGTATGAAGAAGCGGAACACCTAAGATTGCAATGCTTAGAGATTGTGAGAGAGGCTCTTGGTGAAAAACATCCACAATTTGGTTCCAGCCTCAACAACCTCGCAGCGCTGTACAAGTCGCAAGGAAGATATGAGGAAGCGGAGCCGCTCTATCTAGAGGCGCTGCAGTTGAGTCGAGAACTATTAGGCGATCGCCATCCCGATGTCGCCTCCAGTCTCAACAACCTCGCAGCGCTGTACGATTCGCAAGGGAGATATGAAGAAGCGGAACCGCTCTATAAAGAGGCGATGCAGTTGAGGCGAGAACTGTTGGGCGATCGCCATCCCGATGTCGCCTCCAGTCTCAACAACCTCGCAGCGCTGTATGATTCGCAAGGGAGATATGAAGAAGCGGAACCGCTCTATAAAGAGGCGATGCAGTTGAGGCGAGAACTATTAGGCGATTGCCATCCCGATGTCGCTTCCAGTCTCAACAACCTCGCAGGTCTGTATCGTTCGCAAGGGAGATATGAAGAAGCCGAACTGCTCTATAAAGAGGCGATGCAGTTGAGGCGAGAACTATTAGGCGATTGCCATCCCGATGTCGCTTCCAGTCTCAACAACCTCGCAGTTTTGCGTTATCACCAAAATCGTTACGATGAGGCGGAGTCACTATTTTTGCAAGCCCTAGAAATTTGGGAATCTGGTCTCGGTAACAATCATCCCAATACGCAAAGCGTTAAAAATTCTATTGCCTATCTACAGGCAAATCGTCCGAGTTAAGGAACAATCAAATGATAAAAGATTTATTTCATGATGCAGTCAGAAATGCCCTAATCAAAGATGGTTGGCAGATTACTGAAGATCCATTATTTTTGAAAATAGGAGGAGTTGAACTTTATATCGATCTTGGAGCCGAAAGATTAATTGCTGCCGAACGAAACTCTGAATTATGATATTGAAAATGAGGTGATTGTCACATGGAAAATCTAGAGAAAATTGACAAATATCGCGCGATCGTCAAAGAAATCCTTAGCCAATATGCAACCTATAAACCCTCCTATGGCGACATTGAGATCCAAACCCTATTTGATACAGAACAGGATCATTATCAAGTTCTAGGCGTTGGTTGGAACAAAAAAGAAAGGATTTACGGTTGTTCCATGCACCTAGATATAAAAAATGGCAAAATTTGGATTCAAATCAACAATACCGAACTCGATATCGGTCAAGCCCTCGTGGAAAAGGGTGTGCCCAAAGAAGATATCGTCATCGGTTTTCAGCCCGTTTATATCCGCCAAGTTTCAGGCTATGCGATCGCCTGACGAAAAGATGTACAGAATAAGGGATCTGGGCATTTAGCCTTTTCCATCCCTAAAAGAAATCTATTTGGGAATTTTAATCACGATCGTCAGTCCATTTAGGTAGGTGAAGTAATTGGATACACCATTCTCTTGGACTACGGTAAATCCTTTTTGCTTAAATTCGAGCGACTTGACCGAAAGAGGAGCCTCTAGTCCGCCCTCTGGTTTCACCACAATCGGAATTGGCTTATCAATTTTAGCAGTCAATTTTGGATCGTGAAATAAAAAGTATCCAGCACCGAGACCGATCGCCACACCAGCAGCAGCCGTGAGGAAATATTTGAGCATAGGGACTAATTTCGTATTTTTCCCCACCATACAATAATTCTCAAGTCCCGTAAATCAGCTCATTTTAAACTGCGGCATGAATCATCAAAATATGAAGCGCTTATTGATATTAGGAGGAAAAAACGATCTGCAAATTTAAGCTGAACGCGCTCGAATTCATCAAGAGATTACCATCACTAAATTAGATGGACTTTCTAAGTCATAACAGCAATATTGCAAGTTGGATAGTTTAAAATCAGAAAAAAGGACACAGCCATGAATACATCTCGATATCCCATAGCTGCCGCACAAAAAAGAATGAGCAAATAGTTCATTAAAATATGAAACGCTTACTGATTTTAGGGGGAACAGGCGACGCGATCGCTTTAGCAGACAAAGCTACAAAGATTCCAGAGCTTGAAGCGATCAGTTCCCTCGCAGGTCGCACCCAAAACCCGATCGCACCTATAGGAAATGTCAGAATTGGTGGATTTGGTGGAGAGGATGGACTCACAGCCTACTTACAAGAGAACCACATCGATTTACTGATTGATGCTACCCATCCCTTTGCCGCTCAGATTTCCGCCCATGCCGCCACCGCCACCGCTACCTGTGGAATCCCGCATCTCATCCTCGTTCGTCCCCCATGGCAAAAGCAAACAGGCGATCGCTGGATTGAAGTCAAAAGCCATACTGCCGCTGCCCAAGTCTTATCCGAATTCGCAGGGAATTCTCTAAAGCGCGTCTTCCTGACGATCGGCAGACAGGAACTCGCAGCCTTCGCCGATCTCGATTCCATTTGGTTCTTAATGCGCTCGATCGATCCACCTGCCTCTACTGTTAAAGTTCCTCATGGCAAGCTGCTCTTGGAACGAGGTCCATTTACCCTAGAAAACGAACGCAGTCTACTGATCGAATATCAGATCGATGCGATCGTCAGTAAAAACAGTGGTGGCGATGCTACCTATGCCAAGATCGTTGCCGCCAGAGAATTAGGCATTCCCGCCGTAATCGTCCAACGTCCTCCCATTCCACCTGTCGAGCAGGTTGATAGTGTAGACGCAGCGATCGCATGGTTGATGGAACGACTCGTCCAATGAATCCCCTGCACACAGGCAAGAGAGCTTCCAGATCCTCCTCTCTTACTCAAGGGATCGGGGGGGATCGTATCGTCTCGGTGTATACACCCAAACCTTTCCATCCTTACGGGAAATCGTGCGGGTCTGACTCGAACCAATAATAATCAGGGTTCGCATATCGGCATCTTCGGGATTGAAATCGCCGAGCGTGCAGACTTGAACCGCTTGTTTCGGTCTGCCAAGATTGCGAGCCAATACCACAGGAGTTTCAGGCGATCGCCGCTGCAATAAAATCTCTTTCGCTTTGCCTAACTGCCAAGTCCGCTGTTTTGAAACGGGATTGTAAAAAGCGATCGCGAAATCTGCCTCAGCCACTGCGGCAATTCTCTGTTCGATTACCGACCAAGGCTTGAGCAGATCGGAGAGGGAAATTGCACAAAAGTCATGCCCAAGGGGTGCGCCCACCTGAGCTGCCGCCGCCTGCATCGCTGAGATGCCGGGTTCGACACGAATATCAATCGGTTCCCATTCTGGCTTGGCTTCCTGTTCCAATACCTCAAACACCGCCGCTGCCATCGCAAAAATCCCTGGGTCGCCAGAGGAAACCACGGCAACGGATTTTCCTGTGGCGGCGAGGTCGAGTGCAAATCTGGCTCGATCTAGTTCTTCGCGGTTATCCGAGTCGTGACGCTGTTGTCCTGTATGTAAGCACCCAGCTAAATCGAGATAGAACTTATAGCCGACCCAATCCGTTGCCGATCGCAGGACGGCTTTTACTTCAGGCGACATCCATTCTGGCTTGCCCGGCCCCGTACCGACAATCGTGAGTTGACCTCGCGATGCCGTTGCACCGCTCGTGGGATGATAGACCAAGCAGTTAGGAGCGGGCGGAACGGCTTCTTCCGTGATGCGAATGAGCAGTTCGCCATCATCGGTAATCGGTAGTTTGCTTTGGTGCAACCAAGGGGCTTCACCCTCCAAGCGCAGGGTTGCACCAGCGAGCAGATCGGCAATAAACTTCTTGGCATCCTCTGGGTTTGCCAGCCTATATCCCTGTGGAGGATTTAGCAATGTCGTGCGAAATCGGATATCTCCCGTTGTCGTAATTGCAGGTTCAATGCCCAGCGCATCGGCAATTTGACGCGCTAGATCGTTCACGCCATGCAAACCGCCCAGCAAAGGCACGACGGCACTGCCATCTTCGGCAACGGCTAAGACGGGTGGCTCAGAACGTTTATCGGTCAAGAGTGGCGCGAGGGTGCGAATCAGAATGCCTGCGGCACAGATACCCACAATCGATGTTCCTTTAGCAAACAGTTCCTGTAACGTTTCGCCGAAATCGCTGAAACTGATATCCACACCCTCTGTTCGCCCTGCTAAGCCATAGAGAATGGAATTGGGTAAAGCAGTCATGAATTGCCTTGCTGTGGGAACGCTATTTTGTCCAAGCACCACTACTGCAAGCGTTGGAAAGAAAGGCTCTAAAGGCTTCATGACACTGACTTTTGTTGACTGGGGATCACAACTAGCGACCAATAGGGAACTTCTGCGGGATCGACTTCTGCGATCGCCACAATTCTCTGATTTGGCATCGTCGCCCGTTCGATATACAGTGCCCTTGAGAATAATCCCAACTCTACTAGAACATCTCGAACTTTGCTGAAGTGCCGACCGATTTTGATGATGACTGCTGTATCTGCAACCGCGAGGCGATCGCGTAAAATTTCGGCTGAGAGCGTCGCAGGCATAATACTCAATACATCATCGCGATAGGTTAAAGGAACTCCTAATGCCGACGCACTCGCCATCGTGGAAGAGATGCCTGGTACGACTTCGGTTTTAAACTGCCCTGACAGGCGATTAAACAGATACATAAAGGAGCCATATAGAAATGGTTCTCCTTCACAGAGAACAGCAACATCTTGACCGTTACTGAGATAACCTGCCAATTTTTCGGCAGCTAGATCGTAGTAGGGTTGAGAAGAGCGAACTGGACTAAAGGGCAGGGGCAAGGGAACTTCAATTTGATCGGCACGCAGATAGTCGGCGACGATCGCTCTCGCTAACACCTTGCCATTTTCCATAGTGGGATAGGCAATCACTGGCACCGATTGTAAAATTCGATAGGCTTTGAGTGTAATCAGCTCTGGATCGCCCGGTCCAATCCCCAAGCCATAGAGGCGACCTGTTTGAGGGGCGCGATCGCGCTCTCCATCGGCAGCATTTATCTCAGGATTTATCTCGGAGTCGATCATTATGAATTCTCACTGGTTAATGCATTTACAATTTCCTTGCCAACTTCCTTGAAATCGTCACGATCGCTCAATCCCAAATCGAAGATTTCCTGCAACTGGGGAATAGAATAACCATCGACAAACTGTCTGAAGGATTGACTAAACGGCGTTTGGGGTGACAGATTTACATCCATGGGCGATCGCTGCTGTTGATACACCTGCAACATCCGTTCCACAACCACAGGAATTTCCTCGACGGGCACTGCTCGCAATAGCGGTCGTCCAAAGGATGAATTCAGCGCTCGATCTCTTGCTCCCACATAAATGTCATAGGCTTCGAGCGATCGCTCCTCCTTCACAATCTCAGTTCCCACTAGGGCAATGTCACTGTGACGATACTGAGCGCAGGACTTAGTACAGCCACTAAAATGAATCTCGATCGGTCGATCTAGGCTCACTCGTTGCTCTAAAGTTTTCACGAGTTCTAGAGCATGGTCTTGGGTATGGGTCGCGGCTGACGCACAGCCCCCTCGTCCCGTACAGGCAACCATTCCACTATCTAGGTGCGTAGCTGACCAGTGCAGTCCCAAGTCAGCAATCTCTGTTTGCAGAGCCAGTAAGCGATCGCTGGGAATATTCGCGATCAGAATATTTTGCCAAGGTGTTAGCCGCAATTCCCCACCACCGTAGGTTTGCGCTAGCGCTGCTAAGCTGCGTAACTGGGAAGATGTGATGCGCCCAAGGGGCAAGGCAATTCCCAAATAAAACAGGTTTGGCTGAGACTGAGCGTGACTGCCAAGACGATCGAAGGATTCGTCAAAGGATTCGTCAGCGATCGCTTCTGGGGAAGCTTCACTCCTTGTTAAAGGAAAAGATAGAAGCTGTTGCACCCGTTCCAAATAATGCTCTACGCCCCAATCGGATAAAAGATGGCGCAGACGGGGCTTACGATTGCTGGGATAGGCTTCACGCTTCAGATCGATATAGTCCAGATACACTTGAGCGAGGGCGGCTAACAGGGATACCGTTTGCTCTGGCGCGATCGCGATGTTTGTCATACTCCTGCGATCGACTTCTACATTCAAATGTAGCCGAAACAAGATCTCTGAAGCATTGCCTGATTTCCGATTCGGGATTCGATCGGGGTTTTGCTCAGCGACGAAGGTAATATCATTGCGGAGATTTCGGACTGAAACAGATTCCCCACCATCAAAGCAAACACTAAACTTAGGGGAGAGGTTAGCTAATTCGAGGTGAGTTTGCAAATAGTCATCCCAAGCCTTTACCAAGGGACGAGTATCGAGCCGACTATGGGGATCGATCCCTGCCGTGGGACTTACCATCATATTGCGAATGGGGTCGATGCCGATCTCGCGAGGCGCTAAGCCCAAGTTTTGTAAGTGGTGAAAGCTTTCTGGGGCGATCGCTGTTTGAACTCCTCGAATTTGAAGATTGGCGCGATTGGTCACTTGGACACAACCATCTCCATAGCGATCGGTCAGGTCGGCGATCGCTTTACATTGCGGCTGGTTAAGAATTCCTCCCACAATCCGCATGCGCGTCAAAACGCCATCTTTGGCAACGGAACCATAAAATAATCCTGGGCAGATTGGTAATTTCGCGTTTACATCAATCTGCAATTCGGGTATTTGTTTAGAATGTGACAACGAACTATCTCCTCCCTGTGCGACGCAGGGAAATAAGATTCAAACATTAAGCGTCAAACACTTAGGGGAGCGGCATTCTGGCTTTTACAGTTGCGGCACAGCGTCGGAATCACACCAAACTTTCCCGTCCCCCAGTCTTTGAAACCTATCACAAGCTGACTACCAAAAGCCTGCGATCGGCACTTTTCTTAACGAAATCTTGGGTGATGTTATAATTTTTTCAGCCTTCATAGGGAGAAAACCAGAAATTCATCGGGTAGTTAGATGAACTTAATTTTTTGAGCGGCATACAAGCACATTCGCAAAAGCACCAAGCCTTCTTTAAAGTGGGCAATATTAGATTGTCCGTAGGTACGAGGCTGATACCTCACAGGCACTTCCACAATATGTAGTCCTAGCTTTGCCGCCCCAAACAGCAAATCAAAGTCCCCAAACGGATCGAAGTCCCCAAAATAGCTGCGATTGGCAACGATGCGTTCGTAGTCAGAGCGCCATAACACCTTTGTGCCACAGAGGGTATCTTTGAGCGATTGTCCCAGCAAATATGAGAAGGCGATCGCAAAAAACTTGTTTGCTAGGGTATTTAACCAAGGCATCGCTTTGCCCGATCGCGGATAAACAAGACGAGAACCATTAATAAATTCGCCTCTACCCAAAGCAATTACCTGAACAAATTGCGACAAGTCCTCTGGTTGTACGGTTAAATCGGCATCAAGAATCATCAGGATGTCGCCCGTTGCT
Source organism: Tumidithrix helvetica PCC 7403 (assembly GCF_965232925.1). Lineage (NCBI taxonomy): Bacteria > Bacillati > Cyanobacteriota > Cyanophyceae > Pseudanabaenales > Pseudanabaenaceae > Tumidithrix > Tumidithrix helvetica. The sequence goes on from NZ_CBDDRA010000004.1 coordinate 34,705, forward strand.
TCGGCAAATCCCAATCTCACAGCATCGGCTTTCCCCTTGCCTTTTTGCTGCATACTTTTAAAAGTGAATTGTGCAGCGCCACGCTCTTCTTGCCTATTTTGAGCCTCTGCAACAACCCGTTGAATCTCTTCCCAAGTATTATCTTGCGAATGTCCTTCCACGAAAATAATTTCTGTGTGTTTCCCTAAAGCTGGCATGCGCTCTACAGCCGCTTGAATATTTCCTGCCTCATTCCGCGCTGGAATCACTACACTTACTGAATAATTAGCGATCGCTTCGGTAGCACTGGAAATCGTAGGGCGGGCAATAATATAGTTCGTCAGGCTGAGATTATCAATAACAGGCAGTTGACAAATATAACGGTTGATAAAGTTGGCAAGCAATGGAATCCACTTTGGGCAGAGGAATCGCTTCCCCATTTTGACCGTACTATAGCCAGTTACCATCAGTAGGTTCAGCACATCATGTAGGGATAGCCAATTTTGCGGTGGCTGGGGGCGTCGTTGTCCGATCAGTTCGGCTAAATGCAAAAGCCCCTCCCACTGATAGTTATGGAAGACGAGAACGATCCGCGTGCGCGGATGGCAAAAGGCTTGGAGCCGATCGAGTACCGACTGAATATCGTTAAGATAACCTAGAACCCCTGCGAGGAGAATAAAATCAAATTTTTCAGATTCTAAATCTTCGGGTGTAAGAGCCTCGGCATCAAGACAGTAAAAACGCAAGTCAGAGGGCTGAGAGTCCTTGGGTTGAGATGCAATCGGGTTGGTTTGATGTTTTTCCTGTGCGATCGCAATGGCAGATGGGGCAAAGTCAATCCCCATACCCAAGCTAGGCTTAACGGCAGCGAGTAGACTGCCCGTGCCACAGCCAATCTCAAGTACCTTACTACCCTGTGGAACCAAATATTGGTGTAACTTTTGGATATCCTCGTAGTAATAATGATTGCGATCGCTCCACCAATCTAAATCAGGGGCAATCTGCTCAAAATACGATTGAATTTTATCTTTAAACCTGTCCATCAACTTAAAAATTACTTAATTTACCTTGTACAGGCTTTGTAGGATCGCGGTTTTGAGTTTAACTCAATATCATCCCATGCTAGATATTCATAAAACATAACCGAGAGATCGCTTCATTATTGCTGACCGCTACATACCCTTTTTCGGTAAACTAAAAAGTTACTTAACTGTTTCTATAATTTACATTCAGGGGTAATCAAGCATTGCGTAAGATTGTCATTGCTGGCAACTGGAAAATGTACAAAACCCAGTCTGAAGCAAAAGCCTTTTTTGCTGAATTCCCAGCACAGCTTAACGCTACAGCAAAAGCCGCAAGCGTAACCAACCAACAAATCCTTATTTGTGTCCCATTTACCGATCTAGCGATTTCGCAAGCGATCGCCAGTTCGAGCGCATCACCTAGCATCCATATCGGCGCACAGAACCTGCATTGGGGCGATAGTGGCGCATTCACGGGTGAAATTGCCGCCCCCATGCTGGTTGAATTGGGGATCAAGTTTGCGATCGTCGGGCATAGCGAGCGACGTCAGTTTTTTGGTGAAACCGACGAAACGGTAAACAAAAGGTTAAAAGCCGCTCAAAAGCATGGTATCACGCCCATTTTGTGTGTGGGAGAAAGCAAGCAGCAACGCGATGCTAATGAAACAGAAGCATGGATTTTTTCTCAGTTAGAATATGGACTGAAAGAAGTCGATCAGCAAAATTTGATTATTGCCTATGAGCCAATCTGGGCGATCGGCACGGGTGACACCTGTGAAACTGCCGAAGCCAATCGCGTGATTGGGCTAATTCGCAGCAAACTCACGAATCCTGATGTCACGATTCAGTATGGTGGTTCGGTTAAACCTGAGAATATTGACGAGATCATGGCACAACCTGAAATTGATGGCGTGCTAGTGGGTGGCGCAAGCCTTGATGCCACGGGCTTTGCTCGCATTGTCAACTACCAAAGTCCCTAAACCCATCCTGCAATATTCAAGCTTAACCACAGATACAGCACCCCAACAAAAACTTAACTCAAGAAAATTTGCTGTTAAAAAATTGACTTAATTTAGCATATTTTGTTAAGATGATGTGCTGTTGATTTACACTATAAAACCGCAAGCACAATAAACTTTTATGCCCACTATCCAGCAGCTCATTCGTAGTGAGCGCCAGAATACTAACCAGAAAACCAAGTCTCCTGCCCTCAAGAGCTGTCCCCAGCGCAGAGGCGTTTGTACGCGTGTGTACACCACCACCCCCAAAAAGCCCAACTCTGCCCTGAGAAAAGTAGCAAGAGTCCGCCTAACTTCTGGTTTTGAAGTAACAGCATACATTCCTGGTATTGGGCATAACCTGCAAGAGCACTCGGTTGTGATGATTCGCGGCGGTCGGGTAAAAGATCTACCTGGTGTGCGCTACCACATCATTCGCGGCACACTAGATACAGCGGGTGTCAAAGATCGCAAGCAAGGACGTTCTAAATATGGTGCCAAGCGACCTAAGCCAGGTCAAGCCGCTGCACCCGCCGGAAAGAAGAGATAGTCCATTCAAGGCTTATCATTCGCTCATCGTCGATACGTTAAAGCAAATGACAAGTGGCGAATATTCTCAAAGTGAAAGATTTTCAATTACAACAAACTTAAACCTCATCACTCAGTAAAATGTCTCGTCGTACTAAAGTCGCCAAGCGCGTCACCCCACCTGATTCTGTCTATAACAGTCGCTTAGTTAATATGCTGATTAGGCGCATTATGACCCGTGGCAAGCTATCTGTTGCTACCCATATCGTTTATGAAGCACTGGATACTGTTGCGGAACGGACTGGTAGCGTTCCGATTGAGGTCTTCGATCGCGCTATTCGCAATGCCACTCCCCTCGTGGAAGTCAAGGCAAGACGGGTTGGTGGTGCAACGTATCAAGTACCCATGGAAGTTCGCAGCGATCGCGGTGTTGCCCTTGCCCTGCGTTGGCTAGTGCAGTATTCTCGCTCTCGTCCCGGTCGGAGTATGGCAAGCAAGTTAGCCAACGAGCTAATGGATGCTGCCAACGAAACGGGTGCAACAATTCGCAAGCGCGAAGAAACCCACCGTATGGCTGAAGCAAATAAAGCCTTTGCTCACTATCGCTATTAATCCACTCTGTAGCACTTGCCTAGTAAAGATTTATATCTTTGCGCTCCGTTAAGTTGCTATATTATTCTTAATACAAATTTTCAATTCCTGACAAATACGAGGAAACTGTCGTGGCACGAACCATTGCTCTAGATAAAGTACGCAACATTGGGATTGCAGCTCATATTGATGCTGGAAAAACCACAACTACTGAGCGTATTTTGTTTTACTCCGGTGTTGTACACAAAATGGGTGAAGTCCATGAAGGCACCGCAGTAACTGATTGGATGGAGCAAGAACGCGAACGCGGCATTACCATCACAGCAGCTGCGATCACCACAAGCTGGAAAGATCACAAAATCAACATTATCGATACCCCAGGTCACGTTGACTTCACGATTGAAGTCGAACGTTCTATGCGCGTTTTAGATGGTGTAATCGCAGTATTCTGCTCTGTTGGTGGCGTTCAGCCTCAATCAGAAACTGTTTGGCGGCAAGCCGACCGTTATAAAGTGCCACGTATTGTGTTTGTCAATAAGATGGATCGCACTGGCGCGAACTTCTACAAAGTTTACGGACAAATTCGCGATCGCTTGCGCTCAAATGCTGTGCCGATTCAAATCCCCATCGGTAGTGAAGCCGACCTGCGAGGCATTGTCGATCTCGTCAAGATGCGCGCTTACATCTACAACGATGAAATTGGCAAAGATATTATTGAAACAGACATTCCTGAGGATGTACTAGATCGAGCTAATGAGTTTCGCACCAAGCTGATCGAATCAGTTGCCGAAACTGATGATGCGCTTACAGAAAAGTATCTAGAAGGAATCGATTTAACCGAAGAAGAGATTAAAACTGGACTCCGATTAGGCACACTCAGAGGTACAATCGTACCCCTCGTTTGCGGCTCTGCCTTTAAAAACAAAGGCGTGCAACTACTTTTAGATGCGGTGATCGACTACCTACCTGCGCCGATTGATGTTCCTCCAATTCAAGGAACATTGCCAGATGGTAACGTCACCACCCGCGAGGCTAATGATGATGCGCCTATGGCTGCTTTGGCATTCAAAATCATGTCCGATCCCTACGGTCGCCTTACCTTTATCCGAGTTTATTCGGGCATCTTAAAGAAAGGTTCCTACGTTCTTAACTCAAGTAAGAATAAGAAAGAACGCATTTCCCGTCTCATTGTTTTAAAGGCTGATGACCGTATCGAAGTTGACGAACTGCGTGCGGGTGACTTGGGTGCTGTACTGGGGATGAAAGACACATTTACAGGCGATACGCTGTCGGATGATGCCAACCCAGTGATTTTGGAATCTCTATTTATTCCAGAGCCAGTTATCTCTGTGGCAGTAGAGCCCAAAACAAAGCAAGATATGGAAAAGCTATCAAAAGCTTTACAAGCCTTGTCAGAAGAAGATCCTACATTCCGTGTCATGGTTGACCCTGAGACTAACCAGACGGTTATTTCTGGGATGGGCGAACTCCACCTAGAAATTCTCGTAGACCGCATGTTACGCGAATTTAAAGTCGAAGCAAATGTGGGCGCACCACAGGTTGCTTACCGTGAAACGATCCGTAAGGCTGTTAAAGCTGAAGGTAAGTTTATTCGTCAAAGCGGTGGTAAGGGTCAATATGGTCACGTTGTGATCGAACTTGAGCCAACAGAGCCTGGAACTGGCTTCGAGTTTGTCTCCAAGATTGTAGGAGGTACTGTTCCTAAGGAATATATCAATCCTTCTGAACAGGGCATGAAAGAAGCCTGTGAATCAGGGATCATAGCGGGTTATCCTGTTATTGATTTAAGAGCAACCTTGGTTGACGGCTCCTATCATGACGTTGACTCTTCTGAAATGGCTTTCAAAATTGCTGGCTCAATGGCAATTAAGGAAGCTGTGATGAAGGCTGGTCCAGTCTTGCTTGAACCGGTGATGAAAGTGGAAGTCGAAGTGCCTGAGGACTTTTTGGGAGATGTGATTGGAGATCTCAACTCTCGTAGAGGTCAAATCGAGGGTATGGGCTCAGAACAGGGTATTGCTAAAGTATCATCGAAAGTCCCTCTGGCTTCGATGTTTGGCTATGCCACTGACATTCGCTCCAAAACTCAGGGTAGAGGTATATTCTCTATGGAGTTTAGCCACTATGAGGAAGTTCCTCGTAGTGTTGCAGAAGCTATCATTGCCAAAAGCAAGAGCAAAGAGTAGTAAAAGTATCAAAGGAATAACAGAGTAAGGAATATAACTTAAATGGCACGCGCAAAGTTTGAACGGAACAAACCCCACGTTAATATTGGTACCATCGGTCACGTCGATCATGGTAAGACAACCCTAACTGCTGCAATCACAATGACTTTGGCAGCAAATGGTCAGGCAGCAGCAAAAAAATATGAAGACATTGATGCCGCACCTGAAGAAAAAGCGCGTGGCATTACCATCAACACAGCTCACGTAGAATACCAAACAGACGCACGTCACTACGCTCACGTTGACTGCCCTGGGCACGCTGACTATGTAAAAAACATGATTACCGGTGCAGCCCAAATGGATGGTGGCATCCTCTTGGTGTCGGCTGCTGATGGTCCTGAGCCTCAAACCCGCGAACACATTCTTTTGGCGCGTCAGGTAGGTGTACCCAATCTGGTCGTATTCCTGAACAAAGAAGACCAAATGGAAGGTGAGGAAGAGTTAGTCGAGCTTGTAGAACTAGAAGTTCGCGAGTTGCTTTCTTCCTATGACTTTGATGGAGATGCAATTCCGATTGTTAGAGGATCGGCTTTAAAGGCAGTTGAAGCCCTGACCGCAAATCCTAAAGTTAAGAAAGGCGAAAATCCTTGGGTAGATAAAATCTACGCACTGATGGATGCTGTTGATGCCTTTATTCCAACCCCAGAACGTGCTGTTGACAAGCCATTCTTGATGGCAGTTGAAGACGTATTCTCAATCACTGGTCGTGGTACGGTTGCGACGGGTCGGATCGAGCGTGGCAAGGTCAAGATTGGCGATTCTGTTGAACTCGTTGGTATTCGCAATACCCGTAGTACTACAGTTACTGGTCTAGAAATGTTCCAAAAGACCTTGGAAGAGGGTCTGGCTGGAGACAATATCGGCGTACTGATGCGTGGTATCCAAAAGTTGGATGTAGAGCGCGGCATGGTAATTGCTAAGCCTGGTTCGATCACCCCCCATACCCAGTTTGAAGCTCAGGTCTATGTTTTGACCGATAAAGAAGGTGGTCGTAAGACACCTTTCTTCCCTGGCTATCGTCCTCAGTTCTATGTACGGACTACTGACGTGACGGGTACCATCGTCACCTTTACGGCTGATGATGGCAGTGCTGCTGAAATGGTCATGCCTGGCGATCGCGTTAAGATGACCGTTGAGTTGATTAACCCGATCGCGATCGAAAACGAAATGCGCTTCGCTATTCGTGAAGGCGGTCGTACTGTAGGTTCGGGTGTTGTCACCAAGATCTTGAAGTAAATCTTCAAGTTGGTTGCAAGCAAGTAACTTAGACTAATTTCTAACAATAGATGGTGATTCTCTGCTTGGAGCGATCGCCATCTATTGTTAGTTTTAGGGGTGGCGCAGCACTCAAATCCCGTGTTGCAATTGCAACTGAAATTGGGATCGGATTGATTGTGTTAAAGAATTGGGCATAATTAAAAATGTCAAAGGGCGTGATTTCACACGGCATCGATTAAAAAGAGGATTAAAAACATGAAATGCTTAAAGTGGCTGCCCCTCGCCAGTTTGCTTTTATTTCCTGCTGCTGCTTCGGCACAGTATCCGATCATTTTCAATCATATAAAAGATACAAACTTGAGCCAAGATGCATGTGTCGATAATGCTGGTGAAGCGATGAGACGGGCAGGCTTTACAGAGCATTTTGAGTATATTGGGAATGGAGCTTTTGGGGTTAGTGGTAGATATAGTGCCTCAATTCGTTGTGTTACCGATCGCAATATTGTATTTTTTGCTGTAGCAGGACCTCGTAATGAGACGACAAGGGCTTTGGTCGTTAAACTGCAACGAGCTTTCTAGGATTTATGCTTCTAAGATTTTGGGATTGAAACTTGAAGGTTGTCGTAAATCTTTGGCACTGAAGAAATAAAATTTGTAAAGATCGGTTAGAGTATGAAAGGATTATGAAAACAAATTCCTTGTATGACTGCCGTGAGATCTGCAATTACCTCTGAAGCTGACTCTGAAATTACGCCCGAGCGCAAGTCCGAAATTAGTCCTAAAGTTGGCTTTGAGATTAATCCTGAGACTGAATCCAGCCATAAACCCATAAATTCTTCATGGCTTAAGTCAGAATCCTTTCAAATTACCGTCGCTACGTTTCTAACGGTATTTGTGGCTGAGTTGGGGGACAAAACCCAAATTACCATCCTAATGATCGCAGCACAGGCAAAGTCCCCAATTATAGTGTTTTTGGGAGCCGCGATCGCTTTGGTCTTAACTAGCTTTTTAGGTGTGATGGCGGGAAAATGGCTGCATAGCCACTTGCCACCGAAATTGCTCAATACATTGGCAGGGTTCAGTTTTCTGTGTTTGGCTGTGGGTTTAGTTTGGGATGCTGTGAGGTAGGGGCAAATTCGTGAATTGCCTCTGTAGGGGGATTGGTGCTTGTGCAGACGCCGTAGGTTATTTTTGAGAGGTCAATATGGACTGGCAGCTATTTTTTCTGAGTTTTGGCACAATTTTTTTATCTGAGCTAGGCGACAAGAGTCAGATCGCCACAATTGGCTTGAGCGGTAACTCGGCTGCGCCTCGGTATGTATTTTTGGGTTCGTCTTTGGCTTTGCTACTGGCTAGTCTCATTGGTGTTTTGCTTGGAGATAGTGCATCTCAATTTTTGCCCACGAGATTGCTCAAAGCGATTGCGGCAATTATCTTTGCAGGAATGGCACTACGTTTGCTCATGGGCGAGCCAGAATCTGACATGTAAAGACTAGCGAGGATAAAACTCCACCACATCTTTTTTGATTTTGATATCAAAGTTTTCAAAAAAGTCATGCCCCAGTAAACCCACTTCAATGCGATCTGAAACCGCCACGGGCACATCCGTTACAACCGCAGAACCTACAGACATCGATCGCAAAATTCCCACAGGAAATTGCACCTTGCTACCATCCGCGATCGTGGCATTAATCACGCCTACGGGCTGCAATTGAAGCGAGTATGCCATTCGCGATGTGATCAAGGTTCCTGAAGCACCCGTATCTAAAATCATTTCAAAAGTCTGATTGTTGTTAAAGGTGACATCAATCACGGGTGTACCTCGATCCCTGCGTTTAATTCTGACTTGAATCACACCACCACTGGTGACGGACGATGAGGGCTGAGTCTGCGATCGCTGTTGCTGCGAACCACCGTTACACAGTCCGCCTAAGTCGATTCTCCTGCCCTTGGAGTCCACCATAAAGCAGCCGTCGCTCTCTTGAGCCATGGCATTCTGGTAAATAAAAAGTTCGCTTGCCGTAAGTACGGACGCACCCAAGCAAGAGATCGCCACTAACCTAGCTAAAATTTTCATGTTGATGGTTTGAACCCTATTGCTAATGTAGCAGTCTTAACACTGTGTGCAACGAATTTAAGTCTGAGGGAGCCAACTTATGGAGCCAATGATTCAGAAAGCCCATTTTTTGCGGAGAGCCAGTTTTGGCGGCACGCTGGATGAGCTACACAGCGACACAAGACCCGATGCGCTACTGGGGCATTGGTTGCAGCAAAGTCCTGCGATCGTTGTGCCGAATTTGGGTGGCGTCGTTAAAGGTAAAGGACGGGGAAAACAGGTACGCGAATTTAGTCGATGGTTACTCACCCAACTTACCTCAGCTCCTAATCCACTCCACGAGAAAATCACGAATATTTGGCGCGATCGCTTTGTGGTGTCGTTGAGAAAAGTCAGATTTCCACAGTTGCTCACCGATTATGAAAAGCGACTGAGAACCTATGCCTTAGGAGACTTTCAAGAATTGTTGTGGCAAGTCACAACCAGTCCTGCCATGCTGAGTTATTTGGATAATGCCCAAAATCAGGCTGGCAAGATCAACGAGAATTACAGCCGCGAGGTGATGGAGTTATTCACGATCGGGCGGGGGCAATATACAGAGAAGGATATTCAAGAAGGGGCGCGATCGCTGACGGGCTGGCGGATCGAACCCAATCGGGAAGCGGGAACTGCCGAGGCTTTATTTTTGCCCCGTCGCCACGATCGCGGCGTCAAGACCTTTTTGGGACGCACGGGTAATTTCAAAACCGAAGATGTAGTCGAGATTTTGGCGAATCATCCCAGTACGGCACGAGCGATCGGGAGCAAACTCTGGAGTACCTTTGCCTATAACGATCCTGAGCCTGCGATCGTCGATCGCCTAGCCAATGTTTATACGCAAAACAAGCGCAGTATTCGCGCCGTGGTGGAGGCAATCTTCAACAGCCCTGAATTTTATAGCCCCAAAGCCTATCGCAGTCATATCAAAACTCCAATTTACTTTATTGTCGGCAGTTTAAGGCAACTTCAGATCAAGGCAGATTATGACAAGTTACAGGGAAGTTTACGCGCGATGGGGCAATCTCCCTATAATGCGCCGAGCGTCAAAGGCTGGCTGGGGGATTTGGGTTGGCTAACTGCACCTTCTTTATTGACAAGGCTCAATCTCGCCCAGCAACTGACAAAAGACTATGGCGATGATGGTGGGTTTGACTTTAATCCCGATCGCTTTTCTAACTCCGATTTGGTGACCCTGTTATTGGACGGTCAAGCCGATCCCAGTCTGGTGAGTTCGTTTTCGGGACTATCTCCACGCGAAGTCACAGCCTTGATCCTATCGTCACCAACCTATCAATTGGCATGAGGAATATGGTTATCGGTAACTGGTTATTGGTTATCGGTATTTTGTAATTTGCACTGACAACTGACAACTGAAATTCTAAACCGATGAAAAGACGAAATTTTTTGACTTTGGTGGCGGGTGCAGCAGTTCTGACTGCTTTAGAACCAAGTTTTGGGCGTAGTAGCGAGGCAAAGACGCTACTGGTGATTGAGTTGGCGGGTGGGAATGACGGCTTAAATACCTTTATCCCCTATAAAGATTCCAACTATTTCAACCTTAGACCTAGTTTGGGAATTAAAGATGGCATTCCAATCTCAAGTACGGTTGCTCTGCACCCCGCCCTCAAGGAGCTAAAGCCAATTCTAGATAGTGGCAGGCTTGCTGTCGTGCAAAATGTTAGCTATCCCAACCCCAGTTTGTCTCATTTTCGTTCCAAAGATATTTGGCAGAGCGGCAATCCTCAAGGGGCGGCGGAAACAGGTTGGCTTGCCCGTTATTTAGAATCGACCAACGCGAATACCCAAGATGCGATTTTTTTGGGAGAAGAGTATCCCTTAGCCCTGACAGGCAGTCGCGATCGCTTCTTACAACTATCCCCAAATCTTGCCCTGCGCAGTAGCGGCAAGTTGGGGCAGGCAATTGCTGCCATGTATGCCACGCCACAGACCAGCCCTCTAGCAGAGCAGGTGCGCCGCTCTGTAATCGAGAGCGAACAAGCAGTCAAAAAACTCGCCCAAGATCTCGATCGCCGCGTGGACAATCATGGCTATGCTAAAACCGCGATCGGCCGACAATTTGCCCTTGCAGGCAAGGTTCTAGAGGCAAATCCGAAAGTGCTGTATTTAGGAATTGGAGGTTGGGATACGCATACGGGTCAAGCACGCCGACAACAACAACTTTTGGAACAATTGGGCTTGGGTTTAGCAGCGCTGAATCGGGATTTAATTTCTAGGGGCATGGACAAGAATGTCTTGATTATGGTGCAAAGCGAATTTGGGCGACGACCTGCTCAGAATGGCTCAGGTGGAACCGATCATGGCACAACGGGCCCTGTAATTTTGTTGGGACAAGTGCGATCGGGGCTATATGGCGGAAATCCAGCTTTGGATAGTTTGGAGAAGGGAAATTTACCGATGAAGGTAGATTTTCGCAGTGTTTACGCCGAAATCCTCAGCCAATGGGATCGCGTCGATCCCAAGCAAGTGCTAGCTCAAGATTTTGCAAAAGTTGGTTTTCTTGCTTGAAAATCAGCAGTCAAAACATTTCAACATACATGAGAATTAATACAGTACGATAGTTTTCTGTACCTTAAGCGTTAGCTTATTACCGAGGATTGGGAAATGGTAATTGCAGTCTCCAAATCGTTGACATTAGAGGGCTTTTTGCAACTTCCTGAAACTAAGCCCGTTCAAGAATATATTAACGGAGAAATTATCACAAAACCAATGCCTAAAGGGAGACATAGCCGTTTGCAAGGCAAGCTGTGTTCGGTGATAAATCAAGTGACGGAAGCAGAGAAAATTGCTTACGCTTTTCCTGAGCTGCGATGCACTTTTGGGGGGAGTTCTATTGTGCCTGATGTAGCAGTATTTCTGTGGCAACAGATTCTTTTTAACGAAAATGGAGAAGTACCAGACGATTTTAAGGCTCCTCCAGACTGGACCATTGAAGTGCTGTCTCCCGAGCAAAAATCGAACAAAGCGATCGGTAATATTCTCAATTGCCTAAATCACGGTTGTCAATTAGGGTGGTTCGTTGAGCCTGATGATTATAGTATTTTGGCATTCCTTCCTGGGAAACAACCTCAACTTTTACGAGGAAGCGATCGCTTACCTGTTTTAGCATCTATTCAATTAGATCTAACAGTTAGCGAGGTTTTTAACTGGCTAAAGATGAGTTGATCCCGAGATCGAAAAATACGAATATTGAAGCTGGTATTTTTAGATGATTCAGGAAATTGTTAAGGGTACTTTTGATGAGAATCAAACTGGGAAGGAAAAGCAGAAAGCGTATTTATAGATTTGTACTGATTTTCTTTTTGATTCTGAATATTTTGGCTTTCGCAGGTGCATATTTAATGACCCACTCTAGATCCCCACAGCAATTTGGATTAGGGCTTCCTAAAGATACTAGTTCCAAGCTCCCAATCGATATGGGACTTGCCTATAGCACGCAACGCCTTCCAATCAGTAAAACTGAGTGGCTCGAAACTTGGCTCATATCAGTTCAGAACTCTGCTTCTAATGGAACGATTCTCATGTTCCCAGGGAAATCAAGTAGTAAGTCAAGTCAGCTTCTTGCCCCAGCTCATGCATTTCACAACTTAAATTATGACACTTTGCTGGTTGATTTTCGCGGAGTGGGTGGTTCGAGTGGAAACACGAATACTTTAGGCATAAGAGAAGCCCAAGATGTTGCTCTAGCGATGAGTTATGCCCAAAACTCAAAATTGAAGCGTCCGCTCATCCTTTACGGTATATCAATGGGGAGTGCGGCGATTCTCAGAGCAGTGGCGATTGAAAAAGTGAATCCTGACGCGATAATCATCGAGCTTCCCTTTGCTCGTCTGCTTGACTCTGTGAGAAGTCGGTTGAGGGCGATGTGGCTCCCTCCATTTCCGATGGCAGAGCTAATCGTCTTTTGGGGAGGCGTTCAACATGGCGTGAATGGATTTACCCACAATCCAGAAACCTATGCCAGTCAGGTTAAGTCACCGACCTTATTGATGCATGGTAAGCTCGACCCGTGGACATCCTTAGAAGAGATTAACCAAATCTTGAAAAACCTGCCCAGTTCTAAACAACTGCTTATCTTTCCTAATACTGGGCATAGCTTACTAGTCACAGTGGATAAAGAATATTGGCAGCAAAATGTCGATCGGTTCCTTAAAAGAATTTGAGTTGTAATTAATTTGTAGCACAGGCATCTTGCCTGCAAGAACTGGAAATATTCACAAACAATTAAGGGGCGTACCACATTGAAGTCATTGTTAGCAAATGCGTAATAAACAACCAAATTTACGATCGCTAAGCAAAGAGTTTTGCCATAATATATAAGCTCTTGTAGTTTAGGGCTTCAAACTAAGCCTTTATACTCAATGACAGACCTACGACTTCACCCTGATACGAAAGAGCAGGTCAGACAGAAAGTTGACATCGTCGATGTCATTTCTGAGCATATTGTGCTACGCAAAAGTGGCGTGAATTTTCGCGGGGCTTGTCCGTTTCACAATGGCAGTAACCCCACAGCCTTAACCGTTAACCCCGTCAAACAGATCTATCACTGTTTTAACTGCGGTGCGAGTGGCGATGCCTTTAAGTTCTTGATGGATATTGGCAAACAATCCTTTCAAGATGTGGTGTTGGATCTTGCCAAACGGCATGGTGTGGCAGTTCGTACCCTAGAGCCAGAAAAAGCCCAAGAATTACAACGACAACTCTCCCATCGCGATCAGATTTATGAAGCCATGGGTTTGGCAACCAGCTTTTATCAACATGCCCTTTTTTCCAGTCAGGGACGGGAAGCCCATGACTATCTCACCCAAAAGCGGCAACTGACTAAAGAGACGATTCAGACCTTTCAACTGGGGTATGCCCCCGCAGGTTGGGATACGCTCTATGGCTATTTGGTACAGCAAAAACGCTTGCCTCCCACGTTGGTTGAGCAAGCAGGTTTGATCGTGCCCCGCAAGGGTGGCGGTGGTTATTACGATCGCTTCCGCGATCGCTTGATGATTCCGATTCATGACACCAGAGGCAGAGCGATCGCCTTTGGAGGACGTTCCCTTGGAGACGAACAGCCTAAATATTTAAATTCGCCTGAAACGGAACTATTCAGCAAAGGTTCCATTCTCTATGCGATGGATAAGGCAAGAGATGCGATTAGCAAAACCGATCGCGCCGTGGTCGTAGAAGGTTATTTTGATGCGATCGCACTGCACCAAGCGGGAATTCAGCAAGCCGTTGCCACGATGGGCGTAGCTCTGAGTGGCGATCAGATGCGCCAGTTATTGCGCTACACGGAATCGAAGCACATCATTCTCAACTTTGATGCAGATAAGGCAGGGATTACGGCGGCGGAAAAAGCGATCGCTGGGTTTAAAGATTTAGTCTTTAATGGAACCGTACAACTTCGCATTCTCACAATGCCTGATGGTAAGGATGCCGATGAGTATCTCAAACAGCATGATGCCAATGCCTATCAAGAACTCTTAACCAATGCACCGCTTTTCATCGACTGGCAAATCGAACAGATTTTGGCTGGACAGAATCTCAATCAAGCCGACCAGTTCCAAAAATGCAGTCAGGCGATTACGCAACTACTCACAAACCTACCCGACACCTTCATTCGCACCCATTACATTCACACCTGCGCTCAGCGACTGGCTCAAGGAAACTCATACCTTGCCCTGCGCTTAGAACAAGACCTGCGCCGACAATTGCGCTATTCCCGTTGGTATGGCAATAAACCACAAACTCCGACTACACCCACCTCGGCTTTACATGTGGCGGAAACCCAACTCCTGCAAATCTATCTCCACTTCCCTCAACATCGCGCCTTCGTTTACGAGATCTTGGAAACAGAAGACATCAGCTTTAGTATGTCGAACCACCGCCATCTCTGGCAGATGATTCTAGATATGCTGGAAGAAGAGACAACTTCCCTCGAACCTGTGGAACCCTTTCCCGATCATCTCGTGCAGCAATTGCAAACCGCCTGTGCCGAAATTCCTGAGATGGCAAAGCAACTGCATCACCTCCTGTGGCTCGATGAGAACTCACGGGTGGCATTATTGCGTCCGACCATGGTAGTTAAGGCAGCGATCGCTAAGATTCAACTGGTGATGGGCGAAAAACGCTATCGCCACTGGCGCGATCTATGGGAAAAAACCGATCTCAAAGCCAATCCAGAACTCGGTCATTACTATCAAACCAAAATTCAATCGGAACGAAATAGTATTTTAGAACTACAGAAACAAATTGAAGTTACCTTCGCCGACCTCACGGATACATTAGGCTTGATCGTAGAGTTTTAGGATTGAGTTTCGGTCGCCCTAATCAACAAGCTGTTCTTCAATAAAGCATTGTAGTAAGAATAAGCATCATCGCGTTCGTTCTGAAGGTGGGCATACAAGGCTAGTTCTGGCTCTGATGCTAGAGGCTGCTTTGGAATATCTAAGCCTACTTCGGTTAAGCGTATGGATGCGATCGCGATTAATAGCGACCCGATTGTGTTATTTCTACCTTGGTAAAGATCTTCCAGTCCGGGTAAGATTAACTCTGATCCTGGTAATTCATTTAGCTCCATTATTGCTCCTTGAACCATATCAGTATTTGTCTGGGCGCGATTGATGAAGTTGTGAGCACCAATGACTTGCTCAGGAAAACTAATAACTGATAAAGCAAAGCTTAGTTATACATTTTTTCAGTTTTTATTGTAACCAAATTTTCTAGTGAGAAGAGTTTCTTTCCACCATGATTCACGATTGATTATTGTGTTGTCATCAATTGTAGACTTGAATATGTCAAGAATTGAGTATCTAAAGAATTTTTTGATATGTTCAAATGGTAAACTTTTTAGCTCAAAATTTCCACCGTGTCCATTGGCGATGTAATTACTCCATCTACCATGTATCATATTGGAGCCATATGCTGATCCTACATACATTTTTCCATTTGATTCATCTGTAATTAGATAGACACCTTTTTGATTCGCTAATGCTGTTTTCCATGTGCTTTTATTGATTAGATTTTCTAATTCGTGCCAACTAATATTGACATTTTCGTAACCTGGAAATATGTCGTTATCAAATGTGCTGTCTAAAATCTGAAGGACTTTGCAGTCATTGATAACACTGGTAGCTTTTCTGACTAAATTTTGTGCATTATTTTTGAATTCAATAATTATTCTTCCACAAAATTTTTCATATTCATCAATTTTTTCGTACTCATATCCAATTGCATCCAATAAATTCAAATCTTTTGTTACGCGACTAATGTCGAATAGAAGCCATTTATCACCTTCTATTCTAATGAATCCGATGGTTGTGTTTCCTTCTGAAAATGACTTCTTCTTTGAATAATTCCAGTATTGCCAAGTTTGTAATTGGGGTCGATTTGTCTTGAAAATAAATAAAGGATCGCCAGAATTGTTTGGGATATTAAATCTAATTTTTGTATTGTCTAAATCTTTAAGTTGTAATATATCATTGAGTAATATCATGTTTTTCTCTTGTTTTTATGTATAGCGGCTGAACTCACCCATCGCTAGTAACTTTGAGTGATTATAAAGTAGTTTGTCATTGGGTCGAGTGCAGTGATGTTGACTTACTGACCTCGCCTTGGCTTACAGTCTGCAAAACTTAATGCCTCTGTATCTAAAAAACTGGCGATCGCCAGCTCAATGATTGCTTCAACGGGATAATCAATTTCAGTAGCGCGAGCAATCAGGGCATCCTGAATCCAATCTGGTAAGCGCCTTAAAATAATTTCCGCATCAACGGACGAGATTTGCTCCGAAGGTTTCACTTGCATGGGCTAGGACTCCATAGGAATTTGAACATTATACGGTGGCTCAGTCGCTCTCAAGTTGGCACGGAAGGCAAATTATGATTTACCGAATTCATCATGCTAGAGAAAAAAGCGCATTACAGTTCGTTAATGCACCCTATGAGATCGGCGATCGCTTCGCAATTATTTGTCTTTACGGCGGGAGACATCCTGAAAGGAATCACCAATAACTTCTCTGGACTCAACAACGAAGCGAACCATTTTTGACTGCCTAATCTTGACTCGAAACAGACAACTTTAACGGAGTGATGGCTTCGGTATAATGGCTTGCGCTTCACAGGTGGCAGATAAGTTATAACTCAGCATAAGCCGTATATCGATTATCCTATGCAAGCGCTGGTTATGCAGTGATATTAAAAGGTATCCCCCCTAGCCTATGAGCAAAGACACAAAGGCACAGACAATTGTCAAAATAAGGGATTTCATAACTTATGGATAGCCTAAAGACTGAATAGGTTAAGTGACATTTTTTTACATGTCTCAAAAAATTCAGGGTAATCTTTTTGGACACGATTTAAAAGCCGCTGGGTTAGATATGTATTGCGTTTACTGCCAGCAATGAGATGTGTAAAACCAAGACGAGATGCTTTAAAGTACGCATCATCAACACATGAAAAAAGATTGTCTACTTTTAAGTTTAGAAATTTAGAAAATCTGTTGTCAAAGTGATACTCATAGCAGGCTGCAGGGAGAAACTGCTCAAGAAGCATAATATAAAGCTGCTTAACTGATGATTCTTTTAGAACTTCTTTATTGACAGGATGATCAATTATGTTTATCGCAAGATTGGCACAATAATGAATAAAATCTAGCCTATTACCACCATATATTCCACAGCAAAAAGCTTTAAGTAAGTCAGGAAATGTGGCTCTATACCATAACCACTCTTGGGGTAACCATCCTTCATTTTCACAAATACACTCATTTTCTAAAATATCAGGTATGTAATAAGCTCCTTTTTCTCCTACGATGAAAAATTCAGGATTTTGTATTATAACGTCTGCTCTTTCAACCTGATCAGGTAATTTTTTCCATAAAAATACATCACTATCAATATGAATAAAGGGTTCATTTTGAGCTCGATAAGCGTATATTTTTCCTAAAGCCCAGAATTCAGGATCTGCGTCAACCATAACATCTAATTCCGTTGAAACATTAGAAAATTCCAAGCCAAGTCGATCAACGAGAATAGATTTTCCTTCAGAATTTGTCACTAAAGCAGTATTTCTATAATACTGTTTTGCTGTCATTACTGAGAGAACCCATGAACATAAATATAGGTTCATGTTAGGCCAACTTGAGCCATGCATTGACTTCAATGGCTCCGGCCAAAAAGACCAGACTATTTTCATAATAACTCCCCACCAATAGCACTGAATTCTACTTTATATGGATGCAAACAATTAAAGGGAGCGGGATAAACGGCGATCTTTTTTATCTCTTCATAGCTATAGTAAGGATACTTTCCTTTATAAGAATAGTAATAACTAACTCGTCTCCTAGGGTGACTAATTGGAACTGCAATCCCCACCAATTTCTTCTTGGCAAGTGATAGAGAAATAAAATCACCACAAAGATAAAGTTCGATAACTTGATGAATATCCGTCAGAAAAAGATCTATACTAAACTCATCATAGTATCCACTATTGTCCCTTCGTATCATTTCCAAGAATATTTTGTACCTGTCAAGATATTCGTCAACAAATCTCTTAAACTCAGATTGAAGGGATTCAAGAATCAGGACTATTTCGCTTTTTAAAGAAAGAAAATCTTCTTCTGAAATTATTTTGAGGATGTATATCGGGTTGTCAGCCAAAAGATTTGTTATTAATGAAAGTGAAGCTTTAGACTCTCCCGCTAATGCAGAATACTGTGCATGATGATATAAAACCTCTGGAATATTTGACAAGAGATTGTTTCTCTTCGCGATAATAATTGCTCTTTCGAGACAAGTAGAAGCTTGTTTGAAATTTTCTAGGTTACCATCTTTAGCAAAGAGATAATGAGCTAGTCCTTGATGAATTAGTGCAACAATTGAATGATATTCAGATTCAGGCTCAGCATATTTAGCTGCCTTCTGATAATATTCAATAGCTTTCTTGTAATCTCTATGATCTTCGGAAAATAGATATATATTTCCTATATAATGGTCAATAATAAAATCTATTCTTGATTTTTTTTCTGCTTCTAACAAATCCGCTAGTGCCTCGTCATACCATCCTCGATTGTATGAAGTAATACCTCTATTCTTTAGTTCTCTTGATTCTGTTTCAAGCGGTCTATTTAATGTCTCATGAATTTTCTTTGAAAAGTCATTATTTTCCTCCAATCGCCAGATTAACTCAGAAATGCCCCAACTAAACTGCATGGATAGGGTGTTTAATCCTTTTTCTAGAGTTACAGATATATTCTCTATACTCAAATTTATAGTATCTAGTTGGCTTGAGACTTTACTAAATCCAGAGTCTATAGTCTTCCTAGTGAAATAGCCATCTATTAATTGAACTCCAGTCGTTAACAGGAGACTACAGAAAGGGTCAATACCTCCTGAAAGAACATTAAAAGGCAATCTAAATTGCGTTTGTTGATTTGCTAAGGGAATTCCATTCTCTTGGACGTATGATGCAGTTCTATGAAGACTTTGTGAAAGATAATTTTGCTTTGATATAGCTCTATCCGAAAAATTATCATTCATTAACTTTTGAGGAGCACCTTGATCCCATTTTTGGGATATATTCTTAAAGTCGTTAAATTCATTAATTAAATTCGGGATTCTTTCAATCAAATTAGCCGATTGATCCCAGACTTTAATTGAATTTTCTACTAAAGCCACTACTGACTCAATAACCCCAACAGTTTTACTGCCAGCATCAATAAGATTTTCTGCTTCTTCAAGTAAAATAATTAATTGGTCTGCTTTTTTAGAACTATTCACTTACTTATTCCCTAGCTATGAAGATGATACAATAGATTTCAGGAGCACGAATGGAGCGAGAAATACCAAATACTTTTTAACTTTCCTCAGCATATAAATCAAAAATGTGTAACGGTGAATTTGTGCGGTGGCAGATAACCTTGAACTCTTACCGATAACCTCTGTTTCATCCACACCAACACAGTGTTAGCCTTGCTATTCCCCAATGAGTTAAATAGCAGACAAGATAATTTCACTCAGCTTTTGCTTCCAACCAACCCTTAACGGCTCCAGTAATTAAAGCTCCCACAGGATTATCAAACGCTTTCTCAAAAGCCGCCAAACCACCTGTTTTAGCCGCAGCAATTACTCTCTGCTTCCAAGTAGGATCGCTTTCTATAAGTTTGATCGCTTCTGCTGCTACAACCATTTGTTCTGCTGTGGTGTTTGTCGGAAAGCTCTGAGCAAGTTGCTCTAAAAGAGACTGGATTTCAACAGCAGCTTCAGATAAGCTCTGTTGCTCAGCTTCATTTATTACTCCAGCAACCTTTGCTCCTCCCTCAACTGTGCCACCACTCATGTGATAAATACCAATGTAATTGTTAGTCATACCCAATAACTCCTCTTCTATAACTGAATGGTATTCAAAACGACAAGTTGACTTAAAATAACACCTGCGGAATCTCCTCCCTGAATAACCTTTTTCAGAGGTTTGCCGTCTCGAATAACATCCAGTAAAACTGGGCTATCGTCACTTTTTCCGAGGGCCGAAGCAATTTCTCCTGGCTCATTAATAGTTTTCCCATCTAAAGCGAATATAACATCACCCTCCTGTAGTCCTCCACGCTCAAAACTCCCACTTGAGAGAAGTTTAATAACCATAATGCCTAAGCTGTCTGCATAGATGTCTGGATGTTTAAGTCGCTCAGCTGAGAGTTGAGCAAATCTTTGGAGGATAGGTGATAGACTACCATTACTCAATACCTTCTCAAAGTAAAATATTGAATCATGACCGTCTGATTCTAGGAAAGAAAATGCAGCTAACTTAAATAATTGTTTCGGGTCACATTCATTTTGATTAACTTCTTTATTTCGTAGTGAAAAAAGCTCTGCTTCTGATAGTTCCAAGGGTAGTCCTGAAACTTCTCTTAGAATCCTAATGTAAGGATCTTTAATTCGTCGTTCCACTTCTCTTTGATTTGCCTCATCAACAACTTTAACTCTTTTTTTAAGAATATTCACTTTTTCTTGAGAAAGTTTGGATACAACTTTGCGTGCTTCTCTCCATCCTTCATTACCTTGCCGTAAGATTAAATTAACTCCTGCTCCTTCTAAAGATTCCGATAGAATTTCTGCATCAACTTCCTCAGTTATTACTAAGCAAAAATGAGCAGCAGAAGCAGTAAGATTTAGCTTGGCATTTGTGATTTTTTCGCGGTGAAGAGAATCTGATTGTGCAACTCTTTCTAAATCGCTCAAATTCAATTGGATCAAATGACTTAATCCACCCTCCAATCGAGCTAATGAGTCTCTAACTTCATCAAGACTTTCGTGCGTTTTTTTGATTCTTAACATCAAATTAGAATAGTGCGCAAGATCCCTTTTAAAGCTCTCATAAACAGAAGTTGACAGCTTTAATTCTCTTAATTGAAGATTTACGGTATTTATATAGTATTGAAAATAGCTTCTGGCTCTATCTTGATAGGCAAGCTCTGTTTCATTAGCTCTTCTAATATCCCAGAAAGGTCTAGGAGGATTGTCTTCAATAGCCTTAACTATTAAAGAAATATTCAGAAAATCCCCCTGAAGCTCATCTTTGATAACACTCAAAGCATCCTTGGCTCTTTGCTCAGCCGAAGTCGTTGTATCACCTTCATATATAACTCCAGCAACTTTAGCTCCTGCATGAATTTCACCTCCATTCATGTGATCAATACCAATGTAGCTTTGCTGCTCATCTTTTTCTTTAGGCGTATTTTCTTCAGGCATTACTATACTGCCTCACTAGAAGAATTAAGGCTAACGACTAGTTCTATGGTTGCGTTTCAGTATTTTATCATATATTGTCAAGTCTTATATTAGCAGTTGATAAAGCTATATAGTTAGCCAGCATTTCGCTGGTTATACACTTCTCTCTATATGGTGGTTATTGTGCAACTTGAAGGAAAACTCAACCATAGGCGTAATAGCGTGTAGCATCCCTATATAGCGTTTTATTCGGCAAAATGTAGGGTATTATCCCAAAACCCATCCTCAAGAAAAA
The DNA here is from genome assembly GCF_965232925.1 of Tumidithrix helvetica PCC 7403. Lineage (NCBI taxonomy): Bacteria > Bacillati > Cyanobacteriota > Cyanophyceae > Pseudanabaenales > Pseudanabaenaceae > Tumidithrix > Tumidithrix helvetica. The sequence goes on from NZ_CBDDRA010000004.1 coordinate 56,410, forward strand.
GTTGTTGCATCTACAACGACTGTAATAGACTCGCATAGTTATGATAGTCTCCCAGTCACCACCAAAAAAATTATTGGAATGCGCACATGATGCGATTCGAGTCCAACACTCCTCATCTCAGACCAAGGAAACATCCGCACAATGGATTCAGCATCATATTCTGTTTCACAACACACCACACGATGGGAAGATGCGAAGTCAATCGATCGCAAATTGAATGGAAGTACATAAAAAGCTAGAGAGTGCCTTGAGTTGGGAAAAGATCGGGAAAGAAAGTAGAAACGATCGCATTTTCTTGAATGCTGGAGAAGTCTAGAGGAATCGGCCCATCGATATGACGGCTGATAATGCCAAAGTTCTCGCGGGCGCGGCGAGGGCGCAGTTGTAAAGGACTATCCATTGCCAGAGGTTGACGCAGCCATGCATCTAGACTGGGCGAGCGATTCATGCGATCGCTCATGGCTTGCACGATTAAGGCAGAAGATTGGTCGGGAAGACTGCGAGTCGCAAAGGCATAGGCTTTTTCTAAGAGCTTGAGACGCAGATTGGGGTTCAGCCATGCGGATATGACCATTTCAGCAGGAGTTTGGGGATTCTGCTTGATTTTTTCTAATTGAGTATTTGGGTTGGGCGCAGAGGTCGTATTAGAGGTCTTAGTGGAGGTTGTAGTGGGATGCATTCCCAAGGGAATTGCTTCAGCCAGCAAAACCGCCGTGGGATTTCCTGTTGCTTTGAGTTCGTTTAATCCACTGACATTCCCCGACCACCAGTGTAAAGCTGCCCGACTGAGCTGAAGGCTGGCTTGGAGCGAGGGATTTGGAGAGGATTTCAGCGTGCGATCGTAGAGCCGATCGAGTTCTGCCATCACCTTGGGATAGAGCGGTTGCCACTGCGGTTCCGACCAGCGAGGACTGGTCATAAAGATCGGATCGTTGAGGGCTTCATGGGCGATCGCTTCAATTCCCTGTTCCATCTTTCCTTGACGCAACAAACTCACACCTAAACCAAACGAGAGCGATCGCTTGGCGGGAACGAGTTCTAAACTGCGTCGAAAAAATTGCTCTGCCTGTGGATAGGCCGACTCGGCAAGACTGAGCCATGCCGCTGTATTGTAGCCAAACTCGTTATGAGGATTCGCGGCAATGCCTTTACGCAGCCAAGCTAAGCCCTGTTGCTGTAATTCCTTCGCTTGCAGCAATGTGGGATTTTGGAGACCAATGTCAGCTAGGTTCCATCCCAACTGATAGGCATAGTAAGGTTCCCAAGACGTAAGGGAATGCGCCTGCTCGAGTTTCTGTTGAAATTGTGCCAGATTCGCTATCGCTGCGTCGCTGCGATTTGCTTCCAAATCTGCCCTCGCCTTGGACAGATAGATAAACCCAGTATTCGACGATAGCCAAGCGAAGTTGACAGGTGCTAACCAAGCGATCGCGCCGATAAGATAGGCTGTGGAAACCCAAGATAGCCACAAACGCGGCAGTCTGTAATTGCCTAAAACCACCAAATCCTTTGTGTGAATTTGTCCCAAGTAAGCCAAACTTGCAAGCACGATCGTCAAACTACCCACGATCGCCAAGACATCTAACTGGTAGTCCGTAATCGCGATCGCGCCATAGGCAAGTAGGCTACCGAATAAGCTATAGGTATAGATCTGAGCTTCTGAGTTGGCGTGCCAAGTGCGAGAGAAATGGAGCTTCACAAACAGCGCGATCGCTGCCACCAGCAAAATTAGCACAGCGACAATGCCCACAGTTCCCAATTCTGCCCATAGCTGCACGGGCGTACTATGCAACTGAAACATAATTTCTGCTTCCCGTCCCGCCCAACTCGGTCGATATTGCTGATATAGCAACGGAGCGGAACCCACACCTGCACCAAACAACCAATGGTCTAGACCGATTTGCCATCCTGTATAGGCAGCGATCGCTCGAAAAAGTAGTTCGCTGCCACCCTTGATCGATTGGAGATTAAAATTAGATGGCAAACTCACAAGGCTGACAACGGATGACTGAAGGCGAGGATTTAAGGCAATCAGAGCGCCTACCACCGCGATCGCGCCCCCACTGGCGAATAGAACCAACCAACGATTGAGCGAACTTCTCAAGACCAGCACCAGCGCTCCAAACACCAGAAATAGAACCAGTCCGATCGAGCCGCCACGAGAATTCGTCGTATACAGATCGATCGCACCCAAAACAATTCCCGCAATCCAAAACTTGCGCCACCATCCCTTTTGTGCGATCGCTAAACCGAACAGTAAGGGGAGCGCCAGCATCAGATATCCCGCCACATAGTTCTGATGGCCTAGGGGAACTCCATTCCGCGACTCAATATCCGAAAAGTCATAGGCGAGGTTTAAGCCCAGTAAATTGATCTGATTCAGTTCAGATAGCTTGGGCAAAAAGGTTTGCAGGCTCCACAGGCACAGACTTTCTAAGATAAGCCCAACATTGAGTACGCCTTGAAACGTCAGCAACCATTGCAGCGGCGATCGCGCTTGCCCTCGTTCCGTTGTGGGAGAAGCAGAGAGGTTCTTAGACCCACTATGCAGATAATTATGGGTCACATAAATCGCCACAAAAAAGGCAAAGGCGATCAAGCTATTCCACAGGGCTTGAGCGGGAAAGGTGGCAAAAATGGTCGAGAGAGAGATAGAGATAAATAGGCAAGCGATCGCCCAGTCTAGACTATTCCCCAGTAAATAGAAAGGAATAGACTTTCGCCAAATATTGAGTAGCCCTGCGATCGCAAAGCATCCCAGTCCCACCTGCGCGATCAGCACCCACGGGAATTGCAGAACCTGCGTACTACTGTCAGGCAACAGTGTAAACAGAATGTAAAAGAGAATGCCGAGTTTGGCTAATAACCGACCAGTAATCATAGCAAATACGCAGAGGATAGCTCTGGAACTTCAACGTTAATTCTCGGTAGGCGATGTTTAAAGCCACAGAGAACTTCCCATGAGATCGTTCCTAAAATTCCCGCCCAATCATCGGCGGTCGTACCAGCCTCACCACCGAGCATGGTGACGACATCACCAACAGAAACTTCGGGAACATGGGTGACATCGATCGTGGTTTGATCCATCGTAATCGTACCGACTTGGGCAACCTTTTCGCCGTGGACTGCTACCGTGATGCGATTAGACAATCCGCGTGGCACGCCATCGGCATAACCGATCGCGACCGTAGCAATCTTCATGTCTGTAGGAGCGTGAAAGGAATGACCGTAGCTAATTCCCGTTCCTGCGACAACGGACTTCACTTGTGTAATTCTGGCTTTGACTTGGATCGCAGGTAAAAGATCGACATACTTTTTGAGATGGGGTGCGGGATAAAGACCATAGATGCCTAGCCCTGGGCGCACCATATCGTAGTGAAGCTTGGGGTCGGTCAGCATCGCTGCCGTATTGCAGAGATGAATGCGCGGCGGACAGATGCCCACGGCTTTAAGCTGCGCGATCGTCTGCTCAAAGCGCTGCTGCTGCTGCTGCATGATTGTAGTATCTAACTCATCGGCAGTCGCTAAGTGAGAATATATGCTACCGATCGCCAGTTGAGGTAGCCCATGCACGAGTTTGACAAAATCTACAGCTTCGCGCCAGTCAATGCCCAGCCGAGACATCCCCGTATCAAATTTGAGATGCACGGGAATAGCGTGCTGTATGCCTGATAGGACTTCGTGAAAGATCAGCGCTTGTTTGGGATTGCAGAGCGTGGGTTGCAGGCGATGCTCGGCGATCGCTTTAATTTCATCGGCACTGTTGGTGGCTCCCAAAATCAAAATTGGGGCAGTAATCCCAGCATTGCGCAGTTGAATTCCTTCGGGAATCGTGGCGACACCCAGCCAAGTTGCGCCTGCTTCGAGGGCAGCCTGACTGACAGCGATCGCACCGTGACCATAGGCATCGGCTTTGACGATCGCCATCAGGTCAGTTTCTGAGGATAAGCAGCGCTTTAACTGCTGCACGTTGTGCTTGATTGCAGAGAGATCGATTTCAACCCAAGCGCGATGATTTTGTTTCAACATAGGCCTCTATAACTCCACACTCCTTCTAATTCACACGAAATCCACACCACAATCTAAGAATGCCCCAAGGACATCCGTTATGCCACAAACATACGTTAACAAAATCAGCAGAATTGCTCAGATTGGTTGTCTATTTTTATTGGTTAGCGTATATTAGCAAGTGTAAACACATAGAGCCCAATTACTCTGTGTCCTTAAAAATTTAGTCCACTTAGGCGATAGGAGGTGATGCCCATGCAATCAGACAGTAACAAACGTATGGGTCGTCAGGTGACCATTCTGTGCGCTGGGGCTGTTCGCTAACAGTCTGGCTCGGTTGGTGAAAGTTTGAGACTATAGCTCGAACTTTGTAACATGTTAGACCAGTTAGGGATTCCTCCCAGCAGTCTGGTTAACACCTGAAGACCCGAATTAAACTTTCATAAAAAAACACCCTTGTCTTTAGACAAGGGTGTTTTTTTATAGGTAGAATTCCCCAGTTCCAAATTTTCTGAATTTTCTGACAGCACAATCAGAAATAACGGCGGTGATCGCGATCGCAGGATTCATGTGATATGTTTGCGCGATCGTTACTATCTTGGTCACAGGATATTTAGGTTGGAACACTTAAAGTGGGTATGAAGTCAAACAATGTTAATCAGTTAGGGATGTGAGTGTGTAAGGCGATGGACAGCATTTTGGGGATTCGGATCAGTATTGCAGCGATTACACTAGGCATCGTTTTACTTTGCGCACCTCAAGCAAAGACTGATAAACAAAACCTCTCAAATCTCGATCTCCAACTGCCAACAGCGAGTACAGCGATCGAGAATCTTTGATGACGACTAAGACGCCTAAGGTGAAACTTTCACCTTAGGCGTCAGCATGACGGCTCCATCATCCGCTAAGAATTTAAATCGCGTTAGTTAGAACTTCTAAGCAGTACATCTGAGTTTGATGTCAAGGTTAAGTCAGTATTTGGATTAATTGACGATAGCGTCACGCTGTTGCGCCCCACAAATACGCCAAGCAACGCGCCAAGACCTGCCCCACCTAGAACTTCCTCTGTAGCGATCGCGCGATCGCCAGTTACGCCAGCGATCGCCGCAGCTGCGGCAGCACCAAGGGCGGCATTCTGAACCACACTGCCTACATTGATGCCTTTATCAACCTGCTCTGTTCTGGTCACAATTTGAGAAGTGGCGTTGAGCGCAGTACGTTGACCATTCGGAAAAACAAGTTCGCTGGCAACAAACTGAGCCCCTCCCTGTACGGAGCGAAGTTCGCCAACCACTTGGCTATTTATTGGAATTAATACTACACCTTGCGAAGAAATAATATTTCGCGCTACGGTCAAAGTCAGTGGAACATTTTCATTCGGTCCAAGTAAAATCTTTTCTTTTGAGTACTGAACGGCGATCGTAGTACCCGCAGGAACTCTTAGCGAATCCTGTTGGGGAGGTGGGTTAGAGATATTCTGACCAACAATGTAGGGAGAAGGAATTGCCGTAACTTGACCCGATCGCGCTAGCGCTTGATAGATAAAGGCAGCAACTTCTGCGCGCGTTGCAGTTTGATTGGGATTGAGAAATAGAACGTTGGGATAATTTACGACCAAACGATTCTCAGTAGCCGCAGCTACACTATTGCGAGCATAACTGGGAATACTGCTTGCATCTGAAAAAGTTTGCAAAGTTGAGTCAGGTGAAGCAGTTGTCGTGTAGTTCAGTCCATTGGCAAGGGAAACAAGAATCTGCACGCGTGGGATATTTTGAGTGGGGTTAAACACATTGCCAGGGTAGCCCGCCATAAAGCCCAGTGTATAGGACTTTTCGATAGCTGGAGCCGCCCAATAGTCTGAGGCAACGTCAACAAACGTAACGCTGTTACGGATTGGGGATTTGGTCATGGCTTTGCTGAGCATCGCGGCAAATTGCGCCCTTGTCACAGCATCATTCGGACGAAAACTGCCATCAGGGAAGCCTTTGATAATATCTCTTGTCGCTAATTCTTGAATAAAGGATTGCGCCCAATAGTTAGATGGAACGTCATTAAAACTAGTCTGAGCATAGGTGGGAGCTGCACTAATGAAGGGAAGGGCAGAGCTACCTATAAAGCTTATGGCTACAAGTACGGCAGAGCCAGAGCGAAATTGATGGTAATTCATGGTGAAGTATTCTCTTTATGCATTATTATGTCTACGATTACCATGACAAACTGTTGGGTTATTTCCTGAATGAATTGAATGAGTTGATTAATCACGTTACAAAACTTCTGGGAAAACAGGTTGGCAATAAAGGAATTAGAAAGATTCTCAAATCAGGGCACGGACGCTCGATTCTGATATCTATCAGACTTCCTCTCGTAGTTCTCTTTACTCTCTGCATGACTGAGCGCTATCTGGAAATGTTTCTAAGCAAGAGAGATGTCCTCCTCAAGAGATAAACTTCTATCGATTCGCTACTAATCTCATGGCGATCGGGCAGAGATTCGACAATTTGTATAAATGCCCCATATCCAAACTTGATGAAAACTTTCTGCGTTCGGCTGTCCTATCACCCGAGCAACTTTATGTTTCTGAAAAATTTACCAATACGATTGCGATCGCGCAATTTGCAAAATTCGTAGACTTGCACAATGGATTGGGATTGAATAGCGATCGCTGAGAGGGGAGATGCTGGTGAAACAAACAACAGAAACCCATACATTAGATAGGGCTACCTACTTGTTACCTGAATCTTTGTAGGTAGGTTTTTTCTGGTAAGTTTTGTTTAGCGGTCAATGTCACAGGTCATCTCCTAAATCAAAACCGCTATAGTAATAGTAAGTCGTCTACTTAGCAGTTAAAAAGTAAGCTATGGCAGGCAGTCGTAAGGAAAAGCCAATCCAGAAGCAGTTGCAAGAGCAGCTCAATGCAGCGCAACATGGCGTAAAACGTCGCTATGAAAAGACCGTAAAGCAAGTCCAGCATGAATTGCAACAGCAACAGTCTCAAGCCAAAGAAAGGCTCGACGAAATTGATGCTTGGGCGATCGATGCTGTCAATGAAACCATTGACCTTGCCAGTGACAAAATTGCTGAGACCCTCGACCAAGTAAAGTCTTCTGCCCAGCAAAAGTTTGAGCAGGTTGTTAAAAAGACCCAAGCTGAGGTCAAGCAAAAAAAACGCCAAAGCGATCGCCACTCAGATAAATCTGTCGATAAAACCTTAGAACAGGTGGGGGAGACAATTGTGGATCTTGGCGATCGGCTTAAATCTGCTGCTCAAAAAGCTGCCCGTTCAGTCAGTAAAAAATTACGGTAGTGCATTTGAGAAATTTCTCGTTCTTCTTGCGGTAATATCTTAACCACAATTTCACAGAGGTAATGTCACCACGCAGGTTGTGCCTTTCCCAATTTCACTATCGATGTGAATTGTGCCTTGATGCAAATCTACACATTTTTTGACAACAACTAGCCCCAACCCCGTTCCTGGAATCGTTCGGACATTTTTGCCGCGATAGAAGGGTTCAAAAAATTGTTTTTGATCTTCTAGGGGAATGCCAATCCCTCGATCTCGAACCTCAAGGATCGCGCGATCGCTTTGAAACGTTAAAGAGAGTTGAACGTTCCCGCCCTGAGGAGAATACTTGATCGCATTGGATAATAAATTAGACAAAATGGAGCGTAACAACTTTTCATCTAGACAAACAGACACAACTTTGCCCTGACTCGTAAAAGTCAGTGTGTGTTGAGATCCTGTATTTAGCCGCATTTCCTCTACAAAATAATGACAATAGAGTTCTAGGTTGAGAGGCTTGGGGTTAAATGCCAATTTGCCAGTCTCGGCTCGATTAATTGTGAGAATGTCGTCGAGCAATTGCACCATATTTTTAATTGCGTCTTGAATTCGATGCAGGTTTCGCAGTCGTTTCTCTGTATTGTTCCATTCATTGGGGGAGTTTTCTAGAACTTGAGCGGCTGCCAAGGCTGTACTCAGTGGTGTACGAAATTCATGGGAAGCCATCGAGAAAAAGCGGGTTTTCAGAGCGCTGAGTTCTTTTTCTCGTTCCAATGCCAACCAGATTTCATCCAGCCGTTTTCGTTCGGTGATGTCGCGGGCATTTACCATGATGCGGCGGGTGGAGTTACTATCCACAAATGGCTGGCTGATCGCTTCTAAGATCCGCCAAGAACCATCCTGATGGCGATCGCGAAACTCTATAGTTCGGTTTGGCTCTGAACTTGGCATGATATTTGTAAGGCGATCGCGAACTGTTCCCCAATCATCGGGATGCACGAACTCAGCCACATTTTTTCCCACCAAATCTGTGACAGAATATCCTAAGACTTTCTCAGATGAGGGGCTGATGTAGGCAATCGTGCCGTCTGGCTCAAGAATCATGATGATGTCTAAGGCGTTTTCAATCAGCGATCGGAATCTTTCTTCACTTTGACGTAGCGCCTGCTCGACTTGCTTGCGACTAGTTGTATCTCTTTGTACGGCAATCCAGTGGGTATACCAACCCTTGTCATCCGCAACGGGAACGAGGCTAAATTCATTCCAAAATTCCGAGCCGTCTTTACGATAGTTAATCACTTCAACCGTTACGGATTCCCACCGAGAAAGCGCTGTCCGTAATTTCAGGAGTTCGGCGCGATCGGTTTTGTCTCCCTGCAAAATACGTGGCGTTTGCCCCAAAACTTCTTCTGGCTGATAGCCTGTTATGCGGGTAAAAGCTTCGTTGACATAAAGAATGCGAGGACCTGGCATATCTATCGCGGCTGCCTCCGTCACGATCACCGCATCATTCGTATTCACAACAACGGATTGCAGTAGGCGCACCTGTTCCGCTTGCCGTTTTTGGTCGGTAACGTCAGCTATCACAGCGACAATACCGTTGATGCGTCCATCCGTATCAGGTAGGGGAGCCGCCGAAAAGATTACATCAATGGGAGTTCCATCTTTTCTAATCTGACGAAATTCTAAGCGCGAATAGGTTGTACCCTGCAAAACGCTGGTTTTAAGCGTGGGAAAGTCCGATCGCTGGTCATCTAACCCAATGGGATTGGGGCGATCGAGGACTTCTGCTTCTGTCCAGCCAAACATTTGCTCTGCCGCAGGATTCCAAATTTTGACTTTGCCTTCACGATCTAACATCACGATCGCACGCGGCGAGGCAGTAACCAAAGCTTGGAGGGTGTCATTCGTATGTCTCAAAGCAATTTCGGTACGTTGACGCTCGTTAATTTCCGCTCGCAGGGATGTATTGGCGATCGCGAGTTCGGCTGTGCGCTGTTGTACCCTTTGTTCGAGATGGGTATTGAGTTTTTGTAGCTGGTGGTAGAGTTCAGACTGTTGGATGGCGATCGCTACTTGCGTGGCGAGTTGTTTCATCAGATCGACTTCCCAGTCCTGCCATGTTCGTGGATAACTGCACTGGTGGGCGATCAATAATCCCCAGAGATAGGTGACAGAAGGAGCATCTTCCTCACTTTCTTTTGGTTCCCCTGATTCCCCATTGCGAATCTCTTGAATAATCGGTACGACTAATTTTGCCCTCACCCCAAATTGTTGGACAAACTCAGCTAGACAGTCTTCGACATCGGCTTGCGTAACATTATTAATCGTGCGAGTTTTTCCCAAGGCGTAGGCACGATGATATTGCTGGGGGAACACCTCTTGGGGAAATGTATGCCCTAAAATCTCAGGATAGGGTGGTAAGACCGTTTCGTGAATGGCACAGCCCGTTCCATCTGACCATAGACGATAGATCAGGACGCGATCGGCTTGCAGAAACCGTTGGACTTCTTCTACTGTCGTGGCTAACACGCGATCGAGGTCCAAAGATTGACGAATTTGCAAGGCAATTTGCGTTACTAAGCGTTCCCGTCTGGTTTGCTGCCGCAAGACAATTTCGGCATTCTTGCGTCGAGCCACTTCTTGGTTGAAATACCAGTAAATCGCAATGAGCAATAGAATGCCTAAGCCAATGACGATCGAGACGAAACTAGTCACGTTTACGCTAGAGCTTGGGAAGGGAACGTACTAAGTATAGTTTTCCAAATCTATATTGAAAATATAAACATTTAGATCCCCGACTTTTTGAAAAAGTCGGGGATCTTGGCACTTATAGAGTTCTTTTGCCTAACTACTTAGAAGCCAAGCAAAGTTGCCACAAACAGGAATGCGATGAAAGCCATTCCACTAAAGAAAAGACCAACCCAAATCTTTTCTAGGGATTGAGGCGGATTTTTTTGCCATGCCCAGAGCGTGAAGTCCAAACGAGCAGCACCCTTGCGGTCTCCTTTATAGCTAGATTGAGGCAGTTTGTTGCGATAGTCAACTCCATACCGAGCCATATGGGCAAAGGTGACTTCGCCCTTAGTGCGATAAGGTAAAATACGGCGACGTTGATAGGGGACAGTGCTATCTCCAAAGTTATGCAGGTATTCTTCACTGTTAAGTAAGGCATCGACAAATCCTATAATGCCTTTTGTCATGACAACGCTAGACCAAGCAATTTTTTCGCGATCGCTATAGACATTGCGGCCTAAAATTCGCTGAATGCAAATTTCAACAAAGCGATAGTTATTATTGCTTTCATAGATCAGCCGACGAAATGAATCGGACAAAACCAGTCCTCGGATAAAGTCTTTAACCGTTATTTGGCGTGCCCTAAGATGAGATTCTAAAACTTGCTGGCGGTGGCTTTTGAGCATCTGTTGCTCGTTATAGATTTGGCGATAGGCTGCCGCGATTAAGTTGTCTAACTCAGTCGCATCAAGTTGGTTGTCGGTTGTATAAATTCTGGGCTGCTCATCATTGGCAACTTCAAATCCTTCGACTCGATGATTTTGAGATAAGGGGTTGTATTCTAACAATGGAAAGGGGTTGTATTCTAACAATGGAATTGACATAAAATTTCTCCAGATAATAAATAGATTTGAGTATGTAATTTAGAGTGCACTTAGGGGGAATCAGCTTTATTGAAAGACGCAGATAAGTTACCTAATTGAAGCGAGTTTCCTCAGTCGTGGCATGTTGCCGAGGATCTGAAACCTGAGCTTTCAATTGCTCTCCTGTAGTGTTTTCAAGGCTCTTCCTAAAATGACATGAAATTTGATAATCCCATACCTGCAGTAAAGGAAAGGGTACGAGAGATGTAAAGAAATCGGAAAGAATAGACAAAATCAACAAATCTTAAAAAAATGTTATTTTTCTTTGAGGATAGAATGCACAATCCATGCTAGATAAGCATTCTGATTAAGTTTTATAAATAGAACTTTCGTAACGGATTCCCTTAAAGTCATGATAAGTAATCTATCTTTATGGGCTTTAACAATTCTGCTAATTAAAGATACGAAATCTCACTGAAACGTTACGTTTTATTCTTTCCCCTCTATGCTATGAGGATTCTTCTGATTGAAGATGATATCCGCCTTGCCGAGACTCTGGCAGAAGCGCTGACAGACCAGCGCTATGTGGTTGATGTGGCTACTGATGGCGAAACTGGGTGGCTACAGGTACAGATGCTAAGTTACGACTTACTCCTGTTAGATGTGATGTTGCCAGAGCTGGATGGAATCAGTCTTTGCCGACGGTTGCGATCGCATGGCTACAAATTACCCATTCTCATGATCACTGCCTGTGACACGATCGACAATGAAATAAATGGGCTGGATGTTGGTGCAGATGACTATGTCGTCAAGCCTGTAGATCTGCAAAAACTATTTGCGCGCATTCGAGCTTTACTGCGTCGGGGAAGTGGCGCATCATCACCAGTTTTAGAATGGGGTAATCTGCGTCTTAATCCCAGCACCTTTGAAGTCAGTTATGCTGAGACTCCCATCCATTTAACCCCAAAGGAATATGCGCTCTTAGAACTCCTATTGCGGAACGGTCGGCGAGTTCTGAGCCGTAGCGCCATGATCGAGCATGTCTGGTCGTTGGAATCCTCTCCAGATCCCCATACTGTCAAAGTTCACATTAGAGGTTTACGTCAAAAGCTAAAGGTGGCGGGAGCCTCCGAAGATTTGATTGAGACGGTGCATAGCATGGGTTATCGCCTCAATCAATTAAACTGTGAAGTCGCGACATCTAGGCGTTGAGAGCTGATATGCATCAACTTTTGGGCTTCCGTTTTCCTTGGGCATCGCTGGTTGGTTTGTTAAACCCATGTCCAGCCTTTGAAGATTTTTTAGACTTTTGAGATTTAGATGAAGAAAGAACTGATTCTATCTTTTTCGTGTGATTTGGTACTGTATTCTCAGGAGCAATCTCAGGGATATGCTCAGAAATAGCTTCAGGAACTTTCTCTGACATGGGTTCGACAATATTCACAGCAGTTTCTTGCGGAATCATTTCAGCAATCTGCTCAGGAATATTTTCTGTAATACTCTCTGGAATTACTTCTGCAATAATCTCTGGAGTCACTTCTGGAATGCTTTCTGGAATTACTTCTGGAGTCACCTGATGGATTATTTCTGGAATCACTTCCTCTGGAGTTATTTCAGCAACGACTTCGGGAAGAGTCACTGCGATCGCTTGAGGAACCTCCTCTACAACGACCTCAGGAATTACTTCTAAAGCAATCGCTGAAATTGCTTCTGGGATTTCTTCAGCAACAATGACATCAGGAATTATTTCTGGAATTATTTCTGGTACGGCTTCACGAATAACTGAAGGGATGACTTCAGGAGAAGTTTCTGAGGCTAGATGTGGAAGGATTTCAGGGACGGGTTCTGAAACGGGTTCTGAAATGACCTCTGGAATTACTTCTGGCGATCGCAAGTCTTTGGCAACACTCATCGGTTTGCTGAACCCACGACCAGCTTTGGTGGTACTTTTGGGTTTCTGTGATTTCCGTAAAGAAGGTATTGCCTCTACTTTTTTCATGGAGGTTGATACAGACTTCTGTGGAACATGCTCGGAAATAACCGTAGGTGCTATTCCTAAGACAGGTTCAGGAATATGCTCAAGAATAGTATCAGGAATAACTTCAGATGCTATCCCTAAAACGGGTTCAGGAATATGCTCAGAAATGACCGCAGGAACAACATTAGGAATAACCTTAGGAACAACATCAGGAACTGTCACTGAGACAGGCTCTGGAATATGTACGGTAATTTCTTCGGGAGCATCCTCAGGGATATGCCCTGCAACGATCTCAGGAACGCAAGCTACAACTTCTTCAGGAACAGTTTCAGCAATATGAGTAAGGATATTTTCAGGAACGCTTTCTGGAGCGATCGCTGAAACGAATTCTGGAATGCGATCGGGGATTTCTACAGTAACAACCTTAGGAAAGATCTCAGCGATCGCAGCATGGGTCTGAAGGTTCTCAATCTCTACTAGATTCTCTAATACGTGAGGCGGTGAGAGTGTGATACTCGTAATCTTGCTACCCATTCGATGCAGCGATCGCAGCTTTTGCGAGAACTGGGCGTAGGGAACTGTAATTGTATAGGTTCCCATTCGCATCATTTCTGTATAACTTCCACCTTTTACCTCAATGGCTACTCGGCGACTGTCAGAATCCGTATTTATACTTACCATGCCAACCTCATCCTAGCGATCGCAAACGAGCGATCGCAAATTAAATATTTAATTAAATTGTTTGCAAAAAAGATTCTCCTCAGGTCTCGCACGAGTCGCACACTATCTGAGGGTAATGCCTTTAAGCTGCTTCAGTAATGCTGTGCGATCTTATACTATTTTCCAAAAAACTGCGCCGTACTTTTTGCAAAGACCATACAAAAAATGGCACTCAAATCCCGAACTGTTACGAATTCAATCGAAATTGGGATTGTTACTCTCATGCAGACACTCCAGTTGTTTACATGAGTTAAGTGAGCATAGGCTGCGCAAGCTAACCGAATTACTGCGGCAATCTCCTACTGCTTGAGGGTTGGGAGACTGATTAGCGCCATCATCATTATGCAGAGACCCATATTCGCCTTTGGTCGGAATTGCCAAGATCGTCAATAGTTTGAATAAAAGTTACTATTTATGAATTTAGATTATGATTGGTGACACACGATCGCGATTCTGCTGTCTACCAAAGAATTGTATTGTTAAGTAATGGACAAATCTGAGCTTAAAGTAGGAATGGACAATTGATATGGGGCGAATTGGAGTTTTACTACTAAATCTAGGAGGACCGGACAAGCTTGAAGATGTTCGACCCTTCTTGTATAACTTATTTTCTGACCCAGAAATTATTCGTATACCATCGCCGCTGTTTCAAGCACCTTTGGCTTGGTTTATTTCCACCCTACGCTCCAAAAAATCTCAGGAAAATTACAAAAAGATTGGTGGTGGCTCCCCTTTACGCCGCATTACTGAAGCCCAAGCGCAAGCCCTACGATTGCAGCTCCAGCAAGACGGACATGAGGTCAATGTCTATATTGGGATGCGCTACTGGCATCCTTTTACCGAAGAAGCGATCGCCCAAATCAAACGCGACCAAATCGAAGAATTGGTGATCTTGCCCCTATATCCACAATTTTCGATTAGCACGACAGGCTCCAGTTTCCGCTTACTCGAAAGAATTTGGAACGCCGATCCAATGTTGCAAAAAATTAAATATACCGTCGTTCCCTCTTGGTTCAGTAACTCAGGCTATTTACAAGCGATGGCGAGTCTGATCGAGAAAAAACTCGACAGCGTCAAGAATCCCAGCGAAGCCCATATATTTTTCAGCGCCCATGGTGTGCCAGTCAGTTACATTGAGGAAGCGGGAGATCCCTACCAAAAAGAGATTGAGTCCTGTGCGGCTCTGATCATGGGCAAACTCAACCGCTCAAATGCCTATACCTTGGCATATCAAAGTCGTGTTGGTCCCGTGGAATGGTTGCAACCCTATACCGATGTGGCGATCGAAGAACTCGCCCATCAAGGGATTAAAGAGTTGGTGGTTGTACCCATCAGCTTTGTTTCAGAACATATCGAAACCCTAGAAGAAATCGATATGGAATACCGAGAAATCGCCGAAAAAGCTGGGGTGGAAACCTTTGCCCGCGTACCTGCTCCAGATACCGATCCGACATTTATTAAGGCTCTAGCAAATATTGTGATGCAGGCGTTACGCGATCGCCCCATTCTCTTCACCGATACAATTCGCACGCAAAACAACGTCAAACTCTACCCTCAAGAACGCTGGGAATGGGGTATGACTACTTCAGCCGAGGTTTGGAATGGTCGTATCGCCATGCTGGGCTTTTTGATCTTGCTATTAGAACTGTGGTTTGGACGTGGGCTGTTACATCTGTAGACCTAAAGCTTTATTACAATTTCTCAAGAAAAATTTTGTCAGAAACGCCCGATTAGCATTATTCACACCATCATTGAAGCTAGACAACAGAGGTTGTCTAGTTTTTGGGTATTCATACAAAAACGGGTTCCTTGAAATCCTTCTGAGTTTTATACTTTTGTGTATAATACTTTGTGCCAAATGTCTAGTGTAAAAGTTACAATATTTACAGAATTTAATATTTAAACTGGCAGAATCGTAACAAGCAAATCGTTGCTCGGTACTTTTCTTTACCAGATAGGAGAAAACTATGACTGACATACCTAATGGCGGGCAAATGCTCTGGAAGCTAGAGAATAACGAACGGGTTTTGCACCTGCGGCATAACAATATTGAGCAATGGCGTCCTTATGAAGAGTTTCCACAGTACGCCCTACCCGATCCTCTAGGCTTTTCTAAAGGAATTACCACGTTTCTGGCATTACTAAAAAAAGGTTGGACGGCGACTAAAGCCTAGACAAGCTAGGAACCCATCCAGCGCAAGTTGTCGCGACGACACAGCATTGCGATCCATTTAGATTTGTAGATTGGGATTTGATTTATAGATGAGTGATTGGGGGCGCTGCCCCCACTTTTTCTACCTTTCTCCATCTCTTGTTGGATTGCTAAGCATGTAACAAAATGTTAAGAGTAATAGACAAATTGACGCACTGAATCTGTTCCAATGTCGTTTTCTGAGGCAAGTGAATCTCCATGATGTTTCAACAGCAAACCGTTCCATCCGATCTCAAATTTTTAGTGCAAACTTTTTTTCAAAGATCGGAGGGCAACTGGCGATCGCAACGTCGTTACTACACGCTCAAGGATGGTGAAACCCAAGAAGTCGTCAGTCTTTTGACGGTCAAATTTCTTGAAGGCGGTAGTGAAGATTTGCGCGAACTTGCCCGTTTGCATGATTTAACAGATGAAGCGGCATTAACCTGCGGCGCTCTAACCACTTGGGAAAGTAACTATATTGGACCAAGCGATCGCCAAACCAAAGGCTCAACAGTCTTTGGCGTAGAAGGCACAAAGCTTTATCGCGATCGTGGCTTTGCCACCAGCAAACCAGTCATTGCCCAATTTTCTATGCCAGATGCTACGACCATGTGCCTGCGCACCGAATATAGCGGCAATATGTTTGAAGAAGAAATCAAGTTAATCGGCACGCAATACCGCACGCGCCAGTCCATTATTTCCCGTGCTGGAGAAGAGCAAATGATTGGGCAATACTTAGAAACGCGGTTTTAAAATAGCTAGACTTGCCAATGGATTTAGCGAATTCGTTTCTGTATAGCCCTCAAAGATTCACTTACCCGCCAAAGAGAGCAAAATACTCTGTTGTTTGTTCAACAGGGCTCTCAGTCTGTTTTGGGGGATTGGGTGGGGCTTTACGAATTTCTGTACAAAATGAAGAAACATTCGATAGACCCGTGGTTAAACCCGCACGCAAACACAGATCGGGGTTGGGGAACCAAAATTTCTCTTCTGAGTAGAGCGTCTCGTATTCAGTAATCAGACTGAGAACATCGTCATCTCCCATAACATAGCGTCCAACTACGGGTGCTTTTTCGGCATAGCCTTGATGGCGCAGCAGTTTTCCCTGTTGGATATCGCCATCATTTGCGATCGGAACAAATATGGTAAAGCCTTTATGCTTGCTATCGTTCTTATCTGTATCCCATGCCATCGTGCCATCCCATGTGACTTTAGCAGCACACAAAGCACTCTCAGGGTCAAAACCATGCTGATTACAAAGCTCTATTACCTCTTGATCGAGCAATGATAACATTTCCAGATTGATCTCTGATGTGCCATCTTCAGCTTTTTTAATGATCAAATGATGGCTGGTGCGATGCGAGATCCAAGAACCCGCTCTTTGCTGGAAAAATTCTACGATATTCATAAATTTTATAAGCCTGCATCGGTCAAATAAATATGATCCGCCGATCGCCGATCGCTAAGAGCAGCTAGGCATGATTCGTTACTAAAAAGTTCTACTCGATTGTACGACAATATAATTGCGGCTAATGCAAATGACCTAGGCGATCTAGAGCAAACTATCCAATAGCTGACTAATAGTTAGCCATTGTTTAAACCTCTGGGGATTGTTTTGAGAATATGGGATGATAGATGATTGTTTCCAATCGATAGATTTGCTCTATGGACAATGAATCTGGCATTCCCAACGACAACCAATTGACCGTCGAGCAGGCGATCGCCAATCTTCAGGGAAAAGATCTGGGATTGCGCGTCTATGCCGCTTGGTGGTTAGGTCGATTTCGCGCGGATGCTACAGAGGTTATTGATGTATTGATCGCCGCATTAGAAGATGAAGACGATCGCACGGATGCGGGTGGTTATCCTCTCCGACGCAATGCCGCAAGGGCTTTGGGCAAATTAGGCGATCGTCGAGCCGTCCCCGCATTGATCCGTTCGCTAGAGTGCTCTGATTTTTACGTGCGGGAAGCTGCTGCACAGGCTTTAGAGGCGTTAGGAGATCCAACCGCTATTCCCAGATTAATTGAGTTACTAAATAACCAAGTTTCGGGAACGCTTCCAGCCAACGAACCTCCTCATCTGACTCAGCCTTTTGATGCAATTTTGGAAGCATTGGGCTCTTTAGGGGCGATCGATGCTATCCCCTGCGTTCTCACGTTTTTAGATCATGCAATTCCCCGAATTCAGAATGCTGCTGCACGAGCCATGTACCAGCTTTCAGCGGATGACCAAATTGCTAATCAGTATGGCGATCGCTTGGTGCAAGCTCTTTACCACAATGACTTGCAACTACGCCGTGCCGTTTTAGCAGATCTAGGTGCGATTGGCTATTTGCCTGCTGCGGAAGCGATCTCAAGAACTTTGGCAGAAAATAGCCTTAAGCTGATTTCGCTCAAGGGGGTATTGGAAAAACAAATACAGTACGCTACCCCGCCCAATTTGTCCCAAGGGGCAATCCAAGTCATGACACTCATGGATGAATTGTTGTAGCAAAAAGAGTGAAAATGTAGAAGTTAGAATTTATTGATTCCTCCCATGACCGATCGCATTGACCATTTGATTCGGGCAGTAGAAGAAGCAGATTCTTCTAAACTTTTGGTAGAAGCAGTGCAAAACTTGGCAGCGGCACATCTAAATGCAGCCATTCCGACCTTGATTGCTGTCCTTAGTTATAACAATCCAGGCGCAGCGGTGGCAGCGGTCGATGGTCTCATTCAACTAGGTGAGTCTTCGGTTCCAGAGTTGCTAGATCTACTAGATATGCATAACTACACTGCCAGAGCTTGGGCAATTCGAGCACTGGCAGGAATTGGTGACCCTAGAGGGCTGGTGACCTTGTTGGGCGTGGCAACAGCTGACTTTGCGCTGAGCGCTCGGCGAGCTGCGACCAGAGGACTAGGTACGATGAAGTGGTACTGGTTTCCAGATCATCTGTTAGAAATGGCTCAGGCAGAAGCTCTGGATGCTTTACTGTTCGTCGCTCAACAGGATGAAGAATGGGTTGTACGCTATTCAGCCGTTGTAGGATTGCAGGCATTGGCTCAAGCTATTGCAACAACGCACCCTGAGTGGCGATCGCAAATTCAGGCTCAATTTGAGCAAATGGCCGATCGTGATGCGAGTTTAGCCGTGCGCGCGCGCGTTTGGATGGCGCAGCAGCATCTCCAAGCAAAGCCAGAAGTAAAAATAGAGGATTGTCCCTCACCCCTATCGGCACAAGACTGGCAAAATATTCTAGAAAAACTGTGCGATCGCAAGCAACAGGAGCGGTTTATGTTGGCTGAGGGCGATCCGCGCCGTTATCGAGGGTTGGCTGAGGCGATCGCTCAAAAGACCAGTAATGCGTAAGATTGCAGAACCTAAGCGATGTGTAGTTTGATAAAGTTGGGTGTACATGAAACTACACATATTGATTAAGTTATGTAATCTTTATCAAACTAGATCGAATAATGACACCCTCATTCCTATAAAATCAAAAATAACTTTTTAAGATTTTTTACAAGCAAAGGGAGATTTCGTAGCTGTGACAATTCCTCTTTTAGAATACGCCCCTCTTTCTCCAAACCAAAGAGTTAAGAATTTTGATGTTCCTACCGATGAAAGTCCTAGGATCTATTCAACAGATAACATTCTTTCCCCTTCTGACATGGGTACATTGATCAATGTAGCCTATCGCCAAATTTTCTTCCATGCTTTCGCCACAGATCGCGAGCCCGTTCTTGAGTCCCAACTCCGTGGCGGTCAAATCACTGTACGCGATTTTATCCGTGGATTGTTGCTTTCTAACACCTACAAGACCAGCTTCTACGATCTCAACAGCAACTACCGCTTTGTCGAGCACACCGTGCAAAAGGTATTGGGACGCGATGTCTATGGCGAGCGCGAAAAAATCGCTTGGTCTGCTGTAGTCATGACCAAAGGTCTCGCAGGTTTTGTAGACGATCTACTCAACAGCGAAGAGTACCTAAGTAACTTTGGCTACGATACGGTTCCTTACCATCGTCGTAGAATTCTGCCCAGTCAGACAATTGGTGAGAGACCCTTTGATATTAAGTCTCCTCGCTATGATGCCTACTATCGTGCTAAGTTTGGCTTCCCTCAATTTGTTTGGCAGTCTACTGTACGCAGCTACAATCCTGCTAAGACCTTTACCGCAGGCAATCCTTCTGCCTTCCTTGATATGGCACAGAGCATTAGTCCACGCGGAGGACAAGCTCAACGCATCTCATCCCTAAACATCGATATCGAGAAATCACTTCCTCGTCGGTAATCCTACGAACTAGTTAGATAGCTTCTATCTAGTCTAAGAGTAGAAAAAGCATAAGGGTAAGATAAACTTCTTATCCTTATGCTTTTTTAATAGGTGCTGCCCTACTACTTAAACCTCAGTTCGGGATAAGAAAATCCCAAACCCTTTATCTAAGGCTATGGAACCTATAAATGCTAAATTCTCACAAATAAATCCTATTCATCCAATAAATCGGGGCGAGCACACACCATCCATCGCCCCTACACCAATTGTAGGGGCAGCGCCCCCGTGCTGCCCAGAACGCTTGTATGCCCTATATTTCCGTTTCATATTCTTTATCCCGAATTCACGTTAGTTAGGGAATCAAAATGTGGAGATTACGTAGCGGAGATCGGTTTGGTATTAAAGCTTAGTTTGTCTCACATCTTCATCTTTCTCTTCCCAAAATCCCAATTCCAGTAACGCTCTACAGATCGTGGCGCGAGAGGGACGGACTTTAGGTGCTTTTAATCCTAACTCTTGGGCAGTTTCAAGTAGATCCTGCATCAAGAGATCCAGCGAGCTGTCAGTCGTATCTTGTGGAAGATGGTCAATTCTGCCTTGGTAAGCTAATGTATAAAGTTCCAAGTGCCGTTTACCCATGACTCTAGCCAGTTTTCTTAGGGTTTCGGGGGTAGGACAGGTTCCCTTAAAGCAAGCTCCTCGCAGACGAGGCTGGGGGACCCCTGACAAGTCAGCCAGACGATTCATGCTAATCCCCTGTTCTTCTAAGTATTGAAGAACAAATTGCCCCAATGGAGAACAATCTTCAGGTTTTACTTGTAATTTTGCTGGCATTAGTGAACTTCCCGAACGTCTAAATATTTAGAAGAGATCTGGCGAAAAATTATTACGAACAATATCAACTTTAACCCAGTATATTTGTAACAATTATATCAAGTCTCATTATCAATAGTCCTGACCGATCCAAGGATGTGTAGACATAGCAGCACAAGTCGCTACACATTATTCTGCTCACCTTCTAAGATGAAGATAACCGAACCTAAAGCGAGCGCTGCAATGTCTAACCGTAAGGTCTCAAGCCAAACATCTCAGAAACGCAATCAAAAGCCTGATTCAACAAATTCGGCTCGGGTGGAAGACATTTTATGGCTACAACAGCAACGGTTTAATTTGATTGCCGAGGTCACGCTTAAGATTCAACAATCGTTGCCGTTTCAGGAGATTTTGCAAGCGACAGTGACGGGAGCACAACATATTTTACGCGCAGAGCGGGTATCGCTCTATCAAGTTTTGCCTAAGGGAACGGGTAAAGTAATTTGTGAAGCTGTTTTGTCCAATTATCCTGCGCTCTTAGATCTAGAGTTTCCTAAAGAACTATTCCCAGTAGAAGATCGGCAACTTTATGCTGGGGGACATGTGCGAGCGATCGCTGACGTTCGTGCCACAAATGAGGGTCTGCCCGCTTGCGTCGTCGAATTTTGCGATCGATACAATATCAAAGCCCAACTGATTGTGCCGATTTGGCAAAACCAAAATTTTTGCCAACAAAACCAATCCCATTCTCAAAATCCATTATGGGGATTTTTGATCGCTCATCGTTGCGATCGCTCGCACCAGTGGGTAGATTTTGAATTAGAACTGATGCAACAGCTAGCCTATCAAATTAGTATTGCACTGGCTCAGGCTCAGCTATTAGAACATCTAGAAGAGACTCTGGAAGCTCATAAAGTCAATTTGCAGGAAGTAAACCGCAGCCTTGAACGGGAAATTAGCGCTCGGATGCGATCGGAAGAATCACTTCTAAGAAGTGACGAATTTATCGCTGAACTCAGTCATGAATTACGAAATCCCTTAACCTCTTTACAGAGCACTCTAAAGCTCTTAGACACAGGGCAATTGGGAACTATAGAAGGGCGACAAATGCTGGAAATAGCCAATAAGAACGCAGAACGGTTAGTTCGTTTGGTGCATAATCTTCTCGATTTACAGCGAATTAAGTCAGAAGACTTCAAGATGGAAAAACAAGCCTGTAATGCCTCCACCTTAATGATTCACGCAGTTGAGATGATGCAACCCATGGCACAACAATATGGGGTTGTTCTGGCAGTAAAACCCGTAGATATTCAAATTTTGGTTGACTCCGATTCCATTATCCAAGTGTTGATCAATCTCCTTAGTAATGCAATCAAATTTTCATTCCATGGGGGTACGGTTTGGTTAAACATTGAGTGTAAAGAGGACAAAAAAGATGGAGAGATCGATCGAGAAGTTCTATTCTGTATTTGCGATCGAGGTCATGGAATTCCATCAGATAAGCTCGAAATTGTCTTTGAACGATTTCAACAGGTGGACTTATCGGAATCAAGACGAAAGGGGGGGACAGGTTTAGGTCTTGCGATCTGCCGTAAAATTATCGAACGCCATGGGGGTAGAATTTGGGTAGAAAGCAATCTAGGCAAAGGCAGTTCTTTCTTCTTTACCCTGCCATTATTGAATGCATAATTCACCACTAAAAGTTGAAAAACTATGCCAACCAAACGAATTTTGATTGTGGATGACGAAGAAAGCATTCAAATTGTCGTGCAATTTGGTATCCAAATGATGACAGATTGGGAAGTGCTGACAGCTAGTTCGGGCTCCGAAGGCATCCAAACTGCTCGTACAGAGAGACCCGATGCAATCTTATTGGATGCGATCATGCCAGATATGGATGGCATCGCTACCTTTCATGCACTTCATTCATATCCCGAAACCGCAAAGATTCCTGTGGTTTTTTTAACTGCTAAAGCCCAAACTTCTGACCAGCAAAAGTTTAGTGATTTGGGCGTTAGCGGTGTAATTACCAAGCCCTTTAATTCCCTCGATCTGCCCGATCGCATTGTCAAACTGCTCGACTGGTCGTTATAACCATGAAGATATTACTAGTAGAAGACGATGAGGCATTAATCGCCATATTAACAAAGAATCTAACGACACAGCATTATATTGTCGATGTTGTCAAAGACGGTGAAGCGGGTTGGATCTATGGGTCAACGTTTGAGTACGACCTCATACTACTGGACATCATGTTACCTAAGTTAGATGGTATTCGCTTATGCCAGCGTTTTCGGGCAGAAGGATATACAACACCCATTCTTTTACTTACAGCTCAAAATTCCTGCACGGCTAAGGTAAATGGACTAGATGCAGGTGCTGATGACTATGTAGTCAAGCCGTTTGATGCGCCAGAACTGATCGCTCGCATTCGGGCATTACTACGTCGGAGCCAAGTAAATTCTTTTCCTCTACTCACATGGGGCGAGTTGCTCCTCAATCCCGGAACCTGTGAAGTTTCCTATAATAGCCAACCCCTCACGCTTACGAATAAAGAGTATGAATTATTAGACCTCATGATGCGAGATAGTCAGCATTTGCTCAGTGCGGATGAGATTCTCGATCGCCTATGGTCCTCAGATGAATTTCCATCTGAGGCAACCGTGCGATCTCATATTCGACGGTTACGACAAAAATTAGTCTCAGTGGGCGCTCCATCCGATTTTATTACCACTGTACATGGTCGCGGCTATTGCCTAAAAGCGCAGGAACCACAAGGGGAAGAACAGTCGGAGGTGATGACATCTTCGGAGATAGAACCGCTCGATTCTCTAGCTGAAGTTACGGGAATTATAGGCGATCGCTCTTCAGAGCAACAGGCAAAATATTTGACATTCCTAAATCAGCTTTGGAATACTAGCAAGGCTCAATGTCTAGAGCAATTGGGAACATTATTGCATGTTCTGCAAGCGTTACAGTCTGGTATATGTACCCAACAACTACAAACACAGGCGCAACAAACTGCGCACAAATTAGCAGGAACCTTGGGTACATTGGGGTTGACTCTAGGAATGCAACTAGCGCATCAATTAGAAGGTTTGCTAGGGAGTCAGCTACCCATGCCTGTGCAACGAGTAGAAATGCTGTCAGCTCTACTCATTGCTTTAGAACAGGCTATTCAAAACACCAACTCGATTTATCGTGCGCCTGCCGCAGCGATCGCTTCTATGCCTCCCTCGATATCATCTCCAGTAGGCGATCGGGTAAACATGGGAACCAAGGTCATGATTGTAGATGATGATATTGAATACCTGCGATCGCTACCGCAACTACTTGAACCTTGGGGATTTAGCGTGACAACCTTGGCGGATCCGCTGGAATTTTGGCCCGTGATACAAGCAATGTCGCCTGATGTACTGGTGTTGGATATAAATATGCCTCATATCAACGGAATTGAACTTTGCCAAGCGCTAAGAAGCAATTTAACTTGGCGGCGCTTACCTGTTTTATTTCTGAGTGTCATGACGGACGCAAATACGCAGAACCTCGCCTTCAGCGCTGGTGCTGATGACTATTTATGCAAACCTGTTGTGGGGAAAGACCTTGCAAATCGAATTCTCAATCGTCTTCAGCGTGTGAGTGCTTGGGCAGAGTAGTCTTGTATTTTCAACTATATTTTTACTTTATTTCCCGATCTCACAGATTTTGAATAGACCATAAGTCAGTGTAAAGTAACAATGCTGTCTTTAAAATTAATGGGATAAAAACGCATGGCTCCATCTATGCAATCTTCACTGCGCGAACAACAATATCCTCTGATTCATCATTTAGCCAATTGTATTGAAGATGTGTGGCGGGAATACCTAGAGTTATCTCCCTACCAAGTTCCTAGTGATTTAGGATACATTGAGGGTTTCCTAGAAGGAGAACGATTGGTGATTGAAAATCATTGCTATCAGACACCGCAGTTTCGCAAACTTCATTTAGAACTTGCAAAAGTTGGGAATGGATTAGATATTTTGCACTGTGTCATGTTCCCTAATCCTGAATATGCGATTCCAATTTTTGGAGCGGATCTAGTGGGCGGAAAAGCTGGCATCAGTGCCGCGATCGCCGATCTATCCCCCATTCATTCCGATCGCACTTTACCTCAAAGTTACCATGATGCCCTGTCAAGTTTGCCAACAGCAACCTTCTCCCAACCGCGTGACTTACCCGAGTGGGGTGATATCTTTTCAGAATTCTGTCTGTTTGTGCGTCCAGTCGGAGAAGAAGAAGAAAAAATATTTTTATCGCGCGTGCGGGACTTTTTAACCTTGCATTGTCAACTTGCGATCGCTACAACACCTTTGACCGCACAACTTGAAATCGATGGAGTCCTTACAGGACAACGGTATTATTGCCAAAAGCAGCAAAAGAACGATAAGACACGACGAGTTTTAGAAAAGTCATTTGGTGCGGAATGGGCTGAACGTTACATGACTACCATGCTCTTTGACTATGTTGCCTAGAGAGTTAGACAGTGTGGTTTGGCTGATGCTCATTGTCAAACCCTTTCTTTGAGAAATTAAGCGTTAAAGCCTGCTAAAACATTGAGACTTGGCAGTATCTAGGTATTTCTTCTCAATCAAGTCAAGGAGCGACCCCTGAAATGTTAAGAAGTGAAACCAAATGCGAAGATACGTTAACAAAACAAATCAATTCAAAAATATCTGAATCGATTGATACATAAAAGGTAGAGGCTCTTCTTAATATTATTTAATTATTTAAATCGAGGAAGTGTTTAAATTTGCACAAAGTTTGCACAAATAGCTTGCTTTAATCAGCATTAATCCAGAAGCCACTGAACCCAAAACTTTTGACAGTCAAGGGTTAGGTTACTTAGGTTACTTAGATGAAACATCTAATGAGTCTTTGAAATCTATTTGTGATGGATATTTAACATTAATAATTTTTATATTAATTTATCGAGCTTTGTAATTGGTTGTGCTGAACCATCAGGCAATGTTAGAGCTAAGCTAATTAGTTCTTTCCCAGTGTGAAGAAATTCGCAAATGGTCGCCTGCATCGTTCGCTAAATCTCTTAGCTCAATATCCAAATCAACAGCTCGGCTTGGAATCCCTTCTTAATTCATGTCAAAACAGGAGATTTATTAATGCTAGACGCTTTTACTAAAGTGGTTGCTCAGGCAGATACTCGTGGTGCTTTTGTTAGCGATGCTCAAATCGATGCGTTGAAAGCAATGGTTGCAGATGGCAACAAGCGCATGGACACAGTAAACCGCATTACCGCTAACTCATCGGCAATTGTTGCTAATGCAGCTCGTTCTTTGTTCGACGAACAGCCTCAGTTGATCGCACCAGGTGGTAACGCTTACACCCATCGTCGTATGGCAGCTTGCTTGCGTGACATGGAAATCGTTCTTCGCTATGTTACCTATGCAATCTTCACTGGAGACTCCAGCGTTCTTGACGATCGTTGCCTCAACGGTTTGCGCGAAACCTACAGTGCATTGGGCGTACCTGGTGGTTCAGTAGCAGCAGGCGTTGCCAAAATGAAAGACGCAGCAATCGCTATTGCTAACGACACCAACGGCATCACCCGTGGCGACTGCAGCTCCTTGATGGCTGAAGTAGCTGGTTACTTCGATCGCGCAGCAGCAGCTGTCGGCTAATCATTAGTTGACTCAAACTGAAGTCAATTTCCTGAATTGCTTGCAATTCACTGCATTTAAAAATTCACTACTTTTTATTTTTACAATTAAGAGGACAATTAGGGTATGAAAACCACTTTAACCGAAGCGGTATCAGCAGCAGATTCTCAAGGACGCTTTCTCAGCACAACCGAAATGCAAACCGCTTATGGTCGCCTCCGCACGGCTTCCGCTGCCCTTGACGCTGCCAAAGTTTTGAGCAGCAAGGCACAAAGCCTAGCTGATGCAGCTGCAAACGCAGTTTACTCAAAATTCCCTTACACCACTTCTATGTCTGGTGACAACTATGCTTCTACCCCTCGCGGTAAAGCAAAGTGCGCTCGTGACATCGGCTACTACATCCGCATGATCTCCTACTGCCTAATTGCTGGCAGCACAGGTCCTATGGATGACTACCTCATCAGCGGTCTAGCTGAAATCAACGCTACCTTTGAATTGTCTCCTAGCTGGTATGTAGAAGCTCTGAAGTCAGTTAAAGCTGGTCATGGTATCTCTGGAGATGCAGGTTTGGAAGCTAACTCCTACATCGACTATGCTATCAACGCCCTAAGCTAAGGGTTACTTCTCGCCCAGAACAATAGAATCTTGTTGGTGTTCGACTTCTTAATAGAGGATTTCGATTCATCTGCAATGCTCTAGAGTTCTGGGCATATTGTTTCCTTTCAACTATTAAGGAGCTTAGATATGACAAGTTCAATGTCAGCTGTACAGTTGGGATTTGAGCCGTTTGCCAGTGCATCTCCAGTTGAACTGCGTGCAGGTTGGAGTGATTCTGATGTTAAGAGTGTTATTGCTGCTGCCTATCGGCAGGTTTTCGGCAACGACCATATTATGAAGTCAGAACGCTTAATCAGCGCTGAGTCTCAGCTGACTAGGGGTATAATCACCGTTCAAGGTTTTGTAAGAGCCTTAGCTCAATCAGAACTTTATCGGACAAAGTTTTTTTCTTCAACTCCCCAAGTTCGATTTATTGAATTAAATTATAAACATCTTTTGGGTCGCGCTCCTATTGATGAAGCGGAGATTAGCTATCACGTCAATCTCTATATTGAAAAAGGATACGAAGCAGAGATAAATTCCTACTTTGATTCACTAGAATATCAAGAAAACTTTGGCGAAGCGACTGTTCCCTATTTCCGAGGATTTGAGACTCTACGCGGTCAAAAAACCGTGAGTTTCAACCGCATGTTTCAGCTTTATCGTGGTTATGCTAATAGCGATCGCGCTCAAGGCAAAAACAAATCGACTTGGCTGACCAGCGATCTCGCTCATAATTCAGCGAACGCAATTCGCACTCCAAGCTTTGGTAAGGGTCTAGCTGGTGCAACCGGCGGTGATCGCGGCCAAATTTATCGGGTGCAATTTACTCAAGCCGATCGTGGACGGACTACTCAAATTCGTCGTAGTGTAAGTGAGTGTTTGGTTCCTTACGACCAACTCACACCTACAATGCAAAGGTTAACCCAACGCGGCAGTCGCATTACGCAGGTTTCTCCTGCTTAGCACCTTCTGCACCGAACCATTGAGAATTTCAATCACTTAACTCAGGGCAAAGAAGTTTCTCAAGTAGCGCTTCGAGTTTGTCCTGAGTTAAGTTTAAATAAGAAAGGAGAATAGCCTGTGG
Source organism: Tumidithrix helvetica PCC 7403 (assembly GCF_965232925.1). Taxonomy (NCBI): domain Bacteria; kingdom Bacillati; phylum Cyanobacteriota; class Cyanophyceae; order Pseudanabaenales; family Pseudanabaenaceae; genus Tumidithrix; species Tumidithrix helvetica. The sequence continues at coordinate 84,595 of NZ_CBDDRA010000004.1, forward strand.
TGATTACAAATGCTGCTTCCCGCCTGGGAACTAGTGCTTTTAGCAATAGCAGCCCAACTGAACTCCGTCCAAACTGGACGCCTGAGGATGCCCAAGTCGTGATTAATGCGGTTTATCGGCATGTATTGGGAAATGACTATATCATGGCAGTGGAGCGTTTGGTCGGTCCTGAGTCTTTGCTGAAGAATGGTCAAATCACCGTGCGTGATTTTGTCCGTGCTGTTGCCAAGTCAGACTTGTACAAAACCAAATTTCTCTATCCAAATTTCCAAACTCGTGTCATCGAATTAAACTTCAAGCACCTATTGGGACGTGCGCCCAATGGTGAAGCTGAAGTAATTGAGCATCTAGATCGCTATCAAAATGAGGGCTTTGATGCAGACATCGATTCCTATATCGACTCTGCTGAATACGAAGCAAACTTTGGCGATGCGATTGTGCCTTACTATCGCGCCTTTGAGTACCAAGTCGGTCAAACTGGTACTGCCTTTTCTCGGATATTTCGCCTCTATCGCGGCTATGCCAACAGCGATCGCTCGCAAGTTGAAGGAAGCAGTTCTCGCCTAGCGGCTGAGCTTGCCCAAAATAGTGCCTCTGCGATCGTCGGTGCTTCTGGTGGCAGTGAAGGATGGGCTTACCGTCCCTCTAAACAAGGTGTCATGCCTAACCATGTCTTTGGTCGTACCTCTGCGGGTTCCACCGATCGTCTCTATCGGATTGAAGTGTCAGGAATTTCTCTGCCCAGATATCCTAAAGTACGTCGTAGCAACAAAGAGTTTATTGTTCCTTACGAGCAATTAACACCTACGCTCCAGCAGATTAAGAAACTAGGTGGCAAAGTTGCAAGTGTAACCATTGCCTAATAAAAACCTCTTACGAGTTCTTGGCGATCGGTATTGCTAATTGCTAAGAACTCGTAAGAGATCTCAGCATTTTTAACTTTTTTACTTGATACTTGGAAGATCTGTATTTATGATAAGCTCTACCTCTACCGCAGATAATCGTATCTTTGTCTACGAAGTGACAGGATTGCGTCAAAATCAACAAACAGAAAACAATAACTTTCAAATTCGTAACAGCGGAAGTGTTTTCGTGAACGTGCCTTACAACCGCATGAACGAGCAAATGCAGAGCATTACTCGTGCTGGCGGCACAATTGTAAGCATTCGCCCCTTAAGCGAGCATTTGGCTGCAAACGCATAATAGTCTTAGTCATCTCAATTGGTACATCCATAAAGACCCTTTGCCTATATAGGCAAAGGGTCTTTATGGGTTTAAAGGGAAGAACCATCGATCGCAAATTACTGTAACGCCGCGCGAAGTTTGCTTAAAACTTTTTTATACTTCTCAATGCGTTGAAAATCCACTGCAGTCGGATGGGCAATGCGCCCGATATCGAGGTTATGGGTGACATCGGCAATCTTGACCCGCAAGGCGATCGGGTTCGCAATCACGCGTTCTAAGTAAGTTTCATAGGCTTCGCCTTGTATTTTGGTAATCGCCGCGATCGCTTCTATGAGAATCTCAGGCAATCCTTCACTTCTGAGATTCTCAAATGTAAGCTCAGAATCTTCGATCGCATCATGCAGAACCGCTACGATTTTCTCCTCTAAAGAATTCACCTTATCCATTACAAACAAGGGATGATCGAGATAGGGCTTGCCTGCCTTATCCACTTGTCCCTCATGGGCTTTTGCGGCAATGGTGATCGCGCGTTGAAGCAATGATTTGTACTCTGAACTTGTCTTTGAAACCATAGATTGCTCCGATAGCGGGCTGATCGTAGAACCGACAAAAACAAAAAGGAAGATTAGAGACCTATTGATTTCCCTCTAATCTTCCTCAAATTGTATATCTCTACGGCAGGTTTAAGTAGTCAATTCGATGGAATCAACTACTATCTGAATCCGAGAAATCTATGCATTGGCAACTTCGCGGGTGACTTGATTCAATTCGCCTTTAGCATACTTCGTGGCGTAGATAGCCAATGTTGCAGGCTTGATCTTGCTGCCGTGACCAGCGCTACCAAAAGAGATATAGCGATCGCTACATACCTTTTGAGCGTATTTGATCGATGGCTTGAGGAAGTGGCGAGGATCGAATTCAGCAGGATTTGCTGCTAGAGCTTCACGTACAGCACCTGTGATTGCCAAACGTAGGTCAGTGTCGATATTGATCTTACGAACACCGCTCTTGATACCGCGTTGAATTTCTTCAACAGGTACACCGTAGGTTTCGCGAATTGCACCACCATATTGGTTGATCAGTTGCAGCAGATCTTCAGGAACTGAGGAAGAACCATGCATGACCAAGTGGGTGTTAGGCAAACGACGGTGAATTTCAGCAATGCGATCCATTGCCAAGATTTCGCCTGTGGGCTTGCGGGTAAATTTGTAAGCACCATGGCTAGTACCGATCGCTACGGCTAGCGCATCAACTTGGGTTTTTTCGACAAAGTCAACAGCTTGGGCTGGATCGGTCAAAAGTTGAGAATGGTCGAGTTTGCCTTCGAAACCGTGGCCATCTTCAGCTTCACCCATACCTGTTTCGAGAGAGCCTAGGCAACCGAGTTCACCTTCAACGCTGACGCCGATAGCATGGGCAACCTTAACAACTTCACTGGTTACAGCTACGTTGTATTCATAGCTCGCAGGAGTTTTGGCATCTGCTTCGAGTGAGCCGTCCATCATTACGCTCGTAAACCCATTACTTACTGCCGAGTAGCAAGTTGCTGCGCTATTGCCGTGATCTTGGTGCATGGCAACAGGAATGTCAGGATAGGTTTCGACCGCAGCTAAGATCAGGTGTCTCAAGAAAATATCACCTGCATAGCTACGCGCTCCACGGGAGGCTTGCAAAATTACAGGGCTGTCGGTTTCTGCCGCAGCTTGCATAATTGCCTTAACCTGCTCCATGTTGTTGACATTATATGCAGCGATACCATATCCATTCTCAGCTGCATGATCGAGCATCTGCCGCATGGGTATAAGAGCCATATGAGATATCTCCTAAAGTTTTTTTGTAGTCGTATTGAGTTGCTTAGTCATAATCTTAAAACATTTTGAAGAAGATATGTCTTGATTAATACTTTGTCCTTTGAAGCTCATATAGATGGTTCAATACTTGCATCGCTCTTGATATCTAATTTATAGACGCTTAAAATTCAGCCTTGCAAAACTCGACGAAAGCCCAAATATCTCTGTAATGACGCTAGTAATGACTAAAGTAACGAAAAGATTGCCTTTCCTTGTGACCCGTTTCGTTCGTGCTGTAGTAGCTTGTAGTGCCTCCTTAGGAATCACTGGGTTAGCTAGTAGTGGCTTTCTCTATTTAACGAGTGTTTTAGCCAGTGAGGTTCATGCTGAGACCTTTTGTCGTATTGACCCACAGCAGATTGTCCTCAAGGCAAATTTATTGCAAGCAGCCCAACTCGGCGATCGCCAAGCTGCTGAGGACTACGAGAAAATAGTAACTGCCCATGCCAACCAGTTAAGACAATGTCGTCAGCAAAGTTGGCTCCACACGCAGGCGGTATGGATGCGCGTCTATCCCTGCGATCTGCAAGCTCGGCAACTAGATCAGGTTTTAGATAATGTCGTTAATTTTGGCTACAACCGCATTTATTTGAATGTTTTTTACGACGGACGCGTCTTACTGCCATTTGGCGATAACCCTACGGTTTGGCCCTCAGTGGTAGGTCGTCAAGCAAGTAACGCCGATCTATTCGCAAAGGTGATTGTGGGGGCGCACCGTCGCGGCATTACTGTCTATGCTTGGCTGTTTGCCATGAATTTTGGACCTAGCTATGCTGCCAGATCCGATCGCCAGAGTGCGATCGCGCGCAATGGCTTTGGTGAAAGTAATCTGCAAGATCCGCGCAGCATACCAGAGGAGGCGAGGGTATCTCATGTATTTGTCGATCCTTACAATACTCAAGCCCGCGAAGATCTCCGCACCTTAGTTAGAGCTTTAGCACGGCGGCAACCCGATGGCATGGTGTTTGACTACATTCGCTATCCGCAACGCAGTGGCTCGGTGGTGAATAACGTGCGCGACCTGATGATCTATGGGGATACTTCGCTGCAAAAACTGTTTGAGCTAGCCCTCAGCGGTCAGGGACAAGAGGCGATGATTGCCTACTTAAAAAATGGCAGCGTCGGCAATCTCAAAATTCCTGCTAACGTCCCTCTATGGAAACTGCCACCCCAAATGCAACCCGTTACGAGTGCTGGGGATCTAGATCGGCAACTCTGGCAACTAGTACTCGCTCACGGTCGTAAGGGTGTGGTGGAGTTTCTAAACTACGTGAGTCAACCTGCGCGTGAGGCGGGCATTTCCACTGGTGCCGTATTTTTCCCCAAGGCACACCTTACCTATGGCAATGGTGTCGATCCGCGCTTGCAACCTTGGTTTGCATTCACAAATGTGGTGGAATGGGCACCCATGAGTTATGCCGCCTGCGGCAATGCTTCCTGCATTATTGATGAAATTACGCTAGTCATGGAAAAAGCTACGGGTAGCCAAACAATCTGCCCGATTTTGATGGGCTATTGGGGGCAAAGTAGTCCCGATCGCCTCGCGATCGAACAGCAGATCGCGGCGGTACACCAAGCCTATCCCCAACTGAGTTGCTTGAGCCATTTTGCCTATTCGTGGCTAGATTTAAACGCCGATCGCCAGCGACGAACCTGTCAGTTATAATGGAGGATTCAGCCAATTATAAAAAAATCTAGCTTGCACCTAATTCCCTTATTTCCTTAGAGCAGAATCCTTAGCGTGTTGTGGGTGGGAACTTGGTAAGCAATTATCAAGAAGAATTTGGGTAAAATTAGGGTTAAGGGGGTTAAGATAGATTAACAATTGGCAACTGTAGAGATATTTTATGGTAGCTCACACTCAGCCACAACTAAAGTCCATGTCTACGCAAGGATTGAGACAGATTTTTGCGTCCGTCGATCTATATAGCTGTCCAAATTCGCTTAATTTTCACTTACACACGGTTCATTCTGACGGCAAGATGCAGCCAGAAGATCTGATTGAACAAGCGATCGCGCTGCAACTAACCCATCTAGCCATCACCGATCACCACTCCATTGCTGGCTATCATGTTGCGCAAAGGTTTCTCAAAAACCATACCGAAGTAAATGAACATTCAGGCGTCGCGCTGCCACATCTGTGGACGGGGGTAGAAGTTAATGCCAGCCTTTTGTTTACTGAGGTGCATATTCTAGGCTACAACTTCGATCCCAACCATACTGTGATGCAACCATACCTGCAAAGTCACACCACCGCTGGCATCGATTACCAAGCCATTAATGTAATTCAAGCACTTCATCGTGCTGGGGGCTTAGCGGTTTTGGCGCACCCTGCTCGCTATCGCCGCACACCTGAGGAACTCATTCCAGCCGCCGCTGCCCTGGGGATTGATGCCGTAGAGACTTTCTATGGTTATGACAACAACGATCCTTGGCGACCTAGCCCCAAGCAAACAGAGCAGATTTATGCCCTAGTCGAGCATCACGGCTTGCTGCACACCTGCGGCACAGACTCCCATGGCTATAAAATCAGCAGGCGACTTTAAAAACAACGCCACAAGCTACCTCCACAACTGGTGGATTTTCAAATTGAACTTGAAAAGGTTTTTTTAGGTCTGCCACGTCTTTCAACTATGCTCTAATTTTTGCTAATTACCAAGTTTTTGATAATCGTATAAATTAACAAGGGTCACTTCAATATACCAATCTAAAGTGCCCAAAATACTCAATTAACCAAAACCAACATCCTCGAAGATTGCACCTCTGGTAATTAAATCTTGCTTTAGAACTTTAGAGATACCTAAATTGGAGCGAAAAATTGAATTTTTTACGATCGCACCACTGAGGTTAGCATCACTCAGATCGGCTCCACTGAAGTTAGCGCCACTGAGGTTGGCTTTACTGAGATTGGCTCCACTGAGGTTGGCTCGATAGAGGTTGTCTTCTCTCAGATCGGCTCTCATCAGATTATCACCCATCAGGTTCGCGTCTCTGAGGTCGGCTCTCATCAGATTAGCTCTCATTAGGTTGGCTCCCTTAAGATTCGCTTTACTCAGGTCGGCTAAACTCAGGTCAGCTTCACAAAGATTGGCTTTACTGAGGTTGGCATTATTGAGGCTGGCTTCGCTTAGGTTAGCTTTAAAGAGATCGGCTGCACTGAGATCGGTGTCACTGAGGTCAGCTAAACTCAGGTCGGCTAAACTAAAGTCGGTTGCACTGAGGTTAGCGGCTTTTGCCGTAAAACGTTGACCATTTTTACCCGCTGTGCGTAACCATAGCCTGTGTTGTTCTAGCTTTTGTGCGGAGTCCATCAGCAAATAGCCTCCTTTTCCAATAACTACTACTATTCTCTGAGAAACTTTGCCAAATTTAACAACTGTTGCATAAACTTTACTTGCTAATATTTGTTTGGGAATCGTCTTCAAAATTCTCAAAAATTGTACCTCTGGCAATTAAATCTCGTTTGAGAATTTCAGAAATACCAAAATTAGGTCAAAAAAGACAACTTTGATTGGTTTGGGATGTAAGCAAACCTGATGACAATCAAAAGGGATTCATTGTTGAATCGAAGCGAGGGGTCTTAGAACGCAACGAAGAATCCTGCGATCGCTTGTGGCAATGCATCATCGATAATCCATTCGCGAATAGGGGTATCACGGCGTGATAGAGTGACTGGGCGCGAACGCACATAACACCGCAAACCCCAGAGGGAAATATGAATTGGATTGCCGCTAAGATCAAGTGGATTATGCTTCTATCTGGTGCGATCACTTGCACGATGGTCTATGCTGCGATCGCGCCACAGGCAGCTCTGCAATCCATGTTTGGACAGACGCTAGAGGGTTCACTCGCCGAGATCGTCGTTCGCAATTGGGGTGCGTTGATTACCCTCGTGGGAGCGATGCTGATCTACGGTGCGTACAACTCTTCAAGCCGTACTCTGATTCTGACCGTCGCTGTGGTCAGCAAATTGATCTTCATTGGTCTAGTACTTACCCATGGCAGGCAATATCTCGGACATGTGGGCATTGCGATCGCAATCGATCTGTTGATAGTGGTACTGTTTAGCATCCACCTCATCGGTGTGCGCCCTAGTCAAGTTGACGCCTAAATTTTGCAGTAATGAATTAATCGTGCGGTTATTGAGTCTGGATCTTGAATATGTAATGATTTGACATCCTAAGCCGCAACCTACCGAATTATGCATTCTGTCTCTAGTGCCGAATCTACGATTTTAAATCTCATCCAGCCCTTTGATGCGGAGACCAATCGCGAACAGATCGAACTCATCCAAGCCTTAGGGCGAATTTTGGCAGAAGATATTAAAAGCGAACTTGACTTTCCCCATTGGGATAACTCAGCAATGGATGGCTATGCCTTTCGCCATACCGATTTAGAGGAAGTTGGAAAACTCGCGATCGCTTCCCAAGACATTCCTGCGGGGGCAACCATAGCACAGCCATTGGCAAAGGGAGAATGCATTCGCATCTTTACTGGTGGAATGCTGCCAGAGGGAGCAGACACAGTAGTGATGCAAGAAGATGTGGAGGTTATTGGGGAGTATCTCCAGTTAAAAGCACCAATTGCGAAAGGCGAATATGTGCGACATCAAGGGGAATTCTACCGATCGGGCGCGACGCTTTTAACCAAGGGAACAAAACTCACTGCCACAGATATAGGGGCTTTAGCAGCGGCTCGTTGTCAGACTGTATCGGTTTATCGTCTGCCTAAGGTGGCAATTTTTTCTACAGGCAATGAGTTAGTTAGTCTAGCGAGTAGGGAACCGCTTAAGTTAGGTGAGATTGTCGATTCCAATCAATACGCATTGGCAGCACTAGTAACGCAATCAGGGGGAATTCCTTTGCTAATGGGAGCAGTTCCCGATCGCCAAGAATCCTTAAGGTCAGCCATTGAAACCGCGATCGCTTCCGCAGATCTCATTATTTCTTCGGGTGGGGTATCTGTAGGTGACTACGATTATATCGAGCGCATTTTGGCAGAAATGGAAGCCGAGATACATGTTCAATCTGTGGGGATTAAACCGGGGAAGCCACTGACGGTTGCAACTTTCTCTTCTTGTCTGGATTCTTCTCTAACTGCTTCTGACACAAAGCATCCTCAACTTTATTTTGGCGTTCCAGGAAATCCTGTCTCGGCAATGGTGAGTTTTTGGCGATTTATTCGGGGTGCGATCGCGAAACTAGGCGGCAGCGATGCTTCCAGTTGGTATCCCCAATTTATCCTCGCGCAGACTACTAAAGACCTACATGCCCAAGGCAGGAGAGAAACCTATCTTTGGGGGCACTTAACGCAGGATGCGGGTCGAGCCATCTTTCAACCCGTCGAGAATTACAGTTCGGGCAACTTAATTAGCGTTACAGGCACCAATGCTTTGGCTGTTTTGAAAGTTAACCAGACCTATGTACCTGAAGGAGAAGTCGTTTTGGTCATGCTTGTTTAGACAACTGCCAGTAGACAAAATATCTGATGCCAGCCTAATCGGTCTAAGGGCGATCTCAGGGGAATTAACCATGCAGTAGAAGGTGTAGACTTTCTGGCTATTCTTCAGGATGCGATATATTCGGTTAGTAACCATGTTCGTAGCGATCGCCACTTCAATGAAGGCTTGAAATTACTGCCAGTTTTGTCAGCTATTCCTCACCTAAGGTGCAGATGTTGTATATATCCATACGATTGCGATTTCAAGGGGAAAGTAGGATGACAAAGATTTGAAAACCTTGGCATATTTTTCTGCCAGTCTTTACGAGGAAATAATTAATTATGAGTGGGAATGAGTCGCGGCTCCAAGCTATTTATCAAATCACCAATCGAGAGCCCATCCCCCCTAAAGCTCCCAAACGATTGGAAGAAATGTGGGCTACGGATGTATTTAGTCTGAGTAAGATGCAATCCTGTCTTCCCAAAGAGGTGTTTAAATCTGTAAAGAAAACAATTCAAACGGGTGATAAGTTGGATGCCACTGTAGCGGATGTGGTGGCGATCGCTATGAAAGACTGGGCGATCGCCAAAGGGGCGTTGTACTACTCTCACGTATTTTACCCACTCACCAACGCTACTGCTGAAAAGCATGACGGGTTTATCTCGGTACAGGGAGATGGCTCGGTGATTTCTGAATTTGCTGGGAAAGTCTTGGTACAGGGCGAACCAGATGGATCGTCTTTCCCCAATGGTGGCATTCGTTCTACCTTTGAAGCCAGAGGCTATACAGCTTGGGATGTCACGAGTCCAGCCTATGTAATGGAAACGGATAACGGCATCACCCTATGCATTCCCACCGTCTTTATCTCTTGGACAGGAGAAGCTCTCGATAAGAAAACACCGCTTTTACGCTCGATCGCAGCGATGAATAAAGCTGCCACCAAGGTATTAAAGCTGTTAGGACATACTAATGTCGCTCCTGTGAACTCCAGTTGTGGAGCCGAGCAAGAATACTTTCTGATCGATGCCAATTTTGCCAATAGCCGTCCCGATCTATTGTTGGCAGGCAGAACCCTATTTGGTAAGCCCGCCGCCAAGGGGCAGCAATTTGACGATCACTATTTTGGTGCAATTCCAGAGCGCGTTCAAGTTTTCATGCAAGACGTGGAAGAGCGCATGTACAGACTGGGAATTCCTGCCAAAACCAGACATAACGAAGTTGCTCCCGGACAGTTCGAGCTTGCACCATTTTTTGAAGCTGCCAACGTAGCCTCCGACCACCAACAACTCACGATGACGATCCTGCGTCATACGGCTAAAAAACATGGCTTTATCTGTCTGCTGCACGAAAAGCCCTTTGCTGGCATTAATGGCTCTGGGAAACATGTCAACTGGTCGGTGGGTAATGCTACCCAAGGCAACCTGTTAGATCCCGGTGACGACCCCCACTCCAATGCCCAATTTTTGGTCTTTTGCGGTGCGGTAATTCGTGGCGTGCATAAATATGGGCCCCTCCTGCGTGCTGTCGTTGCCACCGCCAGTAACGACCACAGACTAGGAGCCAATGAAGCGCCACCTGCGATTATCTCTGTCTATCTGGGTTCTCAACTAGAAGATGTGTTCGAGCAAATTAGCAAGGGCGATGTTAAGGGTTCCAAACATAAAGGAATTATGAACCTCGGTGTCGATACTTTACCTATTTTCCCGAAAGACCCCGGCGATCGCAATCGCACATCACCCTTTGCTTTTACTGGGAACCGTTTTGAGTTCCGTGCTGTCGGTTCTGGTCAATCAGTTTCTGGCCCATTGGTTGCCATGAATACCATCTTGGCAGATTCTTTAGATTGGATTGGCAATCGACTAGAGAGCGACCTCGCTAAGGGAACTGAACTCAACGTTGCCATTCTCACTGTACTTAAAGAAGTGATGGACGAGCATGGTGCTGTTGTATTTGGTGGCAATGGCTACTCAGAAGAATGGCACAAAATGGCAGTAGAAGAGCGTGGCTTAGCCAATTTGCGAACCACTGCAGATGCCCTACCTGTCTTGAAAGAAGGATACATTGAAGATCTGTTCCAAAAGACTGGTGTGCTTTCTCCAGTGGAGCTCTCCAGTCGTTTTGAAGTCTATGCCGAACAGTACCTTCTTTCCATTGAGGTAGAAGCGAAACTCGTAATCAGTATGGCAAAAACCCTGATTTACCCTGCGGCAGTGAAATACCTGACTGACTTGGCAAATGCGATCGCTTGTTTAAAAGAAGTTGGCATTGCGTTTGAAGTAGAAAGTGCTGAAAAAGTATCGACACTGCTCAAGTCGATGACGGACTCCGTCACCAAATTAACCGAAGCTCTGGGCAAACACGATTTTGCCACACCAGAAGAACATATGCAGTACGCTGCCCATACGATTCGTCCTTTAATGGATGGCGTGCGGAAGTATGCCGATGCCCTTGAAGGTGAAGTAGCAGACGATCTGTGGCCATTGCCCACCTATCAAGAAATGCTGTTTATCAAATAGCCTTGATGCCTCTTACTTGCTAATAGTAGGAGGCGATCGCGTTATTCCTGCATCCTAAACACAAACAAAAAGACCGTCCCATGAGAACGGTCTTTTTGTTTGCTATTCTTCGTGATAGTCCTCACTAGGATAGGACTATGACTGTACTAAGACATTCCATAGAAAACAAAGTTTTAGAGATTAAAAATTATCTTCTAGTCTTTGGCGATACTCGCCAGACGTGTCACTGGAAGGACCTGAAACCATAAACACCACAAGTCCTTGTGACGTAATACAGCGAATCGCACCCCGATAAGCACCCCTAACTCCGAAAGTTGACTCACCAACAGCAGAAAAGTTTCGCGAAAAGCCACCATTACGCATGGCATCTTCGGCTCTAATCATGCATTGCCGCTGAGATAGGTTTGTAGATTGCCAACTCCAGTTCATACCGGGAGCTTGTTGGGCATAAGCAGTGGTGGGAACCATTGCGATCAATGTAGATACTGCTGCCAGAGAAAATGACTTTAAAGCTTTCATGATCCTCACTCAATGTAACAAATACAAGTTTTTGACACTTAAATAGACGTATCTTGTCCCTTTTGTGTGCCCAATTTATAGGCAATATAGCAATCAGATTCATATGTAAGGGCAATTCATGAATTGCCCTTACATGCAGCATTCTCCGATCTGCAAGTTAGAAATTATCTTCCAGTCCTTGGCGATAGTCACCAGACGTGTCACTAGAGGGACCTGAAACCATAAACACCACAAGTCCTTTCGAGGTAATACAACGAATTGCACCCCGATAAGCACCCCTAACTCCAAAGGTTGACTCACCAACAGCAGAAAAGTTTCGCGAAAAGCCACCATTACGCATGGCATCTTCGGCTCTAATCATGCATTGCCGCTGAGATAGGTTTGTAGATTGCCAGCTCCAGTTCATACCGGGAGCTTGTTGGGCATAGGCAGTGGTGGGAACCATTGCGAGCAATGTAGATACTGCTGCCAGAGAAAATGACTTTAAAGCTTTCATGATCCTCACTCAATGTAACAAATACAAAATTTTGGCACTAAACTAGACGTATGTACAAGCACAAAAATAATCTACACGCTCAATTTATGTTTAGTTGAGATAATTCAACTAGGTAACTGAGTCATTCATTCAGCATAACTACTTTGCTGAGCGCTTATTCAAAAGAATGGCATCGATATTGATATTCGTTATCTCAGTTGCAATTTTTGTAACGATTATCTAGGGCAAGCGATCCATTGATTTTGGTAGCATAACCCCTTCAAAATCATACTAGCCGTCAGAAATATCTTGCAAAAAAAGCAAATTGGAGCAAATTTAATTGGGCGGGTATCCCTACGCTTGACCGTCTATGACAACGCATCTAAATACTTAATAATAGTACTCACTTAACAAAACGATACATAAACCTATGGCAGTTAAACAAGAAGACCCAAAGCGATCGCGCGCTCGGCTGATTGGCAACATCATGTTGCTGGTTGGTGCAGGCCTATTGATGATCAATATCTTTTTGCCTAACCTATTTGGTCCTCAGATTCCGCGAGTTCCCTATAGCTTTTTTATCAATCAGGTCGAAGGACATGAAATTTCTAAAGTTTATATCGGTCAAGATTTGATTACCTATCAACTCAAGGGCAAAACCCCTGAGGTCGCTGGTGATGTGCTTGCCACAACACCGATTTTTGACTTGAAATTGCCTGAGTTGTTAGAGCAAAATGCGGTTGAGTTTGCCGCAGCACCCGTCCAAAAAAGTGGTTGGTTTGGAACGCTACTCAGTTGGGTGATTCCCCCCTTAATCTTTGTGGGGATTTTTCAACTATTTAATCGCGGCGGCGGTGCTCCTGGCGGTTTGCAAATTGGTAAGAGCAAAGCCAAGGTTTATGTAGAAGGAGATTCTCCTAAAGTTTTGTTTGCTGATGTAGCAGGTGTCGATGAAGCAAAGGCAGAACTGGTTGAAATTGTAGAGTTCCTCAAAACCCCTGAAAAATATACGCGCATTGGGGCAAAAATTCCCAAGGGCGTTTTGCTCGTAGGCCCTCCTGGAACTGGTAAAACCCTGATGGCAAAGGCAGTGGCAGGCGAGGCAGGCGTTCCATTCTTTAGCATCTCTGGCTCTGAATTTATCGAACTATTCGTTGGTGTCGGTTCCTCTCGCGTGAGAGACTTGTTTGACCAAGCGAAAAAACAGTCGCCTTGTATTGTGTTTATTGACGAACTCGATGCGATCGGTAAATCTCGCTCTAGCGGTGGCTTTTACGGTGGCAACGACGAACGCGAACAAACCCTTAACCAGCTCCTGACGGAAATGGATGGTTTTGGTGTAGATGGTACGACCGTAATTGTGCTTGCCGCAACCAACCGTCCTGAAGTACTTGACGCGGCTCTATTACGTCCAGGTCGCTTCGATCGCCAAGTGTTGGTCGATCGCCCCGATAAATCTGGTCGTGAAGCCATCCTCAAGATTCATGCGGCGAAGGTGGTTTTAGACCCCAGTACAGATCTGAAAGCGATCGCTACCCGTACTTCTGGGTTTGCTGGGGCTGACCTCGCCAACTTGGTAAATGAAGCCACACTGCTTGCCGCCCGTGCTGGCCGCGATACGGTGAAAACCGAAGACTTTGCCGAAGCGATCGAGCGTGTGGTGGCTGGTCTAGAGAAAAAGAGTCGCGTTCTTAACGACAAAGAGAAGAAGATTGTTGCCTATCATGAAGTCGGTCACGCCCTTGTGGGTGCGCTTGCCTCAGGTAGTGGCAAGGTAGAAAAAATCTCGATCGTGCCCCGTGGTATGGCAGCTTTAGGGTACACCCTTCAGTTACCTACGGAAGATCGCTTTTTACTCAGCAAGGAAGAACTCGAAGCCCAAATTGCTACCCTGTTAGGCGGGCGATCGGCAGAAGAGTTGATCTTTGGAAGTATCACTACGGGTGCATCGAACGATCTGCAACGGGCAACCGATCTTGCTGCACAAATGGTGACGAGCTATGGCATGAGCAAGGTATTAGGCCCTCTTGCCTATCAACAAAGCAAAGGTGACTTTTTAGGTGGTCAGAGCGCAAGCCGTGCTGTCAGCCCTGCGACTGCCGAAGCGATCGACAACGAAATCAAGGATATCGTCGAGTCTGCCCATGAGAGAGCCTTGGCAATTCTCAAACTGAACCTCGGATTATTGGAGACTATCTCTGAGAAGTTACTCGAAGCTGAAGTAATTGAAGGTACAAACCTTGATGAGCTTTTAGCCCAAGTCAAAGCACCCGATCTCGTTGCTGCTCACTAGATTCCGAAGTTTGAACTAATTCGCTGAATTACTTCTGAAGCCTCTAATACTTATCTAATAAGTGTTAGGGGCTTTGATCTTTAATTTACTATCCATTTCTGTTGGGAAGATGCGATCGATCTGTTATACATTCAGCAGGTGATCTGGGCAAAAAAATATTTACAACGCAAGAATCAGGGTTTTAAAAAACCTATTCTCAATAGTGAGATTTTTATTGAAAGTATTATTAATTAGATGGTCTTACCATGAGTCTCAAAAAAACAGAAAATGCCCAAAATGCTTTATTCATAACGTTTTTTCGATAAATGCTGATTTTCAAAAAACACCTGCTGAATGTCGGCTGGTAGTCTAGCCTCTGTAATTATACGCAAAAAAAAACAAGGCTTACTTTAGCAAAGTTCTATTTGCTTATCTCTAATTTTTGCATAGGAGCAGCTTAAAGGTCTTGATTTCGTAGGGTAGAAAGTTTGTAGAGAATTGGCGATCTGAGCATTGCACTTCACAAATCGGGTTTTCCATCAGATCGCATTCTAGAATAGAAATCATGCATAGGTTTGGTGGCAAGGAAATATCTGTGCTTACAGGCTGTCCCAAGGATTCATAAAAACGGAGAATCCACCCCGATCGATCTTCAGATTGCTTCATCGCAGATAGAATGATATTGGGCGCAGAAGTACGCAGAAAACTGAAGTTCTCTTGGCTTAATGCCAAATTCAACAGGCAAGGATGGTTTAACGTATAGCCCTGTTGCACGATTCCCGCCTCGCGCCAACTGCCTTGATGCGGAACCAAGCGATAGGTAAACTCATGCTGTCCGCGATCGCTCTGGGGCGAAGGGAAGTTAGGGCTTCTCAACAGCGTTAGTCTGAGTTGGTCTGGCTTGGCATCATAGCCATATTTGCAATCATTCAGAACGCTCAAACCGATCCCGTCACTGCTAATATCTGCCCAGAACTGTGCGGACACTTCAAATTTTGCTTTGGCTTCAGCAGTTTCGCCCAAGGTGCTGCGCTCGATCGCTCCCATTGGAATTTCGTAGGTAGCAAAGGGCGATCGCCAACTGACGGGAAAAGCCACTTTTACGAGGGTATGCTCTTCTTGCCAATCCACCCAATTTTTCACGGTAAGGTGATCATCATAGGCATTCAGTTGAATATCCTGCTGGAATTGCGAATTCTCAAACCGCCTTACAACCATTAAGGTGACTCGAATCGCACCTCGCTCGTGGATAGAAATTCCTTCGACCCGAAGCCCAGAAAGTTGTTTGCTTTCATATTCAGGATCGATATTCCAAGCATCCCAATATTGTCCGCGATCGCTAAAAAATTGTAGTTCGCAGGGTTGACGTAATAGGGAATGCTGGTAACGCTTATCAAAGATTTGCGAAATCTCACCAGACTGAGCATCGATGGTGACTTTGAGATATTGATTCTCTAAATAGATGGCAGTGCTATCTTCTGAAATACTTAATGGGGGAACAGAGACTGACTGCGGCGTTTGTGTTTGCACTAACTGAAATCCACAAGTTCCCATGCTTGGGATATCCGTAGCCCTAAACAGGATTCCATTTTCTGTTTGCTGTGTGGGGATCAGTTCCGATTGGTTACTTTGCTGGATATCGTAAGAATCCTCAATAAGATTTTGATCGCTATGGAATTCTTTGGGAATCTCAACCAGTTCGGAGCGCGACCAGTTTAGCAAATTCCATACTTGGTTAGCTGGTTCTCGATTAGATAAGGGAGGAGATGCGATCGCTTCTGCAATCAATTCATTACAAACATCTCGAACTTCCGACCAAGTGCGATCGGCATCTTCAAATACTTTAGGGATCGACGTGCCTGGTAAAATGTCATGAAACTGATTGATCAGCAAGCCCTGCCATGCCAGATCGAGTTTAGCTTTGGGATAATTTACCGCTTTGACGATCGCTGCGATCGCGCAGAGTTTCTCGGCATTACCCAGTAAGATTTCAGTTTGTCGGTGCTGTTGCTTTTGATCGGCTTTGGTTGTATAGGTGCCGCGATGGAACTCTAGATATAATTCATCATTCCAAGTAGGAATATTCGCATTGGATTCCTCAATCGATGCCTTAAGCGAGAGAATGAAGTTCTCGGCTGTGCCAGATTCCACCGTAAAGAAGATATCGGATTTTGCCCACTCCCGCCCAAGATCGAGCATATCCGCTGTGGGGCCACCCCCGTGATCGCCAACACCATAGAGCCAGAGTCCGTCTTGGATACCATGCTTTTGTTCTTGCCCTGAGAGGAACTTTGCGATCGCCACAGGTTCGATGCCCAGACCGATCTCGTTACTAAAATAGGTGAAAATCTTACTGCCATCCAACCCCTGCCACCAAAAGATTTGCTCGGGAAATTTGTTTGTGTCATTCCACATCAGTTTTTGGGTAACAAAGGCAGTAAACCCACTTTTTACAAGGATTTGCGGTAATTGCCAGTTAAACCCAAAGGTATCGGGTAGCCAAGCAATTTCGATCTCGGTTTGGAACTTCTCTAAGAAATAATTCTTGCCATAGAGAATCTGACGGATCAGCGATTCGCCATTGGGCAAATTGCAGTCTGGTTCCACCCACATGCCGCCTGTGAGTTCCCATTGTCGCTTCTGCACTGCCGTCTGAATTTGAGCAAATAGTTCGGGTTGTTCTCGTTCCATCCAAGCATAGGATAGGGCTGTACTTTGATTGAAAATTAACTCTGGATATTGTTTTTGTAAATTCAAAACCGAGGCAAAGGTGCGCTTCACGACGTCTTTGGTTTCTGCGATCGCCCATAGCCAAGCCACGTCAATGTGGGCATTTCCCAGTAAATAAACCCTCCTCTGCTTGAGAAATTTACCGATCGGTAAGAGCGAATCTCTAATTTTTGCCAATTCGGTGAGGCTGCGCTCACTAACATCATCAGCCAGTAAAGTTTCCAATTGCGCGATCGCCTCTGACAAATCTCTCTCCAATTCCGACTGCGTATGGAGAATTGGCAAATAGGCTTGAATCACTGCCAACTCGTCGGCCAATTTACCAGGATCGCAAGGCTTATGGGGGTATTCAATCAGGACTTCAGATTTTTGTAACGCGCCGCGATCGTGTTTGGGGCTATTCAATTCGATCTCAAGTAAAAATTCCTGCCCGACTTCCAGATTCTCACCCAGCAACAGCCGACATTCCCGATCGAATAAATCTCCCTCCAGTACTCTGCGTCCATTCACCCATATTGCAGCAAAATCTGCCCACCAGATCGAACTCAGTCTGGCAGTGGCTCCCTGTAGCGAAAGAGGTTCTCTGTGAGGAACAGTCCAAGTTTGCCGAAGATGAATGCCCGTTTCATTTTGTGCGAAACTCAACATATCCTGTCCTCGACTGGACTGCGCGATCGCGACAGGCTGCCATTTTGTGGATGCATCTAGATCGGCTTGTCGATACCAACCTGATAAGAGATTCAGACTTGTTAGCTGCCGCAGCGTACAAATAATCTGTTCCAATCTTTGAAGTTCCTGCACAATTCACCCATCCTATGGCTCAAATCCAGATCGCTTAGAGAACATGTCGATATAGCAATCCTATTTGATTTGCATGTTGTAGGGGCAATTCATGAATTGCCCCTACGATCCTAGGAAAAGAAAAAATTGCGTATGCATCAGGCATGATTGCTATATCTAACGAACTTGGCGATCGCTAGGTAATTCTATATTAATCCTTGGGAAATAGTCGAAAAGTCTGGACTCAAACAAGCATCCGATCCTCTTGTATCCCTTAGATTGGGAGAGGATCGGATGCTGTATGGCAGCGGCTATAGGAATTACTGCAAAATACGCTTAGTACTTCGTCATATCACTTACCTACCAAATTGCGGAGCAGCGATCGCTGGTTATCTGATAAATTATGCAACGCTCTTTTGGCGTCATCTTCTTGTAGCATTTTTAAAAGTTCCTCAATTTCATCTGCCACAGCATCGGGTTTGACTGTATCTTCCTCAATCCGATAGTCCCCATCAACTTCAGGATGACGGCAGACGCCCCCAGTACAATCTAGTCCCAGTTGATGCCAGTAGAGTGTAGGTACAATTCTGCCATGCTGCCCAACATGTTCGTGTTTGATAATCTCTGATTGCAAGAAATTCTGCGTGGAGGGATAAAATTTCAACGTCCGAGCATGGGGTACGGTGAAGCCACCAAAGGCTTTACGATATTCCTCAGAACCAAGAATTTCACTGATGACCACCTCATAGCCTCGCTTTGTTAGGATGTCTGTAAAGACTTTAATCTCCGCATGATCGAGTACAGCTCTACCTAGAAAATGCTTAAAGCAAAGCTCAATAAACTTGAGATTAGAACAGTTGTAATAGAAGCTATCTTGATAGACCTGAGAACACGCTAGTGCATGTAAAAAATGTCTCACGCCCAACTTGCCACTCAGAAACTCTTTCTCATGCTTAGCCAGCAACTTGTGTTCAAATTTGTAGGGTTGTCTTTCTAGCACTTGGGCATAGATCTGCTGTAAAGCCATTTGACGCTCTTCTGGACTGGATGAGCGACTGAGAGTAATGGGCTTAAAGTCATTCATGATTACACTTCTCCTGTTCTAAGTAGCTAAAAGATAGAAATTAATTAACGGAAATGTAGTTAGTCGTGGTTGCCGTTCAAAATCAGTCATTTCTGGATAATGACATTACAGTCATATCGATATAGGGCTTGACCAGAATGGCGCACTCACTGGGTAGTTGGGTATTAATTGACTCTTGCATTTTGCGGTATGCCATCGAACATTCTGTTGAAACCTGATAAGAACAGAGTACGGTTGACAGCCAGTCCCCCATCTGATCGCGAAAAAATTGCTCATCATCGCGCAAAATTGCCAAAGCAATATATCGCAACACGTTGGACATATCGTATTTACAGCGATCGGCAAGCTTTTCGACTAAGCTTGGATAGTTTAGTGCAAGCATCTGGATCGACTGCTTCACAATGGCTTCGTTGCGATCGCGCAAAAGATTATAGGTTTTAGCTCGATTCGCAAAGTCTTTTGCATACCTCTCTAGCAACCCGAGATCGCTATCTGTGAGATACATTCGATCGGCTTCACGAGATTTATCTTCTAAAACACGGTTAATTGCTGGCATAGATTTAGCACTTATCTAAAATAGTTTGCGTTAATTATTTCCTTGCAGGGAATGACTAAATCGCAACAGCTATAGCACGATCCTTAAATTGTTTGCGAACGTAGTACGGGCTTCTAGCCCTTGCAGACAAGATGCCCGCGCTACAAATTAATTACAACTCATTTAGGATTGCTATATATCTTGAATTTAGATCTAAAACGAAGTAAGAACTATATAAGCTGGCTCCCAAAATCTACGTAGAACATCAGACGTGGATATTAAGATTCCGCTTACTTAAAGCTATGAATTTCTTCCGTTTTAAATTTTGTTAGCTGAACAATTAATATTGCGAATAACTTAGTATAAACCTAAGTAAATCGTTTCAATTAGTTGCTAGAACTAAATCGAGATGACCATTGCCAGACATTTATATATTCCCCAACCCCCCTAACCAAAACAAAGCCTAGAGTTTAATTTAGGTCGTTTTACTAAATCTTAGACTGAACTTCATTGTCATTTCGACAAACTCCATATGTTTTAACAACACATAGATAATTAAAAATAACTTATTAATTAAGTTTAGTCAGAAGCTAGATTGGATTGAATTAAAAACTTAAATGTTTTTTATAAACAATTTACCTAATTACTGTTAAATCTTTATTCCAAGTTATTTCATACGCCTAGAATAGATGATTAAGGATTTTTCAGGACGGAATTTAAACAAAGTTAATATTTGTCATTAAGTCAATCTATTGCCGTCAGAACTTAATATTTTGTAATAATAAATTGCTTCGTCAGTCGCTTTATGAACTCTTTACAGGTATTCAATAAATTCACAGTGGCACACGAGTAAGCATACAAACGGCATGCAAACGTAAATGCAGATGTAAGTGCAGATGTGTAAAAATTAGTTCATAGAAAGTAATATTCATCCTACTTACACTTACTCATTTACCTAAACTAGTTACTGATAGAGGCATTCATGCGTCTGGCACTACAAATCGAAAATCTACGAAAGACCTATGGTAGTACCGTTGCTGTAGACGGAATTTCTCTGACCGTTGACCAAGGGCAAATCTACGGACTACTTGGTCCTAACGGGGCTGGCAAAACCACCGTTCTGCGTTGCATCTGTACGCTCACCCAACCTGACGCAGGCGTTATCACCGTTGCAGGCGCAACCGAACCAAGAGCAATTCGACAAAGGCTTGGCTATGTGGCTCAAGAAGTTGCCCTAGATAAAGTCCTTACAGGTCGCGAACTCTTAAATTTACAGGCAGCACTTTATCATTTACCCAAAGCCCAGATTAAGGAACGGATTGAGGCTGTTTTGGATTTGCTGCAAATCGCTGAGTATGCCGATAAGCTCACGGGTACTTATTCAGGTGGACTCAAAAAACGCCTAGATTTGGCATCAGGACTATTACATCAGCCGCAAGTATTGGTTTTAGACGAACCGACTGTAGGACTCGATATTCAAACCCGCATCGCCATTTGGGAATTTTTACGCAAACTGCGTGCCTCTGGCGTCACGGTTTTATTAACCAGCCATTATCTCGAAGAGATTGATGCCCTTGCCGATCGCGTAGGAATCCTCGATCGGGGCAAAGTGATTGCAGAGGGCACGCCTGAGGAGTTGAAGTCTAAAGTTGGCGGCGATCGCTTGACCGTGAGAATTCGGGAGTTTGCCGATCGCCAAGAGGCGGAACAAGCCTTAACATTGATTCGCGATTTACCGTTTGTGCGCAGTAGCCTGATTAACGCTGCCCAGGGCAATGCGATCAATCTGGTGATTACCCCCGATGTGAATGCGGTAAGCAAAATTCAGGATATGCTCAGCCACGCTGGGGTGAATATTTTCAGTCTGTCGCAATCGCGCCCTAGCCTCGATGATGTCTTTTTGGCTGCCACGGGTCAAACCATTCTCGATGCTGAAATTGCTCAAGCCGAAGCGATCGCCCCCAACAAAAAACGTCGCTAGGAAAAACGCCGCCAGGAATGAGAATTTATGCCCGTTAACAATTCCAATCGCACCCAAGATGTCACGATTGTCTGGCATCGTCGCGATCTGCGCATCGACGATAATCCCGCCCTTGAGGCAGCATCACAAATCGCTGGTGCGGTTGTGGGTGCGTTCATCTTCGATCCTGCCATTCTTAAAAGTAATGGGGTGGGTGGCGGCATGGTGGACTTTATGTTGGGATGCCTCCAAGAACTCGAGCAGAGCTATGCAGAGATCGGTAGTAAGCTCCTCTTTCTCTATGGCGAACCCGTAGAAAGGCTCTTGCACCTCACCCAAAGTTTGGGGGCAAATCGAGTTTTTTTCAATCAGGATGTAGAACCCTTGGCGATCTCGCGGGACAATGCTGCCAAAGCAGCCCTGCAAGCAAATGGTATCGAGGTTAGAGGATTCGTCGATATTGGGTTACATGCTCCCGATGCGATCGCGACGCAAGCACACGAACCTTACAAGGTTTACACCCCCTTTTGGCGCAATTGGATCGACAAACCCAAACCTGCCCCCTGCGAGCGACCTCAGAAATTATTGGGCTTACCGAACGATGACAAGGTTGCCGCGATTTCCCTACCAAGCCTGAAAGATTTGGAATTTAGCCACGATCAAGCGATCGCTAAATCGGGTGAGGCAGAAGCGTTACAATTATTGGAAGCCTTTTGCGATTCCAATGGCATTTTGCGCTACAAGGAGGGAAGAGACTTTCCTGCGAATGCTGGAACCTCGATGTTGAGTCCGCACTTGCGATTTGGTACGGTTGGAATTCGTCGTGTCTGGTCTGCTACGGTGATGGCAAGCGATCGCGTGCGGAGCAATGAAGAGCAGATTGGCATTCAAACTTGGCGACAGGAATTGGCTTGGCGCGAATTTTATCAACACGTTCTCTTTTACTTTCCTCAACTCGCAGACACTGCCTATCGCCCCAAGATGCAGCGATTTGAGTGGGATGAAAATCCCACATATTTTGAAGCTTGGTGCGAAGGACGAACGGGTTATCCCATCGTCGATGCGGCGATGCGACAGTTAAACCAAACGGGATGGATGCATAACCGCTGTCGCATGATTGTCGCCAGTTTTCTCACTAAAGATTTGCTGATTAACTGGCAGCAGGGAGAACGCTATTTCATGCAGAAGTTGATTGATGGCGATCTTGCCGCAAATAATGGGGGCTGGCAATGGAGCGCTTCTAGCGGCATGGATCCCAAGCCCATGCGCATCTTTAGCCCGATCGCCCAAGCCCGTAAATACGATCCTGAAGGAGAATACATCCTCCAATGGTTGCCTGAGTTGCGCGGACTCACCCAAGCCGAGTTGCTCAGTGGTAATATTCCTCCCCACCAGTGCAAAAAACGCAACTATTCCACTCCCATTGTCGATCACAATATTCAACAAAAGAAGTTTAAGGAACGCTATCAGGAATGCACCTAGTCAAAGGTTTCATCTTCTCCCTATTCCTTTTGTCTGATTTTATTAACGCTATTCTAATTTTTCGCCACTGAGAATAAAGATCGGATTGACTGCTGCAAAGGTTTGGCGAGTCCCTCTGGCTTCTAAACGATTGACTGAAGACTGGACAACTTCCACATTGCGAACTTGGAGCTGCGCGAAGCCTTCAGAAATACCGTACAGCCCCTCTAGGGTATTGGCTGTGGCAATCACCCTGCCGCCGATCGCCAGACGTTGCCAGCAATATTCCAAAATCTCTTTGACCGAGCGACCGCCCTCAATACAGATGCGATCGGGCGCTTCCCCTAGTATATCAAGACATTCTGGGGCACTACCCACAATAATCTCGACATTCTTAACCCCAAATTTTTGGCAATTGATCTTAATCAGTTCGGCAACATCTTCATCACGCTCGATCGCGACGACTCGCCCATTCGGACACATGAGCCCCGTTTCCACTGGAATAGTGCCCGTACCTGCACCGATATCCCACAGTATAGAGTTGGCACGCAAACGCAGATGACCGATCATCAACAGCCTGACTTCACACTTACTCATGGGAATACCAGGTAAGCGCTCAAATAGATCGTCAGAGATACCGGGGGTGATGTACGGCCAGATTGGTGTTTGCATAAATGAATCCTTGGCTCCCACTTTTACGCGATAAGTCTGCTCAATACTATTGCATACTGAGAAAAAACACGAGTTAAGTGGGTTACTATGGCGAGCGATCTGGCTGGGAAAAAAGTTATTATCACGGGCGCAAGTAGCGGCATCGGCAAACAGGTGACGTTGCAATTGCTCCAAGCAGGGGCAGAGGTTGCTCTAGTCAGTCGCAATCCTGCTAATGTCGCAATCGAGTTGGTAGGGGTGGTGGCAGAAACCAAAGCCAAAGCAAAAACCTACGCGATCGATTTAGCCAATGTCGATCAGGTGGCAAGCCAGATCGGAAATGTCATCGCAAACCTAGGTGGGGTCGATATTTTAATCAACAATGCAGGGATGGCTTATGTGGGCGAAATTATTGATATGCCCTTAGCCACTTGGCAAAGCCTCATGGATTTAAATCTCACCAGCGTGTTTCAGTGCATTCAAGCGGTTTTACCCACGATGCGATCGCAAGGTCATGGCACGATTGTCAATGTTGCCTCGATCGCGGGCAAACAGGCATTTCCCAGTTGGGGAGCCTATAGCGCCAGTAAGTTTGCCATCTTAGGGCTCACCCAAGCACTGGCGGCGGAAGAGCGATCGCACGGTATTAAAGTCATGTCCATTTGCCCTGGCTCTGTGGATACGCCTTTGTGGGATAGTTTGGGTGCGGAAGTAGCGGCAAATTTCGATCGCAAAATGATGTTACAACCCGAAACGGTAGCTGAAGCAATCTTAAGTTTGCTGACCCTACCCCCCAGCGCCGTAATTACCGATTTGGTTCTCATGCCCAATGCAGGGGTGTTGTAACGCGTGAGTTCTCATTTCCATAAGTAGAAATACTCAGAGATGAAATTATCTGTAGGATTCCGAGCTTGAAGAATTTATATATTCAGAACTTTTGGGCGATTTTATGGAAGATTGCGAACAACTAATTGTTCCTTGATTTAGAATTGTAAAAGTGAATATTAAGTCAATATAAAAAATTCAATCTATGGGCAGAAGATAGATTCCGACAGATCGGTAATGATTAAAGTCCTGCTGCTTGTTCGTTGTTAAGTTCTTTCGTGGGATTTAGCGATCGTAGCCTGTGGCAATCAGATCTGGGTCGATCTTGTCAATATTCAAGATCGTTTAGCCCCTTAGATCTTTAAGTTTGGGTTTCTCTGGATTTAGCACACCCTGCCACAACCAAAATTCCTTTGTATCGTCAAGCAAAAGTTTTAAATTAACATGACAATTTCAGTCCCCCGTCCTGCTGCTGTCAATCCTGATAACGATCCGAGAGATTCGCGATCGGCAATTTCATCCTTAGAGCAAATTTTGATCCAACAGCCTATTTCGGAAGTTATTCGCGATCGCATCGAAGCGGCTGGCGATCCTTATTTTGCCAATGACAGCATTGCGCATCATCTCAGCGACGAAGAGAGAGAGGCACTGAAATTAGAAATTCAAGCCAAAATGCAAAGCGTATTTGACTCTTTGATTATCGACACCAAAAACGATCACAACACCAGAGAAACAGCACGGCGCGTTGCCAAAATGTATGTCGATGAAGTGTTTAAAGGGCGCTATCATCCCATGCCCAAGGTCACCGATTTCCCCAATGCTAAAGAATTAGATGAAATCTATACACTAGGCCCGATTACCGTGCGTTCTGCCTGCTCTCATCACTTTGTCCCGATCGTCGGTCAAGCTTGGGTGGGCATTTTGCCAAGCGATCGCGTCATTGGCATTTCAAAGTTTAACCGCATAGTTGATTGGGTTATGAGTCGCCCGCACATTCAAGAAGAAGCGGCTGTTATGGTGGCTGACACGATCGAAAATCTGATTAAGCCTAAGGGTTTAGCGTTTGTGATCAAAGCCCAGCACATGTGCATGAGCTGGCGCGGGGTCAAGGAACCAGAAACCAAAATGATCAACTCGATCGTACGCGGGGCATTTAGAAGCGACCCCCACATGAAGAAAGAATTTTTTGACTTGATTCGCGCCCATGGGTTCCATGAGTGCTAAGTTGTTATCCATAGCTAGCACTTGTGAATAGCTTTTACATAGCTTGGAATATACGATGAATAGTTGGTTATCCGATCGCCTGCATGGGTGTTTAAGTTTGTTATTGGGTCGAGGTTTAGCGAGGTTTTTACAGCGCGGACTTACCTTAGCGATCGCATTTTTGTGCATCGTCGGGTTATCGGGGCTGCTCTCTCCCTCGGCTTCGGCAGTTTTGACGGACGATCGCTATGACGGCAATATCTTTGCGCTCTATGGTGGAAATGGTTCGCTCGTACCTGCGAGAGTCAACCTCAAAGAATCTCTACGACTAGGGCGAGGGGCGTTGCTGTTGTTTTATGTCGATGATAGTTCTGACTGCAAACTCTTCTCCCCATTGCTCAATCAAATGCAGGCTTTTTATACCAAAAACCTGACCTTAATTCCCGTACCCGTCGATAGTTTAGACCCCGACACTTCTAACTATTCCCCTACGGATGAAGGCTTTTACTACAGAGGTTTAGTACCCCAAACCGTGTTGATTAACGCTCTTGGCGAAAAGGTCTTTGACCAAGAGGGCAGAATCGAATTCCCTGTCGTCGATGTGGCTGTGCGTCAGATGTTGGGCTTGCCTGGGATTAATCCCGCTTATCAATTTCGCAATACCAAAAAGCAGATTAATGAAATCAACCCCTGATGTGGCGATCGCAGATGCTGCCTTAGATAAAGAATCTGGTACAGATTTGGAACAGATCCAGTCTGACCCGATTCCATCAGAGATTGAGAAAATCCTGCGCGATCGCGTTCAAAAGCTCTCGATCGACCGAATCGAGCGACATCTCTTTCTCTGTGCCGATCAGACCAAGCCCCTCTGCTGCCAAAAGGAAGTCGGGCTAAAAGTTTGGGACTATCTCAAAAAACGGATTAAGGAACTCGATCTCGAAGCGCATACCTTTCGGACGAAGGCAAATTGTCTGAGGGTATGCGAACTGGGCCCAATTTTAGTGGTTTATCCTGAAGGCGTTTGGTATCACTCGGTGACTGAGTCCGTCCTAGAGCAGATTTTGCAAGAACATATGATCGGCGGCAAGGTGGTTAGCGATTATGCCTTTGTGGTTCCGCCTGAAGGAACGCGATCGCTCTAGGATTTGGGAATTCTTTAGAATTCGTAGGGGCAATTCATGAATTGCCCCTACGATAGAGGTTTAGGTTTCGACTCCACTCAAACCACGGACGCTAAGCGAAGTCAGAAATCTTTGAATTTGAGGCTTTTAATGTATGAATCCTTTGCATCGACCTAAACTCCCTCGGCATTGGAGCGTGCGTCCCCGACTTCTAATTTCTATCTTCGTTGCTGTAATTATTTCCTTTTTACTGCCATCTCGGTTTCAGCTCTCTACGCACCTGCTCTGTATGTGGGATGCAGGCATGGTTTGCTTTTTAGGATTAACTTGGTTGTTGATGCTCAAAGGAACACCCGAGAACATGCGCCGCAATGCCCAGAGCCAAGACGAAGGACGTTTGGTGATTTTGAGCTTAATTGTGGCGGCGGCCTGTGCCAGTATTCTGGCGATCGGCTTTGTGCTCCGAGATACCAAGGGTATTGAAACAGAGCTATTGATTTTGCGGGTAACGCTTTTAGGCGTAACGATTATTGGGTCTTGGTTGCTCGTGCATACAATTTTTGCCATGCATTATGCCCATGAATATTATCAAGATCATAAAACCCTAAAAGATAGTCATGCAGGCGGTTTGGACTTCCCCGATGATATTGAACCGGACTACTGGGATTTTCTATACTTCTCTTTTGTAATTGGTATGACCAGTCAGGTTTCAGACGTGGCTATTCGATCGCGATCGCTGCGGCGATTATCTTTATTTCATGGCATTTTTTCTTTCTTTTTTAATACGATGATTGTGGCAATGAGCATTAATATCATTGCAGGTTTAATTCAAGGTTAAAGCTAGAAAAAGGGATTGAGCATGTCAGATTCCAAGTACATCTTTACCAATACAGCTCGCGACAGCGAACTTAAGAGACTTCAGGCGATCGAGCGCGTATTCGATCCTGCAAGCCGCCAACGCATTTTGGCAACAGGACTGACAGAAGCTTGGCATTGCCTTGAAGTGGGTGCTGGGGCAGGGTCGATCGCTAAATGGATGGCAGAAGTTGTCGGAGCAAATGGCGAAGTGGTCGCTGTCGATCTAGACACGCGCTTTCTTACCGATATCCGCCTTCCGAATGTCCGCATTATCGAGGGGGATATCCGCGATCTTCCACTAGAGGTGAGTTCCTTCGATCTCATTCACGCCCGTTATGTGCTCATACACCTCCCCAATTTTCAAGAGGTACTGTCCAAACTGGTAGATCTACTGAAACCAGGTGGATGGCTGGCGATCGAGGAGCCTGACTTTTCTGCGGCAAGAGCGATCGCTGGTGGCGAAGCCACCTGCCAATCTTTTGCACGCATCAATCAAGCGATTTTGAGAATCTTTGGAAATAAAGGCATTGACTACGATCTAGGCATCAAGTTGCCAGCAATCCTGCAAAAAATGGGCTTGCAGCAACTGTCCGTAGAGCATGATGCGCCTGCCTCTCAAGGTGGCTCAGAGTTAGCCATGATGATGAAAATGTCCACCGCCCAGCTTGCCGAGCAATATCTCGCCACAGGTGAGGTAACGCTCCAAGACATCGAGAACTATGATGCATTTGCCGAAAATCCCAACACTTGGGCGATCTACTATGCAACTGTGAGAATTTCAGCTCAAAAAGCGATCGCTGCTGAGAATTAAGGTCATCCTGTCGTTGCGCTAAATCCCACGGGGCAGGCACTGGGGCACTGCCCCTACTGATTCCCATTTAAGACTAATTCCGAAACTCCCCAACTCCTCAAACCATACCAACATAATGACCAAACTCCCATCCAAAACCCCTAAGAAATCTTCAGAGCATCCATTCATACGGTTGCTGAACTACGGACATCACTACAATCCACTGATCGTACAAGCGACCACCTGTTCGATTCTCAACAAGATTTTTGACCTTGCTCCACCCGCACTGATTGGGGCAGCCGTTGATGTGGTCGTCCAAAAACAAGATTCCCTGATTGCTCGTATGGGGATTGTCGATATCCCCAGCCAGCTTTTGGCGTTATCGCTCGTGAGTGCGGTGATTTGGGGCTTAGAGTCTATCTTTGAGTATGCCTTTGCGCGATTGTGGCGAAATTTAGCCCAGAATATTCAACACGACCTGCGATTAGATGCCTATAGCCATTTACAGGAATTAGAACTGGCTTATTTTGAAGAGCGCAGCACGGGCGGATTGATGTCGATTCTCAGCGATGATATTAATCAATTGGAACGATTTCTCGATGGTGGCGCGAATGAGGTATTGCAGGTTACAACCACCGTACTGATTATTGGTGGAGCCTTCTTTTACCTTGCGCCCAGCGTCGCGGGAATGGCGATCTTACCGATGCCCTTCATTCTCTGGGGCTCGATCGCTTTCCAAAGTCGGCTAGCCCCAAGGTATGCTGCCGTGCGCGAAAAGGTAAGCCTGCTCAACGGTCAACTATCGAATAATCTCAGCGGCATCACCACGATTAAAAGCTTTACGACCGAGGCATACGAGAAAAAACGAATTGAAATCGAAAGCAATCGCTACCGTCAAAGTAATCGCCATGCGATCGCGCTCAGCGCCGCCTTTGTCCCTCTAATTCGGATCGCGGTATTTGCTGGGTTTATTGCGATTCTCTATCTCGGAGGTATTGAAACTGTGGCGGGAAGGCTCTCGGTCGGTGCTTATAGCGTCATGGTATTTCTCACCCAACGACTGCTCTGGCCCTTAACCCGCTTGGGTGAAACCCTCGATCAATATCAAAGGGCAATGGCTTCCACCAATCGCGTTTTAGATTTACTCGATACACCCATCGAGATTCATTCTGGACATCTGACGCTACCCCACAGCGATTTGTCAAGCACCCATGGAACCTCCTCAAAAATCAGAGGGGAAATCGAACTGCATGATGTTACCTTTGCCTATAAGGATAGGCATCCCGTGGTTAAGGAATTATCTCTGCTGATTCCTGCGGGTAAGACGATCGCGATCGTCGGCGCGACGGGCTCAGGCAAAAGTACGCTCGTGAAGCTGCTCATGCGACTATATGAGATTCAATCGGGCAAAATTACGTTAGATGGCATTGACATTCGAGAACTGCAACTCAAAGATTTGCGCTCCTGTATCGGGTGGGTGAGTCAAGATGTGTTTCTGTTTCATGGCTCTGTATTGGAAAACATTGCCTATGGAAGTTTTGATGCCTCTGTCGATCGCATTGTGGAAGCGGCAAAGATTGCGGAAGCCCATGATTTTATCGAGCAGTTGCCTCAAGGCTATGACACGATTGTGGGCGAACGCGGTCAAAAACTGTCAGGCGGGCAAAGACAACGCCTAGCGATCGCCCGCGCAGTTCTACGCAATCCCCCCATTTTAATTTTGGATGAGGCGACTTCGGCGGTGGACAACGAAACCGAAGCGGCTATTCAAAAATCCCTAGAACGCATTACGGTAAATCGCACCACGATCGCGATCGCGCACCGCTTATCCACCATTCGCAATGCCGATCGGATTTATGTAATGGAACGCGGTCATCTAGTGGAGCAGGGACAACACGAAGAACTGGTTGCACAGCAAGGTATCTATGCAGGTCTCTGGAACTTACAAACAGGACAGTTGAGTTAGCTTGTTTGGTTCCATTAAGAATTGATTTTGGAAGCGAGCGATCAGTCAAATTGGTCAGCCTTTGTCCGTATAACTCACCTAAAACGGTAAGTTACCCGGCAATTTTCTGGATATTTCACTGTATTGGGGGTGTTACCCAGAAATTTTCAGTATAATCACCTAATCTAGCGTAAACACACTGAAACTTTCCTTATAATACATAATACATAATACATAGGTAGCTGTCCGCCTTAAGTGATAATACTAGAGTGAAATGATTGTTTGGGAATAATTGTCGTGGATAATGACCTTACTAACTCTCAGCTTGATCGCCAAAATATCCTTAATAACCGTTATGCCCTAGAAAAAATTGAGGAGCATTTGGGGTTAGGGGGCACTCGCTATCAGGATGCTGTGGTTTTCACGAAACAGCAGTTAGCAGCACTTTTTGAGGTTAATGATGTCACCATCGAAAGATACATAGCTAGTCACAGTGAAGAACTGAGAAATAATGGCTATAAGGTTCTCAAGGGGCAGGCGCTTAAGAATTTCCTTAACACTACGGGTGGTACCCTCATCAATGAGGGTACCAAAATAACAGTCTTAGGTATATTTACTTTTCGAGCTGCTCTCAATATTGCTATGCTTCTCACAGAGAGCGATCGTGCCCGCATGATCCGCTCTCGTATCCTTGATATTGTGATTGAAGTAGTAGCAGAGCGATCAGGGGGACACACTAGATATATTAATCAACGGGATTGTAATTATCTGCCTTCTGCCTATCAAGAATTTAGTTATCGTCAAGTTTTTACCAATGCTTTAGATTCATACTTAGATATGGGAAAAGCTAAATATGGCATCTTTACAAATAAAATTTACCAACTGGTATTTCAGGAAAATGCTCAAGAATACAGGCAAATTTTAAATTTGGAGAAAAAAGATAATGTGCGCGATACCTTCTATGCTGAGGTCCTCAGGGCAATCGCCAGTGTAGAAAATGGTCTAGCTGAGGAAATGAAAGTTAAATCAGCACAACTAGGACGTAAACTCCAGTCTTCAGAATTGGATCAGTTGATTGAATACGCAGGGAATAACCCTTATCTCAAGCCTATTATTGAAGATGCCCGTACCAAAATGGCAAGTCGAGATCTTAGTTTTAGAGAAGCTCTACATCAAAAATTAATATCTTATATTCAAACAGTTCCAGAATCTGATTTCGAGAAATTCTTAGGCGAAGCCAGCAGATCATTGCAAGAGCAACTAGCCGATCCCGAAGCATTGGCAGTCTTCCAACGCCTCAAGGATAGATAGGTAATGGATGAAATAATTTTTTACTTTGATATTGATCACGCAATTGAGGTTCATGATTGGATTATTGATAATTCAGGTGGTCTAGTTGGAATCAACAATCTAGGATTATTAGAAAGTCCCCTTGCACACATTCAAAATGATAGCTACTATCCGAAAATAGAAGACAAATTAACTCATTTAGTATTTTCTATAATTAAATTTCATGCTTTTACAGATGGGAATAAACGTTCTAGCATTGCACTAGGTAGCTATTTTTTGGAATTGAATGGTTATGATTATGCAGTAAAAAAATTTGTGGTAGAAATGGAGAATATTGCAGTTTGGGTAGCTGAAGGAAAAATCAGTAAGGAACTATTAGCAGATATTATTGAAGCATTAATCTATGAAGATAATTTCAGTGAATCATTAAAACTCAAGATTTTACATGCTATATCAGGTTGAGGTTTACTCCGCAGATATCAGGAAAAACAGCTAACAAATCACTGCACCCGACTCTATGAAAATCTGTTAGTAATTGTCAAAAACTTCTGTGGCGGGTGAGTTAAACCATTATCCTGTATCAAGAATAAATAGGATACTCGCTCAAGAACGAGGCATGATAGAAATGAGAGATATAGCGATAATGTCTGTTGATACACCCCGTACTCCAGGATGGTTGCGGTTAGTTATCGTTTCGGACACACATAATGTTGATATGCCTATCTCTCTTTTCCCAGAGGGTGATTTGTTGATTCATGCGGGAGACCACACCAAAAATGGACTGTTTTCTGAGCTTACTGATGCGGCAGTATGGCTGCGTTCGCTCGCGGATCGGTTCACTTACGGTGTCGTGGCGATCGCTGGAAATCATGATAAACCACTGGACGTAGAGACATGGCTCCAAGCCGCCCCCCTTTCGCAAACGGGAGAACTATGGATTAGACGAAGAGTAGGGAAAATTGACTGAAGCTGAGGCACAACTAGAGCAATCTTTTCGCTCTGTATTTCAGAGCAAGAAAGAATAGCTGATTTTTTGATAGCGAAAGTCTAAGCCGTTGCTAAGTAAATCAATTTATCTGAACAATTCAAAAAAGGCTTGTTACAAAAAATGTTTGTGTAGTGCCTGTAATTGCTGCTACTTACCATTAACCAAAGCCAAATACTTGCTTAATTGCCCCATCAACCCTAGCCAAATCTTCCCCACTCAACTGCCCCCGTACCCTCACCAACCTTTGCCGATGGTCGATCGGACGAGTCTGTAAACAATCCGCAATCGATCGTTTCGTTAATCCATTCATTGCCGATGGCTCCAAGTCAATATTCGTCGAGATACGCGCCTTTTTCTCATTCCATTCCGTAATCGGCACAACCTGAATCACAGGCACACGCGCATTGTAAACATCATTCGTCACAATGATACAAGGTCGAACTTTCCCCGTTTCAGAACCTCTAGTCGGTTCCAAATCAACATCAATAATCTGCCCGCGCCGCAAACTATTCATTCTGGCCAACCCGCGATCGCGTTATCCGTCAAAGCCTGCAAATCCGCATCCTCAGCATAAACCTCTGCATATAGATCCGCCGACATCTCCAACGAATATAATTCCTGTTGCAATTTCCCCAACGCCACCCGAATCAATTCATCCTGATTCTGAAAACCATACTGCCAAGATTGTTGCACAAATGTCCACAACGACTCATCCAAATTAAACTGTGCTTGCACCATAAAACACCTCTTCCAAGCCTATTATTCTTTAGTCTAGCAAAGGTTTGCTGCAAAAATGTTTGTGTAAACCGTTAAAATAGTAGCAAAATCAGCCAACGAGTGATTTTCCATGATTGCAGCCAAAGAAAACTCCCCGCAAATGACCCCAGAAGAATACTTTGCTTGGGAAGAGAAGCAACTAGAAAAACACGAATTGATCGATGGTCAAGTTTACGCCATGAGCGGCGGCAGCGTTAATGATGGTCGTCTTGCCATCAGACTTACTGCCATGTTTGATCGTCATTTAGAAAATACCAGTTGCATAGCAGGCAATTCTGACATCAAGATTAATATCGTTGCAACCAAAAACTATACCTATCCCGATGCCAGTGTCACCTGCGACGATCGCGATAAAACCACAACCCAATACATTACCTATCCCTGCCTCATCGTTGAAGTTCTATCTCCTAGTACTGAGACATACGATAGAAGCGCCAAATTTAGACTGTACCGCAAAAATCCAGTCTTACAAGACTATTTATTAGTTAGTTCCACCTCGATCGAAATGGATTTGTATCACAAAAACGAAGCAGGTGATTGGTTAATTATTAACTACCAAGAAGGCGACACCATCGAACTCAAAAGCATTAATTTAAGCTTTCCCATTGAGCAAATCTATCGCAACCTCGATCTCGCACCAGAAACTGAATCAACCAAATTATCCTAACCCCCCTTCCCTAAACAATGAGCCAATCAGAACAAGAACTCGAACAAAATCTAATTCAAAGACTTACTGGCTTAGGCTACGAACCCGTCACCATTCACAATGCTGATGGATTTATGTGATGGAACACAGTCACTTGGTGGAGAAAGGAAAATATGAAGAGTTGCTGGCATCGAATCAAATCAAAAAGTCCCTATGGTGGAATGAGCAATTGATTACACAATTCTATAGCCTGCTCCAGCTAATTTTATTGGAGGGATTTGGGTGGCTTGGGGCTTTTTTTTGGTGGTCGATGGTTATGCCGTATGTTTTTGAGGATTTGAAAGCATAGTTTGAGGGCGAAGATGGCGAATTCGGCTTGAGGTGCTATCCAAGTAGCGAGGAAGAGAATGAGCGATTCGATGATCAACATCCAGTTATCTTCGCGATCAAGGCTTGTTTTATTAGTCTTCATGGAGCATTTTCTATAATTTGGTTGCCCTTGTAATATCTCAAAAGCCTTGTAATAGCTGGTGAGTGACTTATGTATGAGGAGTGGGTGATTTTAGGATGAGTAAGCTATAATGAGAAAAATTTTTTGGCAACATTCATGTCCAACCGATCACTAACCGCCACAACAGAAGGAATTAAAGAAGCTAAGATTGCATTGCAGGGAATGCGAATAACTCAGGACAAGCTGGCAAAACGGTTAGATGTGACGCGGCAACCAATCGGCAAGTTTTTTGGAGGTAAATCAGTCAGCAGTGATTTGTTTGTTAGTATTTGTAAGGTTCTAAACCTTAATTGGGAGGTTATTGCGGGCTTGCGCGCTAGAGATGGGGATGAGACGCTTCCAGCAATCGATTTCTTAGTTCAACAAATCCGTGAAGCGATCAGTGAAAGACTTCGGATGCAGTGTGGAACAATGCGAGTACTCGATATGCCTCAACCAATCGCACTGATAGGCGAAAATGGTATTTATACCAACGTAAATATTCTGGAACGTCCGACTAGGCTCAGAACTGAGCAGGAATTACTGAATGATGAGGGGATTCATTTAGTAGATGAACGATTACGTAGTATAGATTGTCAACCGGGATTAGATGTGGTAAGGAACCATCCACGGTTGATGATTCTGGGTAAACCAGGCGCAGGAAAAACGACATTTTTAAAAAATCTGGCGATGCAGTGCATCACTGGGAGTTTTGCAGCAGATAAAGTGCCATTTTTTGTGACGTTGAAGGATTTTGCTGAGGCTCCAGAGTCACTAACCCTAGTGGAGTACTTAGCAAAATCGTTGTCGAGTCTGCAAACGCAACCTTTTCATGAGAGGTTAAGTGGGATCTCCACTGTCAAGAGCGTCCAACAACTTCTCCAGAATGGACGTAGCCTTGTCTTGCTTGATGGGTTAGACGAAGTACGCAAGGAACATACGGAAAAGATGATTTTGAAGATTCAGGATGCGGCATTCCAATTTAGTCAAAGCCTCTTTGTCATTACATGTCGAATCGCGGCAAACGAATATGTCTTTCAGGGATATGCGGTAGTGGAAGTCGCAGACTTTGATGACCAGCAGATTGCCACCTTTGCAGAGAATTGGTTTCGGGCAAAAAATGATTTCCTAAAAGCTACAACTTTTGTGAAGAGCCTTCAGAAGAATGCCCCGATTCGAGGTTTGGCAAGTAATCCATTGTTATTGACATTATTATGTTTTGTCTTTGGTGAGAGCGGAGAATTTCCTAGGAGACGAGCTGATTTATACGAAGAGGGCATAAAAATTTGGCTAAAGAAGTGGGACGCAACACGTAATGTCCAGCGAGATGAACTTTACAAAAAGCTGGATGTAAGGCGGCGAGAAGATTTACTCAGTTATGTTGCATTTCATACATTTTTGCGGAAAGAGATGTTCTTTAAACAGAAGAGAATTGAAGACTTTATCACTGAGTTTCTTCAGAACTTAAGGGATGTCGATTCCGATCCTGAAATGCTACGGACGGATAGCGAAGCAGTGCTGAAAGCCATTGAAGCTCGGCATGGATTATTAGTAGAGCGAGCGCGAGGAGTTTACTCATTTTCACATTTGACTTTGCAAGAGTACTTTGTTGCAAGAGAAATTAGCCTCACTAACCAACCAACAAAACAGATAGACTTGTTACAAATACTAATATGCAATTTCTCTGATCCACGGTGGCGTGAGGTATTTCTTCTAACGATGGAGCTGTTGCGGAATGCTAGTGATTTACTTCTAGAAATTAAAAAGGAAATTGATTCGCGAGTAGCCAACGATCAAAAATTACAGGATTTTCTGCGATGGGTGCAAGAAAAATCATTCTCTGTATCGACACCTTATAAACCTTCTTTGGTGCGATCATTCTACTACAGCCTCGCGCTTAGTTACTACAGCTTCGCACCCAAATTTGATTACGATCTAGCCGAAAAGCTTGATTCTAATTTTGATTGCAAATTCATCTATCCCACTCTTAAGTTAGATGACGCTCTTAATATCACCTTGGATCGAGCTATAGGTGGAGCAGGTGTTTCTCTAAGTCATGATCTCTATTATTCATTGACACTTGCTGAGAATAATGAATTAAAGAATCAACTTCAAGAACTATACAATCGACATCCGCACGAATGGAGTCCGGAAGAGGAGGTTAGACAGTGGAGAACTACTGAGGATGGTCAATTATGGGTGCAAGACCTGCGTGCAAGCATGATTACTCATCGCAACATTGGTCAAGTTCTAGACTTTACCTCTAAGCAAATACAATTGTTGCGACACCACTATGATTCCAATTTATTCCTTTGGGAATGTCTCAACACTGCTTATGATGTTGACCGTGATATTCGAGAGCATATTGAAGAAGCGTTGTTCCTGACAGTTAAATAGGTTGAGAGAAAAGAAGAGAGGACTGATGATCTAAAATCTCCTCTTGTCTCCTGACTTTTTTCGTTATCTTTTTTGGTTCTGGCAAGAACACTGATAGCCCGATCTCGCAAAGCTAATTCTACCATTACTAATGGTGATTAAATTAAGATTACTGACAACCAGCTTTCGGGTATAACCCTTGTTTGAAATGACTTTCAGAGATGCTAAGAAAAGTAATCTCTCCTTTTATACATTCATCCAACCAAAGTGACTCAATCCCTCTAAAATCCCGGCAGCACAGGTTTTACGAGCAAGATAAACATTAGATCTTTTGTTTGCCTCATACCATTCTTTAAGCTCTGGCTTAGGATTTCCTACAATAATTCCAAAAGTATTTTCAGTAAAAAGCGTAATATCATTACCAGAATCACCACAGGCAACTGTACGATCACACGGTACTCCTAAAGCTTCCCGAACATAACTTAAGGCTTTCCCTTTACCACTTCGCTCAGGTAACACGTCAACATCCTTATTACTACTGTAAATAACCTGTGCCTTGATATTTTGTGCCTTAAGTTCCTGCTTCAAATCCTCTAAAATAGCTTTATCTTGAGGTTTTAGATGAAAGCTAACTTTAAAAAGACCTTGTTCTGAATTGGGTTGAGGCTTTAACTGCTCGTACTCACTTGCAATCTGCCTAACTATTTCTACATCCCAGTCTTTCGAAAGATGGTTTGCCCAATTTCTATCCATTTGTTTGTCAGCAGTATAAATTTCTGATCCAACAGAAGTGATAAGCCTATCGGGTGGAAGTAAATCAACTTCGGATTCTAAATCTTGGTATAGTTTGAGAGATCGACCTGTAGCATAAACTAATTTACTCCCATAGGTCTTACGATGTTCCATAAAGAACATATTGAATTCTTGTAGAGATGCACGATTACCTACAAGGGTAGCATCTAAGTCTGTAACTATCAAAAATGGAGTCATTTTCGGAATTCTTTAACTGTTTAATCCTGAACAAAGCTAATTTTAACACACAGAAAAATCAGTTTTTTTGTACTAAGTTCGTCTTTACTGCACCATAATTGTAGCTAAATCAATTGAGTAATTAGCGCAAAGCACCTCTTTTTGGATATAGGCTCGATCTGATTTAACGAATGATCGCTGATCCCTTTACATAGAATTAATATGCTGAAATTCTAGTCTTCGCTCCAAAATTATAAACTGTCATTCTCGCGATCTCGTTTTATTGTAGAAGATCGAAAGTAGACACCAAGATATTGGTGTCTAAGCTTCTTTTATAGATACTGCATCAGCTTTTGCACAAAGGATTCGGGGATATTGGGGAGTTGAAAACAAAGTGCATGATGTCCGAGCTGTCACTCAAGGCGAAGATGCCTCACGCATTTGCACTCCACCACTTGTACAAATTTTTGCCCTAGCTTGCAACTTTGCCCTCAATTTGTATCGAGATAATGATTCTCAAAATATGGCTCAAGCTCAACGAAATGCTGGTTTTAGTCTTAACACGCTCAAGACGTTATTTAGAATGAAATAGCCCTGTTTAAACTTATTTCAAATTTCACCTTTTTAGGCGCTTTTTCCTAATAGACTGAAAATCTATCTTGATTAGTAAACTAGTTGAAATAGCAAAGTTTAACCCAAAGATTTTGAGAAAACTCTATGGTTTAATCACAGCAGGGGTTCCAATATATAGCCATTAAGTCTAGGAAACCACTATGTCACTCAAAGCAGGAAAAGAAGCACTATTACGGAAGCGCTACACCGAGGTGATCGCGATCCTCTCAGAATATTGTCAAGGTCACCCCGATCGCACTGCCAAAGATTACATCCAAGCGCAGATGTGGATGGTCAAAGCCTATCAGAAATCAGGCAGAGCCGATAAAGCGATCGCGATTTGCGAACAATTTGAAGACAATCCCGATCCACAGCTACAACAGTGGTCAAAGAAATCGATTGTCACCCTGCGATTGCTGCTCGAAGCCATGCCCGAAGATCGTCTGGAGCGCAATTATGATGTAGCCTCTGTGGTTAAGTCCAGTGCCAGTCGCTATCGTAAAACCAACGTTACCCTTGCTGGCGATCGCAAGGCGACCTACATCTTTGTACTTGCCATGTTCGTTACGGTGCTGCTGGTATTTGGTCTAATCTTGGGTGCTTGGTTATGGGGCATTAGCCTCATTAGTCTGTCGATTACATCGGGTTGGTGGATGGTTGCTGGTATCGGTACTGGCGTAATGGGCATTTTGCTATTTTTCATGTCCCCTTGGATTATCGAGGTTACCCAAAAGCAGTATCAACGCACCCAATGGATTACCTTGGCTGACCTCGATCTCAAGAGTCCTGAAGCGGTCGAAATCATTGAGAAGTTCTGCGAAACTAAGAATATTCATGTGCCGCGACTCGGATGGATTGAAGACGATAGCCCTGTAGCCTTTACCTATGGCATTCTGCCTAACTCAACTCGGATTGTTGTCAGTCGCGGTCTATTTCTCAATCTCGATGACGATGAGATTGCCACAGTCTATGCCCAGCAGCTCGCACATATCCAGAATTGGAGCTTTTCAGTCATTACCTTTGCCTCTGCACCGATCCAGATTCTCTATTTGATTTATGTGGCACTCAGCCGCAAGAGTTATCAAGCCAAACGTGCCAAGAATGTCTTTAAGGTGCTTGCCGCGATCGCCAGCTTTGTCTATGCTTGCAGCACCTATTTACTTCTGTTTATCACGAAGAGTAGTACTTACCCCTGCGATCGCTTTGCTGCTGAGGTCACTGGAAATCCGAATGCTCTATCCCGTGCCTTAACCAAAATTGCGGGTGGTCTGGTTCAACAAAATCAACTCGGCAAGCCCCCCAATCGCTTGTTAGAATCCACCAGAGCTTTAGGTGTCTGTGACTATCAAACCACGACAGCGATCGGAATTGCGCAAGAGATCCTACATTCAGGACAATCGGATCAAAATGTCTACCGCGTATTTTTATGGGAATTGTTTAATCCTTGGAGTCGATGGATAGAATTCCATTCCACCCATCCTCTGATTGGTCGGCGGATTAAGGTGCTGACTGGTTATACCAAACAGCTAGGACTGATTAGCGAATATGATTTTCCCCAACTGCTCAAAGAAGGCAGTAAATTGGATAAAGGCAAACTCTATCGCAATTTTGCCCGAGATCTATTCATTCAAACGGCTCCCTATACAGGCGTTGTTGTGGGCTTGATCGCTGCCAATCTACTCTA
Organism: Tumidithrix helvetica PCC 7403; assembly: GCF_965232925.1. Lineage (NCBI taxonomy): Bacteria > Bacillati > Cyanobacteriota > Cyanophyceae > Pseudanabaenales > Pseudanabaenaceae > Tumidithrix > Tumidithrix helvetica. The sequence continues at coordinate 124,627 of NZ_CBDDRA010000004.1, forward strand.
TTGGTGGGTGTACAACAACTGGTTGAGTCTCAGTTTCGCTGCGATCGGACTGGGTTTAGGGTGGATGTTTCAAGGCAGTCTCAGATATCCCAACTTTCGGCGGGTGGTCGATACCGATCTGGTGAGTTTGCTGATCGATCCCTATGCCAGTTGTTTGCATGGGTTACCCGTACAGGTTCCTGGCGAACTGATTGGCTATAGCTCCGATGAGAACTATGTCGGTTATGCGCTCAAATTAGAAGATCAAGGGGGGCTGATGTACGTTCACTTTCTTCCCAATTGGGCAGGTATGTTTTCTAGTGCCAACCCGATAATTCAGAAAATGGAAACCTTGATCGATCAGTCCGTGATTGCTTCGGGTTGGTTTCGGCGCGGCAGTATGCCGATTGTCGATCTGTCAATTTTGCAGCCGATTTTGGGAGAACAAAAGCAAGAACGCAATTCGCTCACGAGCTATCATCAATTTTGGAATAACATCTTGAGTTCGGCGATCGTGTTATTGGGGTTACTGATCTTAATTGCTACTTCGCCTTTGTTCTAGTTGCCGTTTTTTGTTTAAGCATGAACTATCTCTATTTACATGGCTTCGCTTCGGGACCGCAATCTCAAAAAGCTAAGTTTTTGCAGAACCAGTTTTCCCAAATCGGTCTGACCCTACCTGTTCCCGATCTGAATCTGGGGGATTTTACCAAAGTCACGCTCTCAGCACAGTTGCAATATTTAAATCGAGAGTTTGGCGATCGCCCTTTGATCGCGATCGGATCGAGTTTAGGCGGATTTTTAGCTTTACAAATGGCGATCGCGAATCCCCAGATTGAGAAGTTGATTTTACTCGCCCCTGCCTTTGAGTTTGGGCAACGGCTGGCGGAGGGTTTGGGTGCAGAAGCGATCGCGCAATGGCAAGCAACTGGCAGTCGAGACTTCTTTCACTATAGTTTAAATCGCCAACTTCCCTTGAAGTATGAATTTTTTGCCGACGCTCAAACCTATGTTGGCAAAGTTCTGACCTGCAACATCCCAATTTTAATTATTCACGGTTTGCAGGATGATGTGATTCCATTTCGCCTCAGTCAGGCTTTTGCAGAGACGCATCCAGATGTGACCTTGCGACTGGTGGAAAGCGATCATAGCCTCGGAGGCGAGATGTTGGACTATATCTGGCAGGAAACTGCTAGGTTTTTAATGCTTCGTCACTCTGTATGCTAAAGCAGAATATGGCTCAAAGCATGGGCTCATGTTTTTGCCCATAAAGACCTTTCTGTAAAATCCTGTCTAAGAATCTCTAAGCTAAAAGAATGATTCCCCTTATTTTAAGGAAGGCTAGAATTGGCTCTGGTATTGATTTTCTTCTAGAGATACCGATTCCGAGTCCTCATAATATTCTGGTAGGAGTTCGCGATTTTCAACTTCTCCTAAAGCTGCCTCGACGCCTGAGGTTGCTGAAACGCAGGCTTGACCAGAACCACCTATTACTTTTTCGGTAATCTTGCCATCTTTACCGATTAGGTACTCAATCTTTTGGTATTCAGACATAACGTTTTTACTTCATTGCATGATTAAACTCATTCTAGAGCAAGGTTTAGTCAGATTGTGGGATGTTACAGATTTAGCTGATGTAGAAAGAAAAATCCTTGTAATCTCAAATAATGCTTTTTTACCTGTGTAAAGGATTGATGCGCAGATTCTTGGTAGGCTCAGATCTAGAAAATTTAGTGTTTGCCATTTAAATCTTGATTGAAAAGATGAGCGCCTTAAAAAAAAGCCTGCTGCCATTTGTTTTTTCTGATGCTGTGATTTTAGCGATGATTTGGCTCGTTGGGGCTGCGATCGATCGCGTTTGGATTGGACTAGATCGTTCAGTTCCATATTGGGATCAAGGAGCGCACTTGACCATAGCCTTACAGTTTCTGCAAGCGATTCAACATGCGAATGTCTTCTCTAGCGACTGGTGGACAGACTTGTGGCGGATCTCTTCGAGTTACCGATCGCCTTTTGTCTATTTAGCTACGGTACCTTGTTTGGCAATATTTGGACGGGGTTTTGAGCAAGCACTTTTGGTGAACCTGGTATTTACAGGCATGTTACTAGGGGCAACCTATCTGTTGGGGAAAAGCTTATTTAATCGGCAAGTAGGGCTATGGGCCGCAGGTTTATGCTTGTTCCCTCCCATATTTGCGATCTTGCGAACTGACTATTTGCTTGACTATGGGTTAACTGCTACTGTGGCAGTTGCTTTTGCCTGTTTGACTTGCTGGCGAGGGGCGATCGCTACAAAACAAAAAGGATTGCGACTATGGGGCTGGGCGATCGCTTGGGGCTGCGGTCTAGGCATTACGCTCTTGGCAAAGCCGACAGGTTTATTGTTTCTGTTTTTGCCGATCGCTTGGATGACCATCGGAAGTTTGGCACGGAAACGATGGGGACAGTTGCTGCAAATTCTGGTGGCTCTGCTCTTGGCATGGTGCATATTTGGTGGATGGTTTAGTACCAATTGGCTGACAGTTCTTACTTCTAGCGATCGCTCAAATTCTTTATGGATGGCGGAAGGACTTAACCCTGACGATCCTCGATCGGTTTGGTCTTATTACCTACGACAGTTTCCGCGTATGGTTTCTATGCCACTGCTGGTGGTGTCGTTGGGATGCTTTTGCTTGGCACTCATCGTTCGAGTTTTGAAGTATTTCGGCGTTGCAAAGAGACTACTTTTGCCCTCTTCTCCTCGTGCTGCGACCGAGGAGGAGAACCAAAATCAGAATCAGCCTGCACTACATACTCAGGGCGTCTGGCGATGGCTATGGATATTTTTACTTGGCACGTACATTCTACTGTCTCTACTGCACAATAAAGATCCGCGTCATATTATGCCGATTTTGCCTGTGGTGTTAGTGGTTTTAGCCCGAGGAATTACGCTCTGGCAGACCCACTGGGCGATCGCATTACGTTGGGGAACATTAGCTGTTGCGAGTTGTGTTCTGATCGTCAGCCTGTTTCCTATTCCTGGTGCCGACCCTCTAGGCAATTGGATCAGTAGACGTTTGCCCTATATGGGAACAATATGGCCGCAGGCACAAATTATCAGCGAAGTTGTGAAGGCTGAGCCCTATTTACAGTCAACCATCGGTGTGATTCCCAATCTTGCCGATCTCAATCCGATGAATGTCGATTTTTATGGGGCTTTGGCAGATTTTCAGGTGTACGGACGGGAGTTGGGCTTCTCTCCAGAGAATGTGCTGCAAGACGCGCGATCGCTCTCTTGGTATCTAAGCAAATCTGACGATCAAGGTTCTGTGAACTATAGCGCTCAAGCTCAAAAATCCTTGGGGCAACTGGTTGTGGAGAGCGAAGATTTGGAAGTTCGTAAAACTTGGAAAGCCCCAGATGGCAGTCAGATCCGTCTGCATCATCGCCGTCTTCCTTTTACGATTGTCGAGCCTTTAAAGGAGATAACCCCAATTGCAAAGCTCCAGCTCAAGTCCGTAAAAACTCCATCGGTGGCAATTGCAGGGAAACCCGTGCAGATCGCCTATGAATGGATTGGTAATTGGGAACAGTTAAAAAACGGACTGGTTTTACTAACTTGGCAAAACGAAAAAACACAAACTGAGAAAGAATCAAACTGGACGCACGACCACGCGATCGGGCAAGGCAATCTATTTGAGCGGATATCCCAGCCCGATGGAACCTTTCGGATTACTGAAAATATGGCAATGCTGCCACCCCAAGAGATTAAGCTGGGAACCTATATCCTGAAGGGGAAGTATCTTAACCGCAAAACCAAAGAATCCATTCCCTTAGAAATTCCACCAATACAGATCCAGATAGAATCAGGAACTCCTCCACAATCAACCCCTCCACAATCAACTCAAACACCAGCAACGCCAATCGAACAGGCAAAAAATTCTCAAGTTAACTCTCCAGCGATTGCCCTGCCAATTTTTCAAACGAATTTCATACCAGAATTAGACCTAATTACACAATTGCGACAGTTAGGCGCAAGTATGAGACTGGGAAAACTCGATTCTGTGTTTAAGGATATTTCTCGCATTAACCAGTATGACCCTATACAAGACTATCTCAATCAAGCCCAACTGACGATCGGCGATCGCGCTAACACAGAAAAGCTCCATCCCGATCTCGCCTATGCACTAGGACTAGCCTATGTTTTGCAACGCAAAGCCCCACAGGCGATCGCCGCATTCACCCAAATCACTCAAGTTACTGACCCCACGAATGTATGGGCTTGGGCTTACTTAGGGTTTGTCCATCTCTATAGTTTTCAGCCGCAAGCAGCCGAAGCAGCTTTCTCTAAAGCGGCACAGTTAAATCCCAATATACCTGAGTTAAAAACTTTGCGAATCGTCTCCGCTGCCATGAATTTCAATATTTCCTTAGCTTGGGAGCGTTATCAAGCAGAACGTAAACCTAGTTGAGCGATTGAGACTGCCTTGCTGATCTTTTCGCCAGAAATTTTCCCCAACGCTGCAAAGCCATTTGCATTTCTTTAACACGCACGGGTTTAGAAATAAAATCATCCATCCCGACTTCCAAACAGCGATCGCGAACCTCGGGAGTAGAATTGGCTGTGAGCGCGATGACAACAGGTCGTTCTTGGGGTGACCACTGTTGGTAAATTTGCTCTGTTGCTTCAAACCCATCCATTTCAGGCATTTGTAAATCCATCAAAATTAGGTTGTAAGCCTGTTGCTGTAGAGCCGCTAAAGCTTGCAACCCATTAAAACTGACATCAGCGGCGTAACCAAGGCTAGACAATATTTTAAGTACTAATTTTTGGTTGATCGTGCTGTCTTCGACCACTAAAATTCGCAATAATGAAGTGAAATCGGCATGGATCGTTTGAAAAGAGATATGGGTGGCGATCGCTTTCAAAATCTGTTCAAAGCGAAACTCATGGACTAGATTTTTTAGTCCTGCTGCCAAATTTGCATGGGAAGGAGGAATCTGTTCGATCAGTCGTAAGACCTGTTTTCCATCAATATGGGTCACCGCATCTTGCAATTGGTTTAGCCATGACGTAGACATACCCGTAAAGTGTTCTGATTCTAAAACTTGATGAAAAGATGTGAGGTTCGAGATCGCAGGATTTTTGGTGGCTTCTGCATAGATGTAGCGTACCCCTAGATGTTCGGCAATTTTAGCGAAGACGATCTCATTGGGAACTGGTTTGCGAATAAAGTCATCACAACCAAAGGATGTAGCTTTCAGTTGTTCTTCTTCAAAGGCATTTGCCGTAATCGCAATGATTTTTGTAGGAAAGAACGATGCAATTTGCTGGGCTTTTTCGTTTTCTTGCATCCGAATCTGTTTGGTGGCTTCGTAGCCATCCAGCACAGGCATGCGTACATCCATTAAGATCAGGTCGGGTGACCAGTTTTGCCAAACAGCGATCGCTTCTTGTCCATTTTCACAATGGCAAACCTGAAATCCCATAGGAACTAGCAATTTAAGTAGTAGCTGCCGATTGAGCGTGTTATCCTCTGCAATTAGAATTCGGTAGTTCCGTTGTCCAGGCTCTAAGCCAATCGCAGATGGATTTGAGAAGCCGATTTCATGTAAAGTATTTTTGGCTAGATGGGCAAGAATATAAAATGAGAAGGTAGAACCTAACCCTACTTGACTGATCGCAGAGATTTTGCCACCCATCATCTCGACAAATTTGCGACTAATGGACAAACCCAATCCAGTTCCCTCTTGAGACTTTCTACCAGTTTCAGTTTGTACAAATGGTTGAAAAAGACAATCTAATTCGTCGTTGGCGATGCCCAACCCTGTATCTTCAACTTCAAATAGAATGGTTACCAGTTTGTTTTCAGTCGCTTGCACTTCATGGTTGAACTCTGTGACGAATTCTTTTGATTCCTGAGCGCTGACAAGATTTTCTTGATAGCTCTCTTGCGTTTGTACCTGACTAACCCTTAGGGTGACACTACCTCGATCTGTGAACTTAATTGCATTTCCAAGCAAGTTAATCAAAATTTGACGTAATTTTTTTTCATCGGTTGAGATGAATTGAGGCAAATCTGTCTTAACTTCAAAGATTAACTGTAAGCCTTTTAAATTTGCTTTTAGTTGGAGCATTTCTTCTAATACCCCAAGCATATAGTACAGATCAAAAGTAGTTTGGGTAATGACAAATTGCCCTGCTTCAATTTTTGCCATTTCTAGCACATCATTGATTAAAGACAAGAGATGTTCGCCACTGCGACAAATAATGTTCAAACTTTCTTGATGGTCTGCATTCAGATGGGGATCGTGAATCAGTAACTGCGTAAACCCCAAAATGGCATTGAGTGGTGTCCGCAGTTCGTGACTCATATTCGTAAGAAACTCGGTTTTAGCTTGGTTTGCGACTTCCGCAATTTCTTTTGCTTGTTTTAGGCTTGCCTCGGTGTGATATCGTTCGATCGCTGTTTTTGCTAAGTACGTTGCTCGATCGATCAAGTCGAGATCTTTGAGATTAGGCGTACAAGGTTTGCGATAGTACATCGCGAAAGTTCCTAACGCATCACCCTTGGATGTGAGGATGGGTGTAGAACAACAGGACCTCAGTCCAAAATCTTCTGAAAAGACCTCTTTAACCCCTGCCCAAAGCGGATCGGTAGTGATATCTTCGCTGAATACAGTTTGTTTTCGAATAACAGCCGGACCACAGGTTCCTGTGTCGTCTCTGACCGCTAAGCCATCAGCTATTTGTCTATATAGTTCGGGAAGATTTGGGGCAGCCCCATTACGAAAAACAGAAGTCGTTTTATCGACTTTCTCTATCAAGAGCAGAGAGCATAATGCCTCGTTACTATGAGCCTCTATCAGCCGAACGATCGCATCTAAAACCCCATCTAAGGGAACTCCCTGAGCGATCAATTCAAGGATATGGTTTTGACCGTCAAGTAAGGTTTCAATTCTTTGGCGTTCTCTAATCTCTTTTTCTAATTCTTGCGTTCTCTCTGTGACTTCTATTTCTAAACTAGAGGCATAGTTTTCGCGAAAGGTCTTCTCAAGTTTATGCCTTAGCTGTTCCTCTTTGAGTTTGCTTTCATAAAGCATCGTATTTTCAATTGCTGCTGCGGCTTGTGATGCAATGGCAATCAGCAATTTTAAGTCTTGGGCGGTGTAAGCGATCGCTTCAGATGAACCAACGATAACGACGCCAATCGTGCGATTTTGACTCAGTATTGGCGCACAAATTAGAGAATGCATCGTGGCTTCGCTGAGGCTATGTCGAGGATCGGCAATCACATCATTTACAATTTCAGGCTTACCCGATTGAAAAACATCCCCAGCAATTCCTTCACCTATCTGCCAAGATATATTTTCCTGAGGCTGACTAGATTGCATTGATGAGATGCTTAGGGTTTGGGTCGAGCGATCGAGCAACATCACCGCCGCACGGGTTGTCTTGACGAGTTTACTGGCTTCTTCAAGTACGAGATCGGCGATGGATTTGACATCTAAGCAAGTAGATATACGACTAGAGATGTCATAAAGCAAATTAATCTCTTCATGTTTTTCTAGGGCATCGATGGCTAGGCTTCTTTTCTCAAACTCAGATGTAGCCATATATCCGAGCAAATCTGCAATGCAACGGGCTTTTTCATTGCCATTAACCCAACCGATCGCTCGATCTAAAACAACGATCGGATACCTATGAAGGAAAGTACTGCTTGTTGCATTGTTAAAGAGGACGATACCCTCTAGATTTTCGATACTAAGGGGTACACCCAAAGCATCAATCATATTTTCGATTGTAGATGATGTCTCTTGATTGGTAATTAGTTTATTGAGGTCGATGCATATCATCTACAATTTCTCGCTTATCTGTCAGTCATGATTTTTTAACAATCGTTCTAGGCTTGAGATACTGCTCTCTAAATATGCCTTCACCTTACCCTAAATTTACAAATAATGCCTAGCCACCTCAGGTATTAGATATACTTCTTTAAATATCTGATACCCTTGCCAGTTACGGCTGAGATGGGAAACCATGGAAAAACAATAAGTTAATCTGCTCTTTTGAGTTTTCTACTTCTTTTGTATCAAAAAAACTCTGAGGTTGCCTCAAAAATAATATCAAAACGGAACTCATTCAATAATTCTATTAACATCGTTGCCAGGAACTGGTGCTGTGGGGGAATCTCGTCAATCAGTTGGTGGATTTGACTGGCATCAACCCTAATTGCTGCTGTGTATAGTTGTGTAATCCAGTCGCTGGGCATTACCAAAAGATCCGATCGCGTCAAAAGCAGTGGCGATCGCTCCAGCCGAGAACCTTGTGAATTCGTGTTTAACTCGGTATTGGGTATTTCTGAATTGGGTAGCTCTATATAGTGGTAACGCGCGCCCAAATGCTCTGCAACTTTTTCCAGTACCGTTTGCCTAGAAATGGGTTTACCCACTAAATCATCACATCCAGCGGCAAACACTTCTTCACGCTCTTCCTCAAAGGCGCTAGCAGTAAGCGCAATAATTTTAGTGGGTGGTTGTCGCATAAAACCATTATTTGCCAACTCTTTTTCTTTTAAGCGAATCTGCCTAGTTGCTTCGTCCCCTGCCACAATCGGCATTTGCATATCCATCCAAATCAATTGAGGAGACCATTCCTGCCAGATTGCGATCACTTCTTTGCCATTGATTGCTTCCCTTACTTCAAATCCAGCCTGTGTTAAGGTTTTACTTAAAAACTGCCGATTTTTTTTGATATCTTCTGCCAAAAGAATGCGAAACTGAGGCTGTCCCTCTTCTAACTCAATTATTCGCTGACAAGAGATATCTTGTTCTATGGAGGACTCGAGAGCAACAATGCCTTCAATGCAAAAGCTGAAAGTGGTTCCCACATTCACCGTGCTTGTGAGCGTGATATCTCCCCCCAGCATCCGTACGAGTTTGCGACTGATCGCTAAGCCCAAGCCCGTTCCTTCTTTCGATCTTCGTCCCGATGCAGCTTGAACGAAAGGCTCAAAAAGTTTTGACATCTCTTCTGGCGCAATGCCTTCCCCTGTGTCCTCAACTTCAAATCGAACCAAAAGTGATGAGATAATGGGGTCATTGGAAGACTCTATCTTTGCGTTGTCCATCTTTGCTAGATAAACTTCCTCCTGCGTCTCTTCGCGGTCTACGAGACTAACTCGGAGTATTACACTTCCGTCCTGTGTAAACTTAATCGCATTACTGAGTAAATTAATTAGAACCTGACGTAACCTTCCTTCGTCTGTACGAATGTACCTTGGCACATCTTTATCGATCTCTAAAAGCATTTGTAGATCTTTGGATGAAGCCTTGAGCATCAACATTTCTCGAATGGCATGGAGTAAGTTGTGCAGATCGAAGTCGCGCCTATGTAAAGGAACTCTTCCTGACTCAAGCTTGGACATCTCTAAAATGTCATTAATCAAGGTCAAAAGATGCTCGCCACTTTGGCGAATAATTGTCAAGCTTTCTTGATGATCTTCACTGATGGACTCGTCGTAACCCATGAGTTGCGCGAATCCTAAAATCGCATTTAAAGGTGTGCGTAGCTCGTGGCTCATGCTCGCGAGAAACTCTCCCCTCTGACGGCTTGCAAGTTCGGCCTCTTCTTTAGCGCGGCGCAGATCTAGTTCGGCTTGCTTGCGATCGCTGATATCTCTTGCTACCCAGATTACCGTGTCTTCTGAAAGGGGGGAAACATTTGCTGAAAACCAGACTTCTTGCCCGTCGATTGCTAAGCAATATTCGAGATTTTGGGTTTGCCGACTTGCCAAAACCTGATGAATACAGGAAATCTGGCGATCGAGGATCTGTACTGACAGGGTCTCGTAAGCCATCACAATTTCCTCGGTTGGAGGGTCGAGCAACAAACGCGGGTTCGTAGGAGCCACCTTGATGCATTGCCCTTGGCGATCGTAAACGACGATTACATCTGTCATTGCCGCAAACAACCCACGGAGTTCGGCACTCGTTTGCTTTAGCTCAGCCGTGCGTTCTTCTACCTGTAGCTCTGATAGTCTTGCCTGCTCTTGTAACTGTTCGACAGAGGCAACGACTTGTTTGTACAATTCGTACTCAACCGTATCTCCATGCTCGGTTGCAGTGGTGAGCATAATTTCTAGGTCAGTTTTGTCTCTCCAGAGCATGTCTAAGATTGACTGAAGTTTTGCTTGGGCAAGTTGACGTTCGTCGATCTCAGCTTGCAACTGCCGATTGAGCTGATCTAGTTCAGCCTCAACAAAATCTCCATGCTCTGTGGTTGTTAGTAGTGCAAGTTCTAGATCGCGATTTTCATGCTGCAACCTACTCACCTCTTGGCGCAGACTTTCCAGCTCTGCGTTGAGTTGCTTGCGATCGCCGTCCCCTGTTTGATTTTCTCTGGACACAGTAGTTAAGTCAGACAGTGCTGATACATAGCATAACGCTTACTCGAACATGCAATGTCCAAATGTTGTAAGGCTACCAGATTTGTGATGGCAAGCTCAATATAAAATTTTCATAATTTGATAACAATTTCCAACGAATCAAAACCTCACCAACCAAAACTCCCCTGTTCGCCTTTAAAAGGCCCTACGATATCTGGGGTAATCCACCCACCATAAAAGCCACCTGGCTGAGGCTGTACGATTTCGCCATCCACATAGCAAACGTCCATAAGACCTGCATAAAAAGCGACGTGATCCTTGATGGATAAAAAGCTTGGGGTCGGATCGGGATAATACCAAGCCACATTTTTAGCAATGCGGCGGGACGCATCCTGCAAGGAATCGCCAACCACTACCGTGTAATATCCTGCTACTCCTTTCCATTCGCAAAAACTAGATTGAGGCTCTGGTTTAAGATATTCCATTTGAATGTCTTGGGGTGGAATATAGTAAACAGGAGGGTGGCTTGTCTCTAACACGCGCTTGGCATTGCAGGTGTCCGCGATCGTAACTTGGTTAAAAATGATTTGGATGCGCTTGCTCGTTGGTTCGAGGCGTGGTGGTCTGGGATAGTCCCACACAGATTCTTGTCCTGGTTGTGGAGCAATGGGTTGAGGGCGATTAAATAGGGACATGATTAGTGACTGGATTTGCTAAGAGACAATTTGGGGCATCTCTAAAACTATTCTGGGGAAATTTTGGGATGAACTGCTAGGTCTGCTATATTACTTCACCACTAACTAGCATAAGACGAATACCAATTGAATAGGTAAGGTAACAGATCTTCGTAGGGGCATCATCATAAACGGTGTTGCCTGTATTGAAATATCTGGCTGTTACTGTAATCGATCGAAATGGTATGAGCAGTAGGACTAGCTTGTGAATTTCGGTTTGAAGGCTTTGAATTAAAAAGTTCTAACAGGGGAGTTTTAACAATGCGAAACCTATTCCCAATCGCTGCTTTCATGGTTTGTGGGTTCATGCCGCTATGTCTGCAACCAATTCAACCTGTATCGGCACAGGCATCGATATCTCAGCCTGTCAATATCCCTGCCAATCTTAAGCCCTATCAGCCCAAAGCAACTGCTGCAAATCGGTTTACTTACCAACAGAATCAGCTTCAGAATCTCGTTCCTGAAAATTTTGATGTAAATCGCTACCCCATCAACGATCGCAATGCCGAACGTTGGCAAAATATTCTCTGGACGGTGACTGTCCTATCCCCTCAGGCTGATTTTGTCGCTCAAGCTTTAGACAATATTCTGGCGCTTACTGCAAATCCCAAACTCTCAGACAACCAAAAAAGCGTGGTGGATGCTGCCATGCAGGTGGGCACGCAACTCTATTTAAGCAATCCTGGGTTTTATGCAAACGTAGGTCGCCATTTTGCCCAAACAATTGAGTATAGTAGCGATTCGCAATGGGTTGCCATGTCTTTGTCTGCCTTGGCAAAATCTCGGATTCCACCCTCTAACCTGCAACAACTGCGCTTGCGGGTGCAGCAAAGATTTCCCAATTGGCGGCAAGATATCTTTTTATACACCACACTCCAGCATTTATCCAGTTCCCAAGCGACGAGAACGATTCCTCCGCTCGCTGACCTGCTGACTTGGCAGATAGCGCCCGGACAGCCTCAAATGTATGTGTTCTGTCAACCCAATCGAGAAATTCTCTGTCTAAGTGTGGTGAAAGATGGGAATGGTCGGTTTGTGGAACAAAATGGTCAATTATGGTCGGTTCCTCTATTATTACAGTCTCTACATCGTCTCGAGTGGAATTTTTATCGAGGGCAAACCCCACAAGGGGTTTATCGGATCGAAGGAATTGTGCCGCAGCCTGATGACGAGGTGTTTAGAGCCTACGGGCAGTTCCCATTGGTTAAGCTATTTGTGCCCTATGAAGATGGCGTTCAAGAGTTTTTACCCAATCGCAAAGGCAAATTTACGGGCAATTTACAGACCTATCAAGCACTGCTCCCTTCGACTTGGCGTAATTATTTCCCGATTCAACAGAGTTATTGGGCTGGCAAAATAGGTCGATCGCTCTTTCGCATTCATGGCACAGGGGAGTCCATTGATTTCTTTAGAATCAAAACCAACCCTGCGATCGATAGCTATTACTGGAATCCCACGCTGGGCTGTTTGTCTGCCTTAGAGCTATACGATCGCAACGGGCAATTGCAACAGGCAGATGTGCCAAAAATTCTGAATATGTTAGGTATTCTAGGCAAGGGGAAGGTTGCGGGGTATTTAATTGTGGTCGAAATACCGAGTCGCTCGGGTGGGCAAATTTCGCCGATGGAAGTGAGAGAAGCGATCGCCCGCAGTAAATAAGAATCCCCCCTACAGGCAAGAGGTATTATGATAGAGACTGCGATCGCATGTTTTAGGGAGTTTTTTTGAATGTTTACAGTAGAGCTAACGTTAAAAGGTAGTCCGATTGCATTGTCAGTGCAACGCAAAGATAAAGAAACTGCCGAAGCTCTCTATAAATCTATTGCTGAGGCGATTAGTGGCAAAGGGGCTTCCCCCATCTTGGAGCTTACCTGCGATAAACAAGAAACTAAGAAATTGGCAGTAATCGTCACTGAGATCTCGGCAATTCAGATTTCTGAAAAAGCTGGAGCGACTGCAAACATGGGTGTAGGCTTCGTGCAGTAGCTAGATGCAATCGTAATGCCAGATCAGCCCCCTATCGATCGAGAAACATCCACCAACGCGATCGCCGTCAAAGATTTGACTTTTGCTTGGCAGTCTGGCGAAGTAGTTTTAGATCGTTGTACCCTGTCTGTTCCCAAGGGTGAGTTTTGGATGCTCTTGGGGACAAATGGCAGCGGCAAGTCTACCTTATTGAAGCTTTTAGCAGGACTGCTCAAACCGCAGTCGGGCGAAATGCAAATTGCCAGTCCTGCGGGGTTTGTGTTTCAAAATCCCGATCACCAATTGGTCATGCCCACGGTGGGGGCAGATGTTGCCTTTGGGTTAGTGTCAGAAAACCTCTCTTACCTTGAGACGCAAATTCGGGTCAAGCAAGCGCTCAGTGCCGTCAGTCTCGAGCATCTACAACGTCGTCCCATTTATGCCCTCAGTGGCGGTCAAAAACAACGGGTTGCCATTGCTGGTGCGATCGCGCGTCATGCTGAAGTTTTACTCTTAGACGAGCCGACGGCTCTTTTAGATGCAGATAGTCAAAACGATCTCGTGGCAGCCGTGCAGAAATTAGTCAAAGAAAAATCTCTGACAGCTTTATGGGTCACCCATCGACTGAATGAGCTTGATTATGCCGATGGTGCGTTCCTACTCCAAAATGGCAAGGTGATCGATCGCGGCGATCCGATCCGCTTGAAACATTCGCTCTCTGAGATTTAATTGGAGATTTAAGTTTAATTACCTTTGCTCTAGAGCGTGGGCAACTATAAAGAGATTTCCTCAAAGAAAATATTTCGCCTATGTTTATCCTCTGACAAAATTTTTGCCCATAACAAGTCGGAATGGGGCAATAGATCGTGAAATTTTGGGAAATTTACTGCCAGTTTTCACCTTTTTTAAAGGCAAAAGCCTTTTAGGTAAAGGATTTGTGAATCTTTTGTGAATTTCGATCTGCAATTTTCGATTTTTCTGTTAAAATCTACGCCATATGGCTTATTTCCCTGAAATTTGAAACTTATAAACTAAATAGAACGATTTACCAGAGATAACAATAATTTACGAATCTCCACAAACTTCCTTTCTGAGGAAGATACTAGCAGTTGCTACCGATTTGTCTTAAAATTCGTGAATTCTTGACTACACTTCTTGCCTAAGTAGCTAGCGCCCTCATTCTTTTCTTTCATATCCTTGCGAGACTATGGTTAAGCGAAATAGAGAAAAAAGAAGCTCTAGCGAAGCTGTCTTCATTTGACCTATTAGGTTTTTCTTGATGGAAATGGCTTTTGCAAGAGGTCTCGTACATTCTTCGTTGGACAACGAATTCTCGAGCAAAAAATAACTTCTTGAGGAATGTTGCCACATATGGTAAGGTGCGCTACGCTGTTAATCCAAAATGCTTAGTAAGCAAAAAGCAAGTTCCATGAATTATCAAATGTCAACTTTTGTGGTAGAAAGCCACCAAGAAAAGCTAGAACGGCATCTCCTTGAGTCTGCCGTCTTGGATCACGAGCAATTATCGGTGGCAAAAAGATTGCAAGCTCGTCAAGAAGGTCCTTTATTAATGATCCTCTTGCAGCTTAGTTTTATTGATATCAAGCAATTTAGTCGGCTGTTAGATTGGACAGTGCGGACGAAACTGGAAAATTTTTAGATGGCACTGTACATCACGATGATGCTGGGGTTGTAAAGTCTGGCTTCTCGGGGGGGCAGTTTACTAGCAGCACGTTCGTGCTAGGCTATCTAAAAATGAATAATTTACGAAGGATTTAACGGGGACAAGGAAAGTAGAAATACCATTTAGCCGCCACTTACAGGTGGAATTAACGCGACTTCGTCACCATTTTGCAAAAGCGTTTCAGGTTCGGCAAATTCAAGATTTACAGCATAACGAGTCAGCGATCGCCAAGGTTCCAATTGGGTAGATAGGTCGGGGTATTGGCTGAGTAAGCGATCGTAGATTTTCGCAACGGCGGTATTGGGTGGTAACGTTAGTTCAATCTCGCTTTCCGCGATCGCCTCTTGAAAAGCAGCAAACAATTTCACCCGAACGGTAATCGTTTCGCTCATGTTTTATTTCTTGGCTGAAGCCTAGACTCGATCGCGGGTTTAATCATTGGCAAACTTTTCCAAAATCTCTAAGAGGTTTGACTGCGCGTGCGAGGGAATCAATTCCACGAGGGGAATCTCGCGCCGACCGCCACCAACCTTGACGAACACATTCGCCAAAACTTTAGTCACAGCGGTTTCATCAATGCGATCGCCACTGCGATCGGTAAGCATCGGGTAAAACTTTTCAGCCAAAACCGTGTGCAGGTGGGCATCCCCTAGATATAAATGCCACTTTGCAATATCAATGTAGACTTCTTCGGCGATCGCAGCGGCTAATTGCTCGATATTTTGAGATGTACTTTTCATGGGTTTATCCAAGCTCAATTATTCGTCGTTGGGTACTTTTGAGAAAACACCCAAATTCCATGTCCTAAAAGCAATACAGCCCAAACACTCGTAACCCAAACCGCCCATTCCCATTCAGCATAGGTAATCGATCGCACAAACCACATGCAGCTATTACTGGCTCCAAACACCCCCACATGCACGGCTAAATTGATACCCCGTTCGAGGCGTTGGTAATCAGGGTCTCTGGGGTCGGGTGGCTTTGATAAACGAGGGGGCATAGGCGTGTTTCGTGAGATTGCTTATTTTTTTTAAGACTAGGTTTATGCTAACCCAAGGAGTGACAGGCTTGCCAGTGGGCTCTAATTTGGTACTTAATCTTTGCGAATATTTTCAGCCATATTAACGATCAGACTGCCGCCGATCGTGTCACCTCTACCTGCCGCCATCTTTGCTTCACCGTAACGTACGATCGCCGCGATCGCTTCGAGTCGGTTCACCCATGTGGTTACTCGATAGGGTTGCTCTAGGTTTTCCAACTTCATCCATTTGGGCAAATTGGTAGACATGCGATCTAGGGATAGCGTAGCGATCTTGAGATTGGCGGGAGTTGGTTGGAGATTTAAGGTCTGAAGGACCCGATCTAGAGACTCAACCTCCTGTTGCCAAATGGCAAGGTTCTCCCCTTTGACCCATAGGAGATTGTATTTGAGCAGGGCTTGCCATTCCTGTTTGAGCGCTGTGTAACGAGCTTGGGCAGCGGCAAATGGACGACGGTGCGGCAAAATCTGAGCATCTTGATTGGTGCGGGCATGTCTGAGAATGTTCTCAAAACTAGGACGCAAATGTTCTGCGGCAAAAAGTGAATAGCCGCTCGCAGGCAAATCTCGGATGGCTTGCAGTTGATCTAAAAGTTCGATGTCAGGTAAATCGCGAATTAACATACCTGGCAGAAATAGGACGGGCGACTGGCCGACTGCTGTCAATGTCGGTTTGACCTCTTGCCGAATAAAGCGGCTGGTCTCTCCCACATAGGTCATGGGCATCAGCATATCGATTTCGCCCTTGCTGACCCAATTCTCCCAGTTTTGCTGCATCCGACTGAGCCGTTCGTTAAATTTCCAAGGAAATACGGCAGCGGAAAGCATTAAATTGGGTTTGATTGCCCGCATCTCTTTCGAGACCCTACCGACAAACTGGTTGACCTGTTGGGCGCGAAATTCTGTCCAAGCCCACCAGAGCGATCGGTTATTGGGGCTAAGGTTAACTGGGTCAACCCCCGTCAACTGCATAAACCTCGATCTGGCTACGGTGCTAAAGCCAAAATCAGCCGATCCGAGATCTTGGCGTGGGTAGCGAATGTAGTCTAGCTGTAAGCCATCGACTTTATACTGGGTAACAATTTCACGGTACAACCGCAGTAGATAGTCTTGCACCTCTGGGTTGGCGGGGTCTAAAAATGTCTTCCCTTCAGGCGCAAAAATACTGCCATTTTGCTCGATATTCGCCCATTGTGGATAGGCTTCCAGTACTGGCCCAACATAGTTTGCAGGTTTGCCAATTAAGGTATTGTGCCTTGTATTTCCTACGCCAAAAACCCAGACCCAAGCATGAAGCTCCATGTTGCGCTGATGCGCCAATCGAACCGCTGAGGCTAGGGGATCCCAGCCCCGCGTTAGAGGATTTGATTGCGGTGCGACCCGACTAGGGTAAATGGGATAGCCCGCATTTACCGTTTCTAAAAAGACGGTATTTACCCCTGATGCTGCCATGCGATCGAATACACGCGCCAGTCTCTCCTCTGAGCCTGCTGCCACAATCGTGCCACGATCTAGCCACATGGCACGCACTTCAGGCAAAGCCACCAACAGATCGGAGGGATAGTCTTTCCAGAGGTTTTGACGACTTAACTGCCAAAGCGTTCTGGCTTGGACAAATTGGCGATCGGCAATGAGTTGAGGCAGATCTTTGAGTAACTGTTTGGCGATATTGATCGTTGTGAGTTGATTAGAAGCTGTCCCCAGCGATCGCCCTTGGGCTGTATTGGCGGTAGTCATGGCATTTTCTACCCGCCCGATCAACTCCTGTAGCTCTTGGTGCATGGTTAGCGCTTCGAGGGTAAAGATGGGCTGATCGGAAATCGGCGGTAATGCTGGCGTTGGAGCGGGAATGTAGGTTGCAGGTGTGCGAGGTGGAAGTAAGAGCGGAATTTTTCTGAGAGAAGTCGTTTGGGTTGCTGTAGTTGTCGTGGTTGTTGTGGAAGCGATCGCAGGCGTTTGCGAGGGATTCGCTTGCGTAGGACTTAGGCTAGCGGGGTATTTCGGTTGCGAATTGGGTGGATAAGTGAATGGAAGAGAAGGCTTGGGTATGCTAGAAATCGGAATGGGCTTGGTTAAGATCGAATCTGGGAAGGAAGACTGCTGTGTAGTTCCTCGCAACGCTTGAGAATCAGAAGTGGCAGGAATCGCGGCAACTTCTGAAGATCGCCTGCTCGTTGTTTGAGAATTGGAAGCTTGAAGATTAGATTCCGCTGCCACAATCAGCCAGTTGCGATCGAAGGCATGATGGGTTTTATCTGTGCCCCATGCCCAACCTAAATGGATGACATTGTTTTTGGCTAAAATTGCCGCTTTGTTTGCCGACCAATAGGCAACCGTGCGACTGTTTCCCTCTGTAATTCGTAACGTACCTCCATTGGTCAAAGGGGTGGTACTGACTTCAGGGACGGCGCGTGCCCAATCGTACTCAATGCTCGATCGCAAAACCAAATTTGCAGGGGTCTCTACCTTGCTATCCCAATAGCCACCAACCAGCGATCGCAACTGCGCCTGTACTTCAGGCTCTGAGTTTTTGCCTGCGGCTCCCGTAATAATTAACCTGCCACCGCGATCGGCCCAAGCCTTAAGAATTTGCATTTGCTGAGCGGTGAGGCTCTCGGCATTGGGCAACAGCACCACACTTGCCTTGTCTAGGGATGTTTCGCTCAGAGCATCTAGGGTTACGGTCACATACTTTACGCCTGTCAGTGTCGTGGCGATCGCTTCCCATTCAGACGAGTTTGTGCGAATCACGGTAATGACGCGGCTTTGGAGTGGCAGGGGTGGCTGAGGGTTTGCTGCCGGCTGGGGCAGATTGAGTAATGGATCGGTGCTAGGTGGTAATTCCTGCGCTAGATTTGTTTTTTGAGCCTCTAGTTTTTGCGATCGGCTTGGCTGCACTTGGGTTGATGTTGTCTGCGTCTCAGCCGATACTGAATGCATAGAAACCCGAAGAGAAGCGCTCAGCGTATAACTCAACGCACTTAAAACAAGTGCTCTCAATACTAAGCACTGGTGAACTTGTAATTGCCGCATCCAAAACTACCCCACTTAAAACTACACCTTAATTTCACAATAGTGAAAACGTTCTTTGAGCGTCTATGTCTATAAAGCCTTAAATAAACTTACCCAAAATCTGACTGTTTCGCCCCTCTCGATCGTACCAAATTCGGATCCAAATCCTGAAATTCGCCAAAAAATCGTCTAAACAACTTAAAGAGATTTCCAAAAAAACAAATTACCCCATGTAGGGGTAGCGCCCCTGTGCCTACCCCATAGTATCTAGGGCAACCACAGGGGGATTGCCCCTACAGTGTTTGGGATAGATTTCTGAGACATCCCTTAAGGCTAAATTACCTCATTTACGGGGAAGCGGTCTATAAGCTGAGTGGCGCGTCTTGCATTTTGGTAAAGCGGCTCGGGCAGACCCGGCACATGGGGAATCTGCGATAGCAGATCGAGGGTACGTCTTGCGATTCTCACCACATCCCCCTCATCCAAACTGGTATGGCGACATAGCTCGATCCACTCGATGCCCAACGCCCATTGCTCGATCAACCCCACAAGCTCGTATTCTAGCCAAATCGGGATCGTAACCTGATGTCGTCTTTGCAGTTGAAACAGTTGCCGCCTGATTCCGCGTAAATTACCCAAGGCTTCTTCGACATCGGGGGACAGTCCAAAATCTGTCCAACTGTCAGGTCGGCTATTTTCAGTCACGAGGGCAGCGCAGACGGTGGCTAGATGGTGGGGGGCTAATTCATCGAGTTCGCCCGATAACAGTGCCAAGCCTAACCAAAGCTCATTTTCGCCGCGTAAGGCTGCTACCACCTTACCTGCGTCCGTTGGATCCACCTCTTTGAGGCAACCAAAGCTCTCTAAAATCTTGACGAGGCTGAGAAATTCTTGCCAATATTGCTGTCGTCTTTCGCCCAAAACATTGCGCTGAAATTCTAGCTGTCTCTGCAATTGCTCTAGTTTTGTAACTTTTTTAGCAATGCTGGCGCGATCGCTCCACTTCGTCGCAGGATGCTCTGACAGCCGCGTTTCTAAACTTAAATATTTCGCCTCTTGTTGCAGGACTTCGGGAGGCGGCTCGGGCATGATGAGGGTGGGGATTTCTAGCGCGATCGCTTGGCTTTGCTCGTCACCCTTAAGCACTTGATTGGGCTTGAGTATCAAATCGGGGGGATAGGTGAGTTCAAGGTCGGTGATGCTTTCGCCTAACAGGATCACATCTTTATAGGTAACGACATACCAACGGTTATCTTGCCCCAAACACACCAGCCAAGGAAACTGCCCCGAGCCTTGAACCTTTGCCGCTAAGACAGCAGAAATGGGGCCACCCTTAGCCAATCGATGCGCCAAGTTAAGTGTGAGCGTCGTGCCCGTCAGAATATAGGGAATATAGGTGGCGAGATCGTGCAACCTTTGTTCTTCGGCCTGTTGGCTTAAAATTCTCAGCAATCGCCTTTCTTCACGCAAGCGATCGCGTAATTTTTCATACCCTTCTAAGAGGCTCAAATCCACGCCCGTCAATTCTTTTTCTAGCCGCTGTGCTTCCGACTCGACCAGATCGAGGTTTTGAATCTGGGGAGCTAGGGCGAGATCGGCGAGGTACTGTCCAAAGCTGCGCTCGATTAATTCCTTGGCTTGATCGAGGCTATGGGTCTGGAGCAGGTTCATCACCATGCCATAGCTGGGCGTAAACTGACTGATTAGAGGATCTGCCTCGGCGACAGCTAAGTAAGCTGCTTCTTTAGCGCCTTCAAACGGTGTCTGGGCAGTGACGACATACCCAACTGTATCCATGCCCCGACGTCCTGCCCGTCCTGCCATTTGTAAAAATTCTGATGCCGTAAGTAGGCGATGGCCGCGATCGGTACGTTTAGACAAACTAGAGATCACAGTCGTCCGCGCTGGCATATTAATTCCCGCTGCGAGCGTCTCTGTGGCAAACACGACCTTGATTAAGCCCTGCTGAAATAATTCCTCAACTAAGCCTTTCCATGCGGGTAAAATTCCTGCGTGGTGGGCGGCAATGCCTCGATAGAGCGCCGCGATCTGTCCCGATCGCCCCATATCAGGATTGGCTTGTAAAAAAGCATCAATTTGAGTTTTGAGTTGGGCTGCTTCATCATCGTTGACGAGCGAGAAATTTCCCAACTCCGTCACGGCTTGATCGCAACCCTTGCGACTAAAAATAAAGTAAATCGCAGGCAGCATATCCCTTTGGCGCAAATGGGTGACCACTGCACCAATACTCGCGGCTTCTTGACGAATCGGCTTACCGTTTTTATCTCTAGCAGGCTTCTCCCTCGATGCGGCAACCTTAGACTTGACATCGGTGGGTCTGAGTCGCGGGTTAATTTTTTTACCTGAGTCATCCAGCAACGGGAAAAAACCTTTGGGATGGCAAAAGAAATGCTGTAAAGGCACAGGTCGAAAATCGGAATAAATCAGTGCTGTCTCACCATGTACTTTGCCAATCCATTCTGTGAGTTGTTGGCTGTTGGCAACCGTGGCAGAAAGTGCAACAAGTTGGACATCCGTTGGGCAATAGATGATCGATTCTTCCCAAACAGTGCCGCGCTGGCGATCGTTCATGTAATGACATTCATCGAGTACCACCACACTCACACCCGTCATCGATGTACCAACTTCTCCGATCGGCGTACCGTAAAGCATATTGCGGAAGATCTCAGTTGTCATAACCAAGATCGGAGCTTCACGATTGATGGAAAGATCGCCCGTGAGCAAACCCACATTCTCTGTACCGAATTGTTCGCGAAAATCTCGTAGCTTTTGGTTAGAGAGTGCCTTGAGTGGGGTGGTGTAGAGTACCCGATTGCCACTGGTCAGGGCATTAAAGATGGCATATTCGCCAATCAAGGTTTTGCCCGAGCCTGTAGGAGCGCAGACCACAACAGATTTGCCCGCGTTAAGTGCAGCGATCGCATCTAGCTGAAACTGATCTAAGGGAAACGGAAAAAGCTGCTCGAGGTTTAGAGAATCCACGAAACCACACGAATTAAGGGCAAGAGTGTCTCAAATTACTATGATATCAAGATTTCAACAACTAGCTGCGATCTGTGGCGATCGCCCTAGGTCGGTTGTGTCTTCTCCCTCCCAACTCACCTAAAAAATTCACCCAGAATCCCCCAGAATTTAAAGTGCGGTAAAATCCGATCGCGTTTTCACTTCATCCACAAGTAGCGTGATTTCACCCAAAACTTTAAAAAGCCTCGCGATCGCCTTTAGTCTAGGTACGGGAGTCGGCATATTAAGCGCACTTCCCCCCGCGATCGCCCAGCCCGTCGCGAAAATTTGTCCCAGCGAACTGAAAACGCTTTCAGAGGCGATCGCCAAAGACTTACCCAGTTATCTCACCCGCACCTACACGCGCTTAGGCTTTAAGCGACAAATTCTCACCGTCAGCTTGCCCGAACTCGAACCCCTTCCCCTAGCCAAAGATCGCATCCCTAGTCCACAGGACGATCCGCAACAGGTATTTTTCTCTGTACTCGAAAAGCTAGCGGGAAAAGCAGAAACCTCTCAACGCGCCTATTGGTTATTTATTTCTACAACTAAACAGGGTTGGCGCTTGTCTATGGCATTTACCCGCATTGGCAATGCCCCACCTGAAGATGTGAGTGACGGTGCGATCGCCAATGCTGTCAGCACATGGCTCAAAGAACATTGCACCATATCCAATCGGAACTAGAGCAAATTCAGTCCCGCAATCTAGTTAGCCTATTTCAGGATCTGGAAGGTAGCATCTGGCAAGTAGCGATCGAAATAGTTGGTAAAAATCTGCTGAAATAGCCTATGGGTTTACCCGCTCTTGTCTGAACAAATGCTTGACTTTACTTGGCGGGGATCTTGAGAAGTATTAAAATATCTTACAATTACAACAACAACAATAAATATTCTCGTTAAGCAATCTTAGGTTCTTAGAAAATTCATGAGTAAAGTTTACGAATGGTTTGACGAACGCCTTGAAATTGGGGCGCTCGCCGAGGACGTAACCAGTAAATACGTACCTCCCCATGTCAACATCTTCTATTGCTTGGGCGGGATTACGCTCACCTGCTTTTTAATTCAGTTTGCTACTGGCTTTGCCATGACCTTTTACTACAGACCAACTGTAGCTGAAGCCTTTGACTCAGTCCGTTACATCATGACCGATGTTAACTTTGGTTGGCTGATTCGTTCCATCCATCGTTGGTCTGCTAGCATGATGGTGCTAATGATGATCCTGCATGTTTTCCGCGTTTATCTCACAGGTGGCTTTAAGAAACCCCGTGAACTGACTTGGGTAACTGGCGTAATCTTGGCGGTATTGACTGTCTCTTTTGGCGTAACTGGATATTCTTTACCTTGGGATCAAGTTGGCTACTGGGCTGTGAAAATTGTTTCTGGCGTACCTGAAGCCATTCCTATTGTGGGTGGGACAATTACCGAACTATTACGTGGTGGTGCAAGTGTCGGTCAAGGTACTTTGACTCGTTACTATAGCCTTCACACCTTTGTACTTCCTTGGTTGATTGCCGTATTCATGTTGGCTCACTTCCTCATGATTCGCAAGCAAGGTATTTCAGGACCTTTGTAACTCGTCCTTATCGTTTGCCATTTTCCTCTAATCACTAAAAGCTGCTTTATGTCAAAAATTGAAAAGCTACCCGATCTAAACGATCCCATTTTAAGAGCCAAGCTAGAAAAGGGCATGGGTCACAACTACTATGGTGAACCCGCTTGGCCGAACGATCTACTTTATATCTTCCCAGTGGTAATTACGGGTTCGATCGCCCTTTGTACGGGTCTAGCAGTTCTAGATCCTGCCATGATTGGCGAACCTGCAAATCCATTTGCAACCCCTTTAGAAATTTTGCCTGAGTGGTATTTGTATCCGGTATTCCAAATCCTGCGTACAGTTCCTAACAAATTGCTAGGGGTCGTCTTGATGTCTGCTGTTCCCCTGGGATTGATCTTAATTCCCTTCATCGAGAATGTGAACAAGTTCCAAAATCCCTTCCGTCGTCCAGTTGCCATGACCGCCTTTTTGTTCGGTACTTTGTTTACGATCTATTTGGGTATCGGTGCAGCTATGCCGATCGCCAAGTCTCTAACTTTGGGCTTGTTTTAGGCTAATTCCCTCAAACTAAATTTCGTTCTATACATAAAAAATCCGTGTTCTCCCTAAATAGTGATGAATGCGGATTTTTTATAAAATGCATTATCTGATACTTAACACCCTTTTAAGGATTCACAGCTTGAACTGACCACACTTGTTGCCGATCGCGAATCTCACGGACATAAATAGAACGGTTATGAGGTTCGCCAAATAGTTCCAAGCGATCGACCTGAATGGGTTCCAATAACAAAAGGCAGAAGGTATCTAAAGGGAGATCGGAACTTGATGGCGGCGGTAAAAATGCGGTGGGATGGGAAGTTCTCGGTTGGCGAGGATATGCCCAGCCAAATTGCATCCGCGCTGCATCCGATAGTTCTTGCCATGCGATCCGTCTCGCAGCTTGTAGATCGGATTCGGAATCATAGGCGATCGCGCGTAACTTGCCCCGCAGACGGAACTGTTCGCGGGTTTTAGGGAAGTACCAACAGGCTTCGGCTAAGGGATTGAAAGCAATCTGTTGGATTTTGGGGCTGCGGCGATCGGTGACAAATTTGAGTTGATTGGTATTGGGCAGAAATCCTCGAAACACCACAGTGCGATTGGCAGGATAGCCATCAAGGTCAATGGTAGCAAGCTGTAAAAAACGCGCTTCGGGTTGACTTTGATGCAGATCGAGGTTGCGATCTAAAAGCGATCGCCAAGGTGCCAAGTCCATAAAATCCTCAAAGTAAT
Organism: Tumidithrix helvetica PCC 7403; assembly: GCF_965232925.1. Lineage (NCBI taxonomy): Bacteria > Bacillati > Cyanobacteriota > Cyanophyceae > Pseudanabaenales > Pseudanabaenaceae > Tumidithrix > Tumidithrix helvetica. The sequence goes on from NZ_CBDDRA010000004.1 coordinate 149,258, forward strand.
GGTGTAGTTTAGTTTAGACAGCTCTCTATACAAAACTGCTGAAATTTTAAGGATACAGTTCCAACTATGTTAGATCGGTTACGGGTGGCAGTTGTGCATGAGTGGTTGGTTGACTACTCAGGCTCAGAGAGGGTGTTAGAGCAGATTTTGCTATTGTTCCCACAGGCAGATTTGTATGCGGTCGTCGATTTTTTGCCCGATGAGTTACGCAGCTTTATTCAGCATAGGCAAGTTCGCACCTCATTGATTCAAACCTTACCGTTTGCGAAAACCAAGTTTCGGCAATATCTCCCCTTGATGCCTCTGGCGATCGAGCAGTTCGATCTGTCAGGTTATGACTTGGTTATTTCCAGCGCTCATGCTGTCGCTAAAGGCGTTCTCACAGGGCCAGATCAACTGCATATCTCTTACGTGCATTCCCCCATTCGTTATGCATGGGACATGCAGCATCAATATCTTAGAGAGTCTGGATTAGAGAGAGGGCTAAAAAGCTGGTTGGCAAGGTGGTTTCTACATCAAATGCGCTTATGGGATACGCGCACTGCCAATGGCGTGGACTTGTTCGTAGCAAATTCAGCTTTTATTGCAAGGAGAATTCAAAAGGTGTATCGCCGTTCCGCTGAGGTGATCTATCCTCCTGTGGATGTCACGAATTTTAATTTATGCGAACAGAAAGAAGACTTTTATCTGACTGCCTCGCGATTTGTGCCTTACAAACGCGTGGACTTGATCGTAGAGGCGTTTAGTCAGCTTGGCGATCGCGAATTAATTGTGATCGGTGATGGTGGCAATGCTAAGGAGTTGCAAGCGATCGCGGGCAAGAATGTGACGTTTTTAGGATATTTACCTCCCACGGAGTTACGGAAATATATGCAACGTGCCAAAGCATTTGTGTTTGCTGCCGAGGAAGACTTTGGGATCACACCCGTTGAGGCGCTAGCCTGCGGTACGCCTGCGATCGCCTATGGCAAAGGTGGTGTGTTAGAAACAGTAAGGGGGCTAGATTGCGCCAAACCTACAGGTGTTTTCTTTGCCGAGCAGACCGTCGAAAGCTTAAAGTCAGCGATTATGCTGTTTGAACAGGAGTGCGATCGAATTCAACCAAGCAATTGTCGCGATCGCGCATTGTGCTTTGCTCCTGAGCGATTTCAACAAGAATTTGGTACCTTTATTGCCCAAGCCTGGGCTACAAAGGTACTCGAAAACTAATCGAGTTGCTATAATGAAAGGTGAGGCTAAGCAACGCTTTGCTGTTATCAGTTTCAGCAATCGATAAACGAAATGTTTGGGACTTGCTGCATTGGCTGGTTGCATTGGTGTTAGTGCCTTGCATGTAATAATTGCTAAGCGATGTGGCAGTATTAGGGGGGAGCTAGGTTAATTTTTAAGGTGTTACTGCACTTTTGTTGTAACAATGCCAACAGGATCTTAAGGGGAGATCTTAATTGGCTTGCTGGATAGACTTTCAGCACAGTTTCTAGTTTGATTTTATGTCGATTCATATAGAACTGGTTTGTTGCTTACAGTCGATCTTGTGGTGATTGTACATACAAGTTTATCTGTACAAATCACTGCTGATGAATGGGATTTAAGGATATGTATCCTGCTTACACGAATATCACATAACTACAAGAAATAGGAATGAGTCTATGCAGTTGGCAGAACTTCTGGAACAGGGGCAATTGCTGCGTCGGCAAGATCGAGCCTCTGCCATGCATTATTTTGAGAAATGGATAAACATTGCAGACGAGCGTACCGATCGCGTGGCTTTAGCAACAGCATCCATGGAATTAGCTCTAGAGTTGATTGAGATTAGCCAACCTGAGGGTTTGCTCCGCGCTCATAGTTTGCTACAAAAAGCCGAAGATTTACTAAAAGATAATCCCAGTCATTGCGATCGGCAAAAAGCCTATTTACATTACTGTCAAGGTATTTGGTCACTGAAGCAAAATAATCTTGTAGATAGTATTTCTCTACTTCAAGCTGCCTATGAAGCCTACGAGCAAATTAACGATCTAGAGGGCATGGCGCTCACCGATGATGCCTTAGGGAAATATTACGTTACGGTTGGTGATTTCCAAACGGCTCTATTTCACCTAGAGCGATCGCTGGCACTGCGGCAAGAACTGAATGACGAACATGCCAAAGCGATTAGCTTTGGGCATTTGGGAAGGCTCCATTTACAAATTGAAGAACTGGAACCCGTTGAAGACCTATTCCAAACTAGCTTAGAGATTGGGTTAGCTTACGAAGATGAAGTACTTCGCATCCAAGCTCTTTCAGGTTTGGCGCAACTGGCGATCGTGAGGGCTCAATGGCAACTGGCGATCGGCATGATTCAAGAAGCACTGCAACTGACCCAAGAACCTTTAGATACCAAACGAGTTGCCTATTTATCTCTCGATTTGGCAGAAGCGCTCTTGGGAGGCGATCGGTTAGAGGATAGCCTCAAATTGATCGATCGCGAGATCGTGCCTCGGTTTACCAATCTGCAACATAAAGCAGGGATTGCGTCGGCTAAACGGATGCGCGGTCGGGTTCTTTATCGCAGATTGCTGGAAGGTCTAGATACCTTAGAGGAGGACACGATTGAGATTGCTGAGGATACGCTCCTTGATGCTTCGATGATGTTTGAGCAAGCCAAGATGCCACAAGAGTATGCTAAGACGCTCTATGAGTTAGCCTTTCTCTATCAATTGTGTCTCAATTCTCGCTTTAAATATCAGTATCAGGGCAAGTCAGTGCGATCGCTTGAACTTGCTTTGAGCGTCCTAGAGCAATATAACCAAGGCAACACGCGACTGGCTTCTCAAATGGAAGCCATGTTAATGCAGTCTATGGGCGGGGCGCTCTAATCGAAAGCCTTACTTCCAAACCTTAATGGTTTTGTCCGTACTTCCACTGATTAAGGTTCTATCTTTAGGACTAAATGCTAAAGATAGAACTGGTAATGTATGTCCAGTTAATGTTTGCAATAACTTGCCTGTCCGCATATCCCAAATCTTAATTGTTTTATCCGATCCACCTGTGGCAAGAATTTGACCATCAGGACTAAAAGCAAGGGCCAAAATTGTCCCAGTATGCCCAGTCAGACTACGAAGTTCATTACCTGTGGTAGCATCCCATAGCTTAACGGTTAGATCTTGTCCTGTACTAGCAATCAGTTTGCCATCGGGGCTAAAAGCGACTGCCCTCACCTGTGATTTATGCCCTTTTAATGTCCGAATCTCTTTGCCAGTCGCTACGTCCCAAATCTTGATCGTTTTATCGGCACTACCACTGGCGATCGCTTTGCCATCAGGACTCACCGCGACGGAAAGTACAAGCCCTGCATGTCCAGAAAAGGTGCGGATCAGTTTCCCTGCACGCCAATCCCATAATTTGATCGTCTTATCGGCGCTGGCACTGACCAATAGTTTACCTGTTGCATCAAAGGCAAGGCTATAAATTGGTCCAGTATGACCAGAGAGTTTATTCAGAGCACGACCATTGCGAAAATTCCACAGTTGAATAGTCTTATCTGTCCCAGCACTGGCAAAGGTATTGCCATCACGAGTTGTGGCGATCGCGTTCACCCCTGGTACATTTGCCGATTGCTCGGTTAAAGTCAAAAATGCTTTGCCACCCTTGGTATCCCACAAGCGCAGGGTTTTGTCATAGCTACCACTCACCACCGTATGCCCATTGGCAGAAAATGCCACGGCTCTAACCCAGCCATCATGCCCTGCGATCGTGGACTTGATTTTGAGCGGGGTAAATTGCAAAGCTGGCGGAGCGGTCTCCGTAGCTACAGTCGTAGGCGCTGGTGCAGGGTCATTCGAAAAACTTTGCGTGAGATAAAAAGCTCCACCAGCGATGAGCGCAGCAGCAGCAGTTCCCCCTACGATCAGTGGTAGCGTTTTCTGCTTTGAATCTCCTTTCATACCGAACAACCTAACATGGGTTGGTGCTAAATTTGGGTCAAGGATATAGAGATCGCTCAAAACCTCTTGGGCTGACTGATAGCGTTCCTCTTGGTTGTGATTTACCATGCGATCTAAAATTCTGCCTAGATCGGAGCTAACACTGGCATGAACTTGCCAATCGAGGGTGTTGGTAATGTTGTTATAGTTGAGTTGGCTGGGATGCAAACTGGTCAATAGCTGAATTGCGGTTAAGCCAAGCGCATAAATATCCCCACTGGGCGTTAATTGTCCTTCAGTTTGTTCGGGTGGGATGTAACTGGGGGTTCCCACAATGGGCTTAGAGCGAGTCTTTGGATCCGTTGAGTTTTGACCATGCAAGTGAGGCGTACAGATCCCCCTGAGCATGACAAAATTTACCAGAATAATTTTGCGATCGGACTGTCGCCGAATCAGGTTTTTAGGATTGAGATCGCCATGCACGATCTGAAATGCATGAATAAATTTAAGCGTGATTAGAATTTCATGTAGAAGCTCAGTGACTTCGCTATCGCTAAAGCATTGATCTGATTGAATTTCATTACTGATAGCCCTTCCAGGAATCACTTCTTCGACAAGAAAGAACTCCTTGTTTTGCTCGAAGAAGGACAAGACATTAGGACAGCGATCGCTTTGCAGTCCGAGTTGTTTTAACTTAGGTGCTTCTGCAAAAAATAAGTCTCTTGCCGTGGCGATCGTGGCACTGTCTGTGTCAGCGGGACGAAAGCACTTGATAATACATTGCGAAAAACTTTGTTTAGAGGAATCCTCAGCCAAATAAGCTTGACTACAACAATCACAGTCCAGCGTTTGAATGATTCGGTAGCGTTGATCTAGTAGTTCTCCCAGCATTGATGTTGCACTTGTTGGCATTGCTAGTCCCCGTAGGTTACGACAGTCTTAGAGTTGTTAAATCTAGCTATCGTCTTGTAGAGCCACCAAAATAACTTATAAAGTCAATATTTCATCTTTACTCACATTATAGTTTGTGTGATTACTGTCAAAAAAAATAAGTAAAACTAATCTAAGGGATCGGTATTTCCAATTTCATCGAGTCCTTACTGTTTTGGTGATTAAAGATTTGGTTCGCGATCTTCAGCAATCCTTGTAAGCAGCATGCTGGAGTCGTGTGAAATTAATTGGGACTATGCAAAAATTAGAGAACACGCTCTGGCAAATTTTTCTGAGCGTGTTTTTTTCAAAAGGTTGATCGAGTGATTGAGAATGTTTGTAAAACCAAAGTCGCCAAACCCGATCTTGTCAATGCAGAGTTAGTTGACGCATATCAAACCACTGCTGAGCAATCTGAGGAAGTGAAATATGACTAAAAGTAAATCTACCCAAATGGCTGAAATTGATTTTAGCTATGGACAAATTTTGGCGATGTTGTCTCGACGCCGCTTTTGGGTATTGGGCACACTATGTATCAGCCTAGCATTAGTAACCGTTGCCAATCTTAGGGCTAAATCTACCTACCAAAGCTCAATGCAATTTTTGGTTGAGCCCAACTACAAACAAGCCAAAGGGGGAGGAACTTCTGAGAGCCAATTGGTTACAGGTGCGGATGTAGAGGTTGACTTTGCTACCCAGTTGGCTCTGATGCGCAGTTCGCAAATGTTTCAAAAAGCAACCGATTTGCTCGCAGCTGAATATCCAAATATCAACATTGATGAGGGAGCATTAAAAATTAGTCAAGGTGCGCCTGCTACCAAAATTTTTACGATTGAATATACAGATAAAGATCCTATAAGAGCACGACAGGTACTTAAGGCCTTTCAGAAAGTTTATTTAGCCTATAACCTAGATCAACAAAAGCAGCGTTTGACCAATGGGCTTGCCTTTATTGACGAGCAAATTCCGGTTGTGAAGAAAAATATCGCCGATGCCACGAATGCTATAGAGCAGTTTCGCCAGACGCATAATATTTTTGATGCTTCTCAACGGGTGACTGAAGTAACGTCGGCTTTGAGTGCGATCGAGCAGCAAAAGCGTGCAAATACAATCGAGTACGAACAACTTTTGGCAAAGGCAAATACCTTGCAACAAGAACTAGGACTCTCACCGCAAGCAGCACTAGCCTCTACGCGGTTAAGTCAGTCGCTTCGCTATACAACAATTTTGGGGGAACTGCAAAAAACTGAGATCATATTAGCCCAAGAGCAGCAACGCTTTTCCAGTTCTGCCCCCTTGATTCAAAATCTCCAAGATCGGTTTCAGAGTCAACTGCAGTTGTTAGAAGATGCAAGGCAAAGAATTCTTGGAGATCGTTCCAATGACCCAAATCAAGGGAGAGATAATCAGTTGAGTGCCATTGATATTAGTCTATCTACCCAATTGGTTGAGGCACAATCTGGTTTATCTGGAATCAATGCAAAACAGCAAGCGCTAGAAGAGCAAGAACAGCAGCTAAAAGCTGAAATTAAACGATTACCCCGCCTACTTACAGAATACGAGGCATTAAAGCCAAAGCTACAAATTGAACAAGATACCCTCCAAGCACTTTTAAAGGCAAGGCAACAACTTAGCTTAGAAATTGCTAGAGGTGGTTATGACTGGCAAGTGGTCGAAGAGCCCCGATTAGGCGCAGAAAAGGCACCTAGCTACAGTCGCAATTTAATTGTTGGTGTGATTTTGGGGCTAGTTCTTGGGGCAGCGATCGCGATTTTAAGAGATCTACAGGATGATACAGTTCACACTTCGGCTGACCTAGAAAAGCAACAGGAACTGCCACTCTTGGGTATGACGCCTAAATTATTACAACCCGAAGTAACTCCCCCTATTTTTAGACCGCAATTTCTTAAGGAAAGGCAAGTGTTGTCACCTTTGGCAATTGATGTCATGCAGTGGCAACCTTTTCGAGAATCGATCGATTTGATTTATCAAAATATTCAATTACTTGGCTTTGAGTCCCCGTTGCGATCGCTTGCAATTACTTCGGCACTGGCTGGTGAGGGTAAATCAACGATTGCGCTAAGCTTAGCAACGAGTGCCGCAAGGTTACACCAGAGGGTACTTTTAGTGGATGCCGATCTGCGTGCGCCTAGTTTACATAAGCTTCTCAAAATCCCCAACGATCGCGGGCTGTCCACGCTACTTACCAGTAACGGCACGGTTCTAAGCACAGATATCATTCAGTCCTCAAATTCCAATATTGATGTGCTTACTTCTGGTCCAATCCCTACGGATTCGGTAAATCTTTTAAGCTCAGAATGGATGCGGAAATTAGCATCTGTATTCGAGCAAACCTACGATCTCGTGATCGTAGACTCCCCGCCAATTTTGGGAGCGGTGGATGCGATTCAGATTGCTTCTTTTTGTAGTGGAGTCTTGATGGTAGGGCAAATCGATCGCGTTACCCGCTCTGAGTTTGCTCAAGCTACAGAAGTGATGAAACGATTTAATCTGATCGGGGTGATTGCCAATGGTGTGAATAATCGACCCAAAGTTTATATGGCAAAAGAGAGGGACATAGACAATGAGGAATAGTTTTTAAATTAGCTCGAATTTAAACTCTGGCTTGCGGTTGGATCGGGGTGAATTTTGCCTAAGACTTTAGGGAGAAACAGCGCAAATATTTCAAAAACTAAGAAATGATGCAACGATCGCTGTCAAAAATTTTGGGGATCGCTAATCAGATACAATAACTTCAACCCTAAAAATACTTTGTTTAACTATGCCAACCGCACTAGTTCCCTTGGCTGAAGGATTTGAAGAAATTGAGGCGATTACAATTATTGATGTGCTGCGCCGTGGTGGTGTCGAGGTACTAACGGTTGGGCTGGAATCAGTAGTCGTAGAGGGTGCTCACAACATAACCTTGATGGCAGATCGGCTGTTGGAATATGCCGATCCTAACGATTTTGACGCGATCGTATTACCAGGTGGGCCTGGAACCTATAAGCTCAAAGCCGATCCCCGAATCATTGATATGCTACAAAAGCAATCTGCCGCCAGAAAATATACGGCTGCTGTCTGCGCTGCCCCAGTTATATTGTCTGAGGCTGGTTTACTCAAAGGCAAGCGTGCTACTTCTTTTCCCTCCGTGCAGGGCGATCTAGAAGTTGGGGAGTATTTAGCCGTCCCTGTGGTGGTTGATGGACTCGTGATTACCAGTCGTGGCCCCGGCACAGTCATGGCATTTGCGCTCAAGTTAGTTGAATTACTACAAGGCGAGGCGATCGCAACCAAACTTGCCAGCGATATGCAGGTTAGCTAGGTGGTTGCTCGGATAACTTTTGGATATAGTCCGAGATCGCAGGTGTAAAGGATTTAATTAACGCTAAGTAAACCTGTTCTTTAAACTCCACAATGGAGTCGGCACATCGCTCGAGCGGGATAAAGCGCACGCTGTTAAATTCGCGCTGATGGGTATCTAAATTGCAGCGATCGGCGGGTCGATCCCAATAAAACAGATACCAGCGCTGCATTTGCCCTGAATATTTTTTAGATTTGCCCCACACTTCTAGGTCTGGTGGAAAATCGTAGTACAGCCATTCGGGATGCTCGTAGACAAGGAGTGCATCATCGATCCCCACTTCTTCATATAATTCTCGCTGAGCGGCTTTAATGGGTTCTTCGCCCTCGTCTATTCCCCCTTGTGGAAATTGCCATGCCCCACTGACATTTAGCCTCTCGCCGACTAAAACCTCACCATTACGATTAAAGATCACCATGCCCACATTTTTTCTGTATGGTTTTTTTTGCATAAATCTCCTCACCTAGAAAATACCACTGCTTCAGTTGTACCCTATTGGCATGAATATTGGCATGGCTCCTGTAAATTACGCCAAGACATTGCGCAATGCTGTAAGTTGCTCCTGCACGATGCGGTAATAGATCCAAGTACCGCGTCGCTCTTTTTCTAATAAGCCTGCTTCGTACATCACCTTGAGATGGTGGCTGACTGTAGGCTGAGATAGCCCCAATGTTTCGACCAACTCACAGGCACAAACTTCTTGATTGGGTTGAGCGGCAATCAGACTTAGCATTTGTAACCGCATCGGTTCGCTCAGCACGCGAAAGAGCGTGGCAAGTTGAGCTGACTCTTCAAGGGTGAGACGACCAGCCAACAAGGGAGGACAACAGGGCACAACGAGCTTCTTCATATTCTCTATATTGACATAGATGAATATAGGTGCCTAAGATATAGATGGCTATCTATATTGATTAGACTCAATATTAAAGCATTCCTTTTTGTTCGTGGCTTTCACCGCAATCCTAAAAGATTCATGGCAGCAAAACTATCGGTTAAACGACTCTCCTTTCTCGATCGCTTCTTGACCCTATGGATTTTTCTTGCCATGGCGATCGGCGTAGGCATCGGCTACTTTTTCCCAACATTTGACGCAGTCATCGATCGCTTTCAGGTGGGGGCGACAAACATTCCGATCGCGATCGGCTTGATTTTAATGATGTATCCACCCCTAGCAAAGGTGCGTTACGAAAAATTGGGCGAAATCTTTCGCGATACGAAAATCCTCGGTTTGTCCCTCGTGCAGAACTGGATTGTGGGGCCGATTTTGATGTTTCTCTTGGCGATCGCTTTCCTCAGAGATTTCCCCGAATATATGGTGGGATTGATTCTGATTGGGTTGGCGCGTTGTATTGCCATGGTGGTCGTCTGGAGCGATCTGGCGCGGGGCAATACAGAATATACGGCGGGACTGGTTGCCTTTAACAGCATCTTTCAAGTGATTTTCTATAGCCCCTTTGCGTGGCTCTTTATCACCGTACTCCCGCCACTGTTTGGCTTAAAGGGTTCGGTAGTCAATGTCAGCATGGCTGAAATCGCCCAGAGTGTGCTTATCTATTTGGGTATTCCCTTTTTGGCAGGATTTCTGACACGCTTCTTTTTGGTAAAGCTAAAAGGAAAAACCTGGTATCACGAAGTCTTTATCCCCAAAATCAGCCCAATTACACTGATTGCTCTACTGTTCACGATCGCGGTGATGTTCAGCCTCAAAGGGAATTCGATCGTACAGATTCCCCTAGATGTGGCAAGAATTGCCGTTCCCCTGATCGTTTACTTTATCGTTATGTTTTTGGTGAGCTTCTACATGGCATGGCGCATCCACACCGATTATGACAAAGCAGCAAGTGTCGCCTTCACCGCATCGGGCAACAATTTTGAGTTGGCGATCGCTGTCGCTGTAGGCGTGTTCGGGCTTAAATCTGGCGTCACCTTAGCCGCTGTCGTTGGACCTTTGGTCGAAGTTCCCGTTCTGATTGGCTTGGTTAATGTCGCTTTTTGGATTAAGAAGCGTTATTTCAAAACGATGGAATCCTCATAGAACTATCAACTATCAACTGTTAGCTATACAACTATCAACTACCCATTACCAAGGAAAGATTTCCATGAAAAGCGTGATGTTTGTCTGTAAGAAAAACTCGCGGCGATCGCAAATGGCTGAGGGCTTTGCGCGGACGTTAGGAGCAGAGAAAATCGAAGTCGCGAGTTCGGGCTTAGAAGCAAGTCATATCGACCCGATTAGCGTACAGGTGATGGCAGAGATTGGCATAGATATTAGCCACCAAACTTCTAAAGCCCTGAGCGAGTTTAATCCAGAAAATTTCGATGCCGTGATTTCGCTCTGTGGTTGTGGCGTAAATTTACCAGAAGCTTGGGTGCTACGAGATATCTTTGAAGATTGGCAACTAGACGACCCAGAAGGTCACTCGATTGAGAAATTTCGCGAAGTTAGAGACCAGGTAAAAGAAAGAGTTGAAAAACTGATCCAAGCTATGACGAATTAAGAGTACGTTTGAGAAGTTATGACATCATTTGACCATCCACCGAGAATTTTATTTCTCTATGGTTCTCTTAGAGAACGCTCTTACAGTCGACTTTTAGCAGAAGAGGCAGCCAGAATCATTCAAGAATTTGGCGCGGAAGTGAAATTTTTTGACCCGCGTGAGTTGCCGATCTATGGTAGCGTTCCCGATACGCATCCCAAAGTACAGGAGTTAAGGGATCTTAGCACTTGGTCTGAAGGGCAGGTATGGAGCAGTCCAGAAATGCACGGCAATATCACGGGAATTCTAAAAAATCAAATTGATTGGATTCCCTTAAGCATCGGTGCCGTGCGACCAACTCAGGGAAGAACTCTGGCTGTGATGCAGGTAAGTGGCGGTTCTCAGTCCTTTAATGCGGTGAATACCCTGCGTATTTTAGGGCGGTGGATGCGCATGTTCACAATTCCCAATCAATCGTCGGTGGCTAAAGCTTATCAAGAGTTTCACGAAGATGGAACGATGAAAGAATCGGCTTACCGCGATCGCGTCGTGGATGTCATGGAAGAACTTTATAAATTCACCCTGCTTTTAAGGAATAAAGTGGATTACCTATGCGATCGCTACAGCGAACGTAAAGAGAAAGAGCAAAAAAAGCAGCAATTTTCTCCCCATTGCAAACCCAGAAAGCATGACAAATTCTTAAATTCGAGCCAATAGGATTGATTTGTTGGGATTCAAAAGTTAAAATGACGGATGAATTTAGCCATAACCCTTAAGTCAGGGGTGAAAGTGTAAATTGGCAATCATCTCGGTTTGTTTCTGTGTGGAGAAATTGTATGGGATTAGCAGAACGGAGAGCAATTAAAGCTTTCTCAGAAGGACGGTATCTCAAACTAAAACAAGAGATCGATGCAGTATCTGGGTTTGAAGTGCCCATTGAAGTAAATTGGGACTCGATCGCAACGGAAGGCTATGCTGACTTGTACGAGGATGCATTCTACAAGGTCTATTTCCGTCCGTTGATTGATGCATTGAAAGCGATCGCGATCGATGACCTCGGCAAGGAAGCCCTCAAAGAGGGACTCAAAAAAATTGTAATTGAAGACAGCGGCAGTAGTTGGCCGACCTTTCAGTTGGGGGTTTTGACATTGCCTTACTATGCTGTGTCCAATCTAGATGACTGGATGGAGCGCAAGAAAAACATTCAAGCAGAACTTGAAAAAGGACTTTAACGCTCTTGCTGTTACAGCAGTGACATACTGACTCGCATTCAAACTATTTTTGATTTTGATAAAGCATTTCGAGAAGTAGGAGGCTATTTTGTACGGAGCCGATCCGAAAGATAAACATCCAATGAAGGGATTTCCACAAATCTGCTTCATTCAGAATACAGTGTTGAATCCTAATATCATCATTGGCGATTATACCTATTACGACGATCCAGAAGACTCAGAAGACTTTGAGCGTAATGTTCTATACCACTTCCCATTTATTGGCGATCGCCTCATTATCGGCAAATTCTGCGCTTTGGCAAGAGGTGTAAAATTTATCATGAATGGTGCAAACCACAAATTGGACGGGATCTCAACCTATCCATTCGAGATCTTTGGTAATGGCTGGGAAAGAGTTTCTCCTCAAGCAGGAGATCTACCATACAAAGGTGATACGGTGATTGGGAATGATGTGTGGATAGGCTATGAAGCGGTCATCATGCCAGGAGTAAAGATAGGAGATGGAGCGATCGTTGCTGCAAAATCAGTCGTGGTCAGTGATATTGCGCCCTATACGATTTTTGGAGGCAACCCAGCTAAGTGTATTCGTCAACGCTTTGATGATAAAACGATCCAAGCATTACTTGAAGTGTCTTGGTGGAATTGGGGTATCCAAAAGATTACACGCAATCTAGAAAGGATTGTAGCCGCTGATATTGCGGCTCTAGTGAATTGTGAGTAGCCGAGGAACATTCGTCGTTCGAGCACCATCTAGCCTAGGCAAAACCCCTACAGATTAATGCTTGGGTGAGCCAGTCAATCTTTCGAGAACCCTACTAAAATAACTGGCTCGGTTTTATATTTGGATGCAGTCACCCGCATCGCTGGGAAAGAGTCTGGACTCTCAATATACGCCCGATAAAATCCCTTTTATCAGTTCTGATGGCAGAGAGTACTCACGAAGAACCGAAGACCGAGACAACAACCCGAAAACCGACATTGTTGTTCCTATTGTCTGCGTCGTTCCCGATACGGTTAGCAGAACGGCAATTGAAAGAATTGTTGTTCCAAGAACCGCCGCGCAGCAGTTTGTAACTCAATCCCACCCAATGTGCCTTACGTACTAAGACGCAAAAACAAGGATTGGGATTTTTAGCATGACACGAAGTCGAACGATTGGCTGGAAGAGTTACAACTCTTCATTTTTGAAAAAAATTTTAGGGGCTTCGCCCCACTCACGAAGATAAAGGGTAAGAGGGAAAGAGTGTAAAGGGAAAAGAGAAGTCCTCACGAAGAACCGAAGACCGAGACAACAACCCGAAAACCGACATTGCCGTACCTATAGTCTGCGTCGATCCCGAGACGGTAAGCAGAACGGCAACTGAAAGAATTGTAGTCCCAAGAACCGCCGCGCAGCGATTTTTCTGTTACGCCGTCTTCATGATTCGTAATATCTTTTGTCCAATTATATGCATCAGTAGGCGCTCCTTCATAATTAGCATGCCAATCATCGGCGCACCATTCCCAGACATTGCCGTGCATGTCGTAGAGATCCCAATCATTGGGCAACTTTAGCCCTACGTCGTGAGTTTCGTTTTTGTTTGCCCTCAGTCGATTTATATATTGGCTGGAATTTTCGCCAACTTCTTTCCAAATTTGAGCCGCATCGATCGCGCGATCGCCGCTATTGTCGCCAAACCAAGCATAATCGCCTAACTGACTGACATCATCGCCAAAACAATACTCGCTATAGTCTTTTGCTCCCGCACGGCAGGCATATTCCCACTCTGCCTCACTGGGCAAGCGGTAGCGCTCTCCTGTCAGGTTCGATAGCCGCGCGCAAAACTCTTGGGCTTCGTACCAAGTTACTTGCTCTACGGGGCGATCGTCGCCGCGATGGTAGGAAGGAGATAGGTTCAAGTCTAGATCTATTTTTGGTGACATCGCCACAGTGCGCCATTGTGCCTGAGTGACGGGATACTTACCCATGCGAAATGCAGGTACGCTGACTTGGTGGTAGGGCTTTTCGGCATCGTAGCCTTTTCCGTCGGGCGATCCCATCCAAAACCTGCCACTGGGAATATCTACCATTTCGGGAAAGTTGCTAGGATCGAGCCAAGGCTTGTATTTGTAACGATTTCGTCGCACAAATTCCTGTTGTTCGGGTGTGAGGTAGTCAGCGATCGCAGCTTCGACCTCTTCGATTTGGGCGACAACACCTTCAGGTAACAAGAACTTGTCCTTGTCCAGAGCTTTATTCCATTCATCAAAGGCATCCTTCACCCGATCGCAAAGTCTTCTCAAATCCCGATCCTCAGATCGCCACTCAACAAACATTTGCCAACCATCCATCAGAGCCTCATGCGCCAAATCCACAAAAGCAACATTATGAGTCTCACTAGCCACCAATAACCGCCCATCAGACCCCGCAAAAATTTCTAATAGATTCGCGATCGTTTCTCGATCGGCTGGCGATTTTCCCATCCCTAACAAAAACTGCTTTGACTGTCGTTGCCGCGTATCCCTGACATCTTGCCCCGTGCGAACCAACTTCAAAAACAACCGTTTCGCCCACTTGCGCTCCTCATCCGATCTCAGCTCCTCATACAACTGCTTAGCATGACGATCCAACGCGCCGCGCAACTTGCCCATCTCTAGATAGGCAACCAAAGTCAAGCGATGATTTTGGCGATCGCGCCGTTCCCATAACTCTGTTAGCGCAAACTCCAATAACGGCAAACTATTTTTCTCGGCTTCCACATCCTCACAAATTGCCTCTAGCAAACCCTCTGCCAATTCGTAGCCATGCATTTGCGCGGGCTTAGCGATCGCCTCTTTCATTTCTGAAAGTTCTAACGGCACTAACCAAAACACGCGATCGCGTTGAATCAACTTCGCCAAGGCAGGATATTGCAACGCTTGCTCCACAAAATCGGCTCTCATGGTTGTCGCGATCGTCAAGCGTCCCTCGCGATCGGCTCCATCCACCAACAATCGTATAAAATCTTGACGTTCCTGCTCGCTCGCACAAACCGTAAACAACTCCTCAAACTGATCCACCACCAGCAAAATCCGTTGCGACCCTTCAGGCAAAATCGCATTCAAACCATCTGCCTCTAGCCGTACACAAGCCTTCTGAATTTCCGCAGGCAACTTATAAAACTGTTGTACCAGCGATTGCTTCAACATCGTCAATGGATTTGCCCAAGGATTAATCGGCGGCAGCACACACCAGCCCTGCTTTGCCAAAGCAGTCATCAAACCTGCTTTCACTAGCGATGATTTACCGCTACCCGATGCCCCTATCACAGGCACAAATCGCGATTTTTCAATCTTTCTCAACAATAAATTAAGCTGCTCTTCTCTACCATAAAAATACTGCGCTGTCTCTCGATCGAATGCTTCCAATCCCACATAAGGACAAGCTTCATTAATCACGGTCGCAATGTTTCCTCTAGCTTTCTCAATCAAAGTAATCGCCCCACCCATCGCCGATCGCACCACCTCCTGACCGCTTTGCTTCAACCTTTGCGATACCTCACTAAACAAACTATCAAGATCCACCGCTTCCCCAGCCGCAACCCTTGCCCGTAAAACCTCTAACACTGCCGCCGTAAAAATGCCATGTTCCGAACCCTCACGCGATCGCTCAAACCCACGACAAGCCGCCATCAAGTAATAATTCTTCTTGTCATTAAAAACCTTCTGCATCGCCTGATATTGACTGCTTTCAATCAAATTCCCTGCATGACAGCAATCCAGCAACACCACCAAATTATTTAACTCCGACTCAGCAACTAGCTCAGTGAATTCACCAAAACTTATAGAATTCTGACCATCTTTAGCCGTATCTGATGCGGCAAAGTAGCCAATGTTCTTTTTGGCAAGATTAGGCAATACAAACCCATGCCCCGCAAAATAAATCAACGCATCTTTACCTTTAGCTTGCTCTAACAAAAAAGTTTGAAGCTTAGTTCTAAGATCGCTCCCCTTCACCTCTTTCTTCGGATCGCGATCCAACTCATAGCGATTTTCATCCCCTGCGGCGAGTTTGCGCGGCAATGGCTCGATCGCATACCCGTGTTGCTCTAGAATCTCCGCGATCGCTCCTGCATCATTAACCGTTTTTTCAAGATTGCGAAAATTGCTATAACGGGCAATGCCAATAACAAGGGCAGATCGAGCCATAATTCTTTGTTTAGAAATCTTTAAAAGTGAAATGCAAGCGATCGGTTATGCTTGCAGAATAGTCCTATCGCTCAGGAAAGGTCAAGATGTCAGAAATGCAAGAGCTAGTTGTCAAAGGCGAAAACGGCGAAGAATTCTCAATTTACATCGCACCCAAAGAAACCTACAACGAGCCCGACTCAGAGGAAGGATATCGCGATAACTTACCCACCGTTGACCTCAAAAAAGTCCATGACACCATTCGCGGTTACACTACCTATGCGATCGGTGCATTTCGGAATCTAGGCGCTGCTGAAGTTGATAAGATCACGCTCAAGTTCAGCCTCAAAATTGGCGGTAAAGCTGGTATTCCCATGCTGACTGAAGGCTCGGCAGAAAGCAACTTTGAGATTCAAGTAGAATGCAAATTCCCATCAAAACCGTAATTCAGTAAAAAGGCTGGAATCTCGAATTGTAGGGCAATCGCAAACTGCTCTCTCTCAGCCAAGTTTTTCAAACAAGTCAGCAATAATCTCATTTGAGAAAAGCCAGCCATCAGGTGGAATCAATTTGAGATATCCATTCTCTAGACTTGCCCATTTTTTACCAAAATAGGGTTCCATTAATTCGCAAACCCGATCGCTTAATTCCTTTCCATATCTTTGAGTTAGAGATTGAAGGCTTAAGCCTTCTGACAATCGCAAGCCTTGCATAAGCGAGTCTAAAAGCTCCTCAATATCTAAAACTTTAGGCGCAAACGGAACCTTACCTAATTGTTGACAAGCTTCCACCATTTCAAAATATTCGCGAATTTTGCGAGGGCGATCGATGCGTTCTCGATCTAGGTAGCTGGTTGCTCCCATACCGACTCCGTAAAAAGGTTGATTGAGCCAATAGGTGCGATTGTGTTGGCATTGATAGCCCGATCGCGCGTAGTTAGAGATTTCATAATGTTCGTAACCTGCCGATCGCAGGGCTTGCCTTGCCAGCAAATACATCTCAACGGTCGTCTCTTCAGTGGGGAGAGGGCGATCGCCTGCTTGATAGCGTTTCCCAAATGCCGTTCCTTCTTCAATTGTGAGGTCATAGATTGACATGTGGGTGGGTGTAAAGGCGATCGCACGATCTAAAGACTCCTGCCATTGCGCGATCGTTTGTTTGGGTAAGCCTGAGATCAGATCTAAACTGAAGTTCGCAATTCCTGCCTTTTGAATGGCATCTACAGCAGAATAGATTTCTTCGACGCTATGTCCCCTTCCGCAAACATCCAAAAGTTCCTGCTGAAATGCCTGTGCCCCTAGACTAATCCGATTTACACCCAAGGCGCGGTAGCCTGCGGCGGTTTCTAAGGCGATCGTGCCTGGGTTGGCTTCGAGCGAGATTTCTGCATTTGCTACGATGCCAAAATGCCTTGCGATCTCTTCGAGAATGCGATCGATTTGCGCGACGCTCAAAAGCGAAGGAGTACCGCCACCAAAAAAGATGGTTTGGAGTTGGGCTTTGGGTGATTTATAGGCAGCAGTCAGGGCAATTTCTTGACAGAGGGTTTCGACATAGCGTTGCTTGAGGTCTTCGCCGCCCGTTGTAATGGCAAAATCGCAATAAAAGCAGCGCCTGCGACAAAATGGGATATGCAAATAAATGGATGTTGGCAATTCTTGATTCATTTTTTACTCAAATCCATTCTCTGTATGCTTCCCCTTCTCTCTATTTACTTTTTTCAGTCAATCGGATTGAAAATCCTCCATGCCGATATAGGGGCAGCAATCGGGTATTGAAATCAGAGCGAATCAGGATCGATACCCATTTCGCGCAATTTAGCTGCATATTTGGACATGGCACCTAGAGCTTGTTCCTTTTCAAAACGCTCAGCTTCAGCTTTTTGAGCTTGTTCGAGATAGGTCAAAAACTTGGTTCCATCAGGATTAAAAATATTTAAACTCTCATCAGTCAGTTCAAAACGAATCCCTAAACGGGGACTTTGCCAATTTTGGATATCTTCAACAGGTTCTAGTCGATTCTGTTCGTGATTTCTCGTCCATATTACCAAGTCATTAGAAAGATGATCGTAAACGAAATATTCCTCCACACCATAGGTTTGATAAAAATCAAACTTACGCAGCATTTCTAAAATGCGATTGCCTCTAGACAAAATCTCAAATACTACTTGGGGTGCTATTCCGCCCTCTAAATGTTGAATGTAAGAACCTCTTGCCCCCTTTGGTCTACCAAATACCACCATCGCATCAGGCGCACGACGAATTTCAGGCTTACCTTCTACGGGATACCATAATAAGTCTCCCGCAACAAATACATTCTCATCATCTTTAAAGAGAGATTCTAATCCCCCCGCGATCGTGACAACCCATTGATAATGCTCAGTGCTTTCTGCCATCGGTTGTCCGTCACTGCTAGGGTAGATCGTCTCTAATTTGTTGATGGTATTCGTCATAGGTTTCGATCGCATAACGATCGCCAAAAAGCTGAGCCTAATTATAGCAATTTAAACAATCGCAAAGCCATTTGTGGCATCTCACAAGCTTACTGTTTGGATATCAGTTGAATATCAACCGACTGTAGCGAAAAATCTAGCAAGATTCGGATTCATCAGATCGCTAAACCAAAGAATTGGTTGGATGCAGAGATCCATAGAAAGCAACCGTTGAGTTTTCCGCTACTACGATCAGCATCCGCTACTACGATGGCATATGTATTATTCTATGCTGATTGATGAGGCGAAAAATTAATATTGTCTAGAGTAAATACAATCTGTATGGAGCCGATGATTCGAGTAAATCTAGGAAATTCTCTTGCTTCTATTTTCGATTTTGGATTTGATTTTGGCAAGCCAAGGTTTTTGCTAGGAACTGAAGTCCATGCAGACAGCTCCATCGTTCTCGCAGGCGTGTTACTGAGCTTGGTTGTTATTTATTTCGCCAGTAAACTAGGCGGAGAACTATCCTATAAGTTTGGATTCCCCACGGTTTTAGGCGAACTAGTGGGGGGCGTTTTAGTCGGGGTCTCGGCATTCCATATCCTCATGTTTCCTAACGGAAACGATCCAAGTTCTAATTCGTTAATCGTGACTTTTTTGCAAGCCGCAAATGGTCTGAGTGCCGAGGCTACGCCAACTACCTTCACCGCGATCGGCGAGACAATCTCAGTTCTGTCAGAGTTAGGAGTGATTATCCTGCTGTTTGAGATTGGGTTGGAGTCAAATTTTAGCGAATTGCTAAAAGTGGGGGCTCAAGCTGCGATCGTGGCAGTGGTGGGCGTGACCGTACCCTTCGCACTTGGAACGGTGGGCTTAATGCTGTTGTTTCACATGTCGGCAATTCCTGCGATCTTTGCGGGAGCTGCGCTCACAGCAACGAGCATTGGCATTACCTCTAAGGTTCTATTGGAGTTGGGGCAGTTAAATTCCAAGGAAGGTCAGATTATTTTGGGAGCCGCAGTCATCGATGATGTTCTGGGAATTATGGTCTTGGCTGTGGTGGCAAGTCTCGCAAAAACAGGAAAGGTAGATGTGCCCCATGTTATTTTGCTGATTGTTGAGGCTACGGTTTTTCTACTTGGAGCAATTTGGCTTGGCAGATTTTTTAACAGGGCATTCATAAAAGTAATCCATCGCCTCAAAACCAGAGGGGGGGTAATTGTTCCAGCCATGATTTTTGCTTTGAGCATGGCATATCTTGGGGCAGCATTACATTTGGAGGCGATCTTAGGGGCTTTTGTCGCAGGGTTAGTGCTCGAAGAGTCCGATCCGCGCAAAGAACTCGAAGTGCTGCTAAAACCGATCGCGGATATTTTTGTACCGATTTTCTTTGTTTCAGTAGGGGCTAAAACCGATCTCGGCGTTTTAAATCCCTTGATTCCAGAGAATCGAGAAGGGCTAATTATTGCCACATTTTTAATTGTGGTGGCAATTCTGGGGAAGGTGGTAACGGGCTTTACCGTGCGTGGGAAAGTACCGATTAATCGCTTAGCGATCGGGGTTGGCATGATTCCTCGGGGTGAGGTGGGGCTAGTGTTTGCGGGAGTTGGTGCAACCAGTGGGGCGCTATCCCCTGCTTTAAATGCTGCGATTCTCGTGATGGTTATTGTTACAACCTTTATCTCGCCACCCCTGCTAGGCATTGTGTTTCCGCGTAAAAAGGCAAAATAGCAATCCTAAAAGTTGTAGTTAATCTGTAATGCAGGTATCTTGCCTGCACAAACTAGAAGTTCACTAGGTTCTCAAACAATTAAGGCTCGCTAATCGTTGTTTTATTTAGATGTTTTGGGGGCAGGTCAACCGATCCCCACCTTAAGATACTTTACAAAACTTATCTTCACGAAATGTTGAAATTACTTTGTAAGGTGGACATTTTCTGGTGAGATAGATTACTAGCCCCTTTATACTGGGTGAATATTAATTTGACGTTTTACATATAATCCTTACATTAAAAAAAGGTAGACAAATGAGTGTGACAGCATCGAGCGGAGCAGTTAACGCCCGTCCCCGGTTATATCAGACTGCCCTAACCTCCACAATTTCACAGGTAGAACAACAGGATCGGTTTCCAGCCCGTAGTGAGCTTGACGACTTAACTGCATATTTCCAATCTGGCGTTAAACGCTTAGAGATCGCTGCCATCCTGACAAAAAACTCCGATAACATCGTTTCTCGTGCTGCTGGTCGTATCTTTACGGGTGGTGCAGCCATGGCGTTTCTAGAGAAACCCAAAGAGGATGAGATCCAAGTTGCCCAAGATGGTCTTCCGATGAACATCAAGCGCAGTATGGATTTAGGGTTGGTTACCTATGCTGAGGCTAGTTCTAACTTTATCGATACGATCAAATCCTTTTTTAGCGCCACTGGGATTACAGGTGTAATCGACCAACCTCCAGCCAACTTCCGCCCCATTAATATTTCTCGCTATGGTCCCGAGCGTATGAAAAAATCGCTGCGGGATTTGAGTTGGTTTTTGCGTTATGCCACCTATGCAATTGTAGCGGGTGACCCAAATATCTTGGCTCAAAACACCAGAGGTTTGCGCGAGATTATCGAGGCTGCTTGCTCGACTGAGGCAACGATTGTGGCCCTGCAAACCATGAAGCAAGCTGCAGCAAGCTACTTTGTTGGCGATGATGAAGCGATCGCGCTCGTCGGTCAGTATATGGATGTAGCGATCGCTGAGTTTAAAGCCCCTACCCCCTCTGAAAAGGTTCGTCAGCGCAACTCCACAGATTTGCAAGGCTTGAGCTTACCCCAAATCTACTTCAACACTGCCGAGCGTCGTCAAAAGTTTGTGATGAAGCCTGGGCTTTCTTCTACTGAGAAGAACGATGTGGTTAAGGCTGCCTACCGCCAAATCTTTGAGCGCGATATTACCCGTGCCTATAGCCAAAGCATCTCTGACCTAGAGTCAAAGGTCAAAAACAACGAAATCTCTACCCGCGAGTTTGTGCGCCGCCTTGGCAAGTCACCTCTATATCGCGACCAGTTCTTTTTACCCTTTATCAATTCACGCGCTCTCGAGCTTGCCTTTAAGCATTTCCTCGGACGCGGACCTGAAAGCCGCGAAGAAGTACAAAAGTATTTCTCCATTGTCTCTACAGGCGGTTTGAGTGCGTTAGTAGATGCACTGGTTGACTCTACCGAATACAGCGACTATTTTGGCGAAGAAACCGTTCCCTATCAGCGCGGTTACGGTCAAGAAGCCCAACCTAGTCGTAACTGGGGCGCACAGTTTGACCTGTTTAAGTACTCTGCCCCCTTCCGTAAGGTGCCTCAGTTCATTACCCTGTTTGCCTCTTACCAACGCCCCTTACCCGACCAGCATGTTTATGGCTCTGGTAACGATTCTCTGGAAATTCAATTTGGCGCAATCTTCCCCAAAGAAACCAGAAATCCTAGTTCTAGTCCTGCTCCATTTGGTAAGGATACGCACCGCATTCTGATTCGCGTCGGATCTCCCACTTCCAACGAACTCGGCAATCCTGGTGCGATGGGTGAAGCTCCTGGATCGCTTGGGCCTAAGGTATTTAAGCTCGATCAACTTCCAGCCTTTAATGGCAGAAAGTTTTCGACGAAGGGTTTAAGCATCAAAAACACCGAAAACTCTTCTCAAGCGGTAATTCGAGCCATTTACTTGCAAGTAATTGGTCGAGATGTTTACGAAGGTCAGCGCTTACAAGTCGCAGAGATCAGACTGGAAAATGGCGAGATTACGGTGCGCGAGTTTGTGCGCCAGCTTGCCAAGTCCAATCTATTCCGAGATCTTTATTGGACAAAACTCTATGTCTGTAAAGCGATCGAGTATATCCACCGTCGTCTGATTGGTCGTCCTACCTATGGTCGCCAAGAGATGAATAAGTACTTTGACATCTGTGCCAAACAAGGTTTCTATGCTTTGATCGATGCCTTGATTGACAGCCCTGACTATTCAACAGCGTTTGGTGAAGATACGGTTCCTTACGAACGTTATCTCACACCCGCAGGTCTTTCCCTTAGAAAGAATCGCGGTACGGCTGTTGAAAAGGTTGATAAAGCTGGAACTGCCCGCTTTATCGAATTGGGTACTGTCACTGAGCAACGTTCAGAGGTTTCGATTCGCGATCGCATCGCCCAAGGTGTTACCAAGAAACGCGTACAAACCAAGGTATTCAAACTCACCAACACCGATCCCGTTGAAGTCAACAGCCTCGTCCGTGCTGCTTACCGCCAAGTCTTCGAGCGTGATATGGATGCCTATGTTGCCGACGAGCAATTTAGCCGCTTTACTAGCCTTCTAAAGAATCGCCAGATTTCTGTCAAGGAATTTATCTTGGCGATCGGTACTTCTGACCTGTACATCAAGGAGTTTTACACCCCCTATCCGAACACCAAGGTAATCGAATTGGGTACAAAGCACTTCTTGGGACGCGCTCCTTTGGATCAAGCCGAAATTCGCAAGTACAACCTCGTACTGGCAAATAAAGGTCTGAAGGCATTTGTGACCGAGCTTGTCAGCAGCATTGAGTATCTAGAAGCTTTTGGTGAAGATGTTGTGCCTTACAACCGCTATACCACCTTCCCTGCTTTCAACTACCCCCACTCGCAAGAGCTTTACAACCGTCTCACTAAGCAAGACAAGTCCATTGTTGTACCTGCCTTTGAGTCTGTAAAACCAAGAATCGATGGGGCTGACCTGCCTCTCCTTTCCCACCACTTATCGGCGACAAAGGCAGAGTCCGATCGCTTTATCGGTAGTGTCACACTCGTGTAAACCTAGCTTTATCCTTGTCCCCCCTTGCAAAAGGGGGGAGAAAAGACAAAAACTCCCCATCAGCTTTGGGGAGTTTTTGTCTTGGAGTGTCGCTTGAAAGAACTACCACCACAGACCCAACAAAGCCATGTTTGTCTCAGCATAACCATCCTGCAAGGCTGGGTTTAATTGTGCCGAGAGAATATCGTGGAGCGTCTCCGCTGTCAGTTCTGCTTGGAGCAGCGATTTGGCGAGCTTATCTTTAATGGGCTTGAGCACCAAACGGATCTGGATCGCTCGAATCGAGTCTGGGGCGCGATCTTCCACCAAAGCATGACTTTTGAGCAGGCGAATCTTACTAAAGCTGCGATTGGTAAGAATGTCGTTGACTTCCTTACTAACTTCGTCAATGTAGTTCTTATTTACATACTTGGTGACAACAGGTTCTAGCATAAACATCACTTCATCCTGCTCGGTCACTTTTTCAATCAGCGATCGCCACCGCAAAGACTCTAAAGCATTAATGAGTTCTGAGCCAGATGTTTGCAGATCCATATCTTCGCGCAAATTCGCCAAAGATACAGGTCTACGTTTTAGCGCCAACCAATAGATTACATCTTTCTCTAGATCGGACAAACGCTCGAACTGCTGATAGAGCAAGGTACGCAGAATATCCCCTAACGCCAAGGCGGTATGCTTGAGAAACTCCGAGATATTGCCATTAAACAGATCTTGGATCGTCGTTGCCACGATTTTGAGCGCCGAGGGGTTGCCTCGATATTGCTCGACCAGAACCTCTAGACCATTCTCAGAGCCAGAGAAACCTCTCGCTTTGAGAAGTTCCAAAGCACCTTGACGTTTTAATCCTCCCAACTTATAAGAGCGCACGGGTAAATCATGACCTTGATGGGTCGAAATTTCCTTGGGTTGTTCGCGGCTCACCACAATCAAGCAGCCTTGATGTCGTTCTGAACCGATTCGCTCTAGTAACTGGGCATAGCCTTCGCAACCTTGACGGTATAAGCCCACCAGTTCTCCATCTTGTAAGATCGTCTCAAAGTCATCCAAGACGATTAGGCAACGCTTGGTTTTTAGGAGTTCGAGCAGGGCCGAAGTATCTGCTGCCCCCTGAAGGTTTCCCCCAACCAGAAATGGCAGAATATCCTCTAGCAGTTGGGATAGAGGCTGTGCGCCCCGCAGCGATCGCCAGATCGTGCATTCAAATTGCGCTTGGACTTTCTCGGTTAATTTGGCGACGAGGGCAGTTTTGCCAATGCCCCCCATTCCCCATACCGCCGCCAGACGACAGCGATCGTTCCCAATCCACTGCTCTAACTTACTAATATCTTCGACCCGCCCAAAAAAGCTAGGGATATCGGGCGCTTCCCCCCAGTCGATCCGATTCCCTTGAATGCCAACCTGATGCTGGAATGAAACCTTATACCCCTTTGCCTCTAACCACTCGCCGATATGCTCCCATTTCAGCGTGTTAGAAGGATTTCCGGTTAATGCCTCCAGCGATCGATATAGACCTTTATTCAGCTCAACCCTGAGGGTTCCTGATGTCCAAGCAAATTTAAAGGCGATTTGTCCAGGGCGATAACGACACAGCAGTCCCCGCAAACAAGCTTTCTCAAAGGGCTTGAGTTCTTTTCCTGTGGAAGTTTCCAAATCTGCATACAGCCTTGCAAGATCCCAGTTCTGTGCAGCTTCTGGAAATAGCCTGTCAAAGTTATCGAGGTTGGATACCATCGGATTACTGCGGTCACAAAGTCAATCACTGAGGATCGTAACAAAAAATCGACAATCCGAACGTTTATCGCAATGAAGTGTGAGCGATTAGCTATGTTCAAAGCATTTATATAAAGACATCAGCATTATGCAACCAAAAGCTGGCGATCTGGGAATTGTTGTAAAACTTCAACCTAACAGGCTGTTAGGTAAAACCAGTGAAGAAACCCTGTAAATTCCTAACGGGCTGCAAGGTGACGGTTTGGCGATCGCTCGACTAAGCTACATACATGCTTGAAATAAATGACTAAAACAAGCATTTGTTAGGGGCGAACGAACGTATAAGGTGGCAGGAATCAAGAGACATGACGCAAACAATTACAGCCGAGCCTAGAAATCTAACTATTGTTGCCGACAACCAACAGAGTTCTGAATCCAAGGTCAGAGAGTTTTCCGCAGAAGACAAGAGCACGACCCTCGAACTGCTCAAAGCCTATCGTCTATCGCCATCTGCAAAAGTCCGCAATCAGTTGGTCAAGCTAAATATTGGTCTGGTCAAAAAAGAAGTGAGCTACTGGATCAACCAAGCGTCAGAAGCCTATGAAGATCTGTTACAAGTTGGGTCGATTGGCTTGATGGGTGCGATCGAGCGATTTGAAGTGAACCGCGGTTATGCCTTTAGTTCCTTTGCTGTGCGTTATATTAGAGGCGAAATTCAACATTACCTACGTGACAAAAGCTCAATCCTGCGCGTCCCTCGCCGCTGCCTAGAATTACACCAACAAGCGATTAAAGTAGCCCAACAGTTACGCAGCGAACATAAGCGGGAACCATCCCCACAGGAACTCGCCAATGCTCTGGGTGTAAGCCTAGCCGAGTGGCAAGAAGTGAAACTAGCCTATCAAAATCGCTGTCCCCTCAGCCTAGATGCCCCCGTTCGGTCTGATGAAGATTGCTCTGCTTGCCTCGCTGAAATGGTTCCCGATCCGCGTTTGCAAGGACTGCAAGACGATCGTATTCGTTTACAACAAGCACTAACTCATCTAGAGTCACGTACCCGTGAGATTGTCGAGTTTGTCTTTCTAGAAGACCTCACCCAACGAGAAGTTGCCAAAATCCTAGGGGTCAGTGCCGTTACGATTTC
This sequence comes from Tumidithrix helvetica PCC 7403, assembly GCF_965232925.1. Lineage (NCBI taxonomy): Bacteria > Bacillati > Cyanobacteriota > Cyanophyceae > Pseudanabaenales > Pseudanabaenaceae > Tumidithrix > Tumidithrix helvetica. The sequence continues at coordinate 175,413 of NZ_CBDDRA010000004.1, forward strand.
CCGTCAGGTTAAAAAGGGTCTAACCATCTTAAAGTGCGTGATGGCAGCAGAGGCTTGTTAGCTTTTAGTTGTCAGTTGTCAGTCTAGATCCCGATAACCGATTGCTGAAAACCTTCTTTAAAATTGACGTCTTGAGAAGATTAAGATCGCGATCGCTAGCACCAGCAAGGCGTAGCTTAAAATATATACCCCGTTATTAAACAGCTCGAGAATGCTAGGCAAAATCCCATATACAGCCTCATTTTTTAAATTAGCGCGGGATAGATCGGGCAAAACCAGATAGAGAAACCGAGTGACATTTTGAAAGCTGGCATTTTTAGAGATTTCGCCAAGTACAAGCAAATCGCGGCTAAAGTTTCCCACTAAGTAACTTGCCAAAGTCAGCAACGCCGCTACCAGAGAGCTGCTGAAGGTTCCGAACAGGACTGCGATCGCTGCCACCAGCATGATTTGCCAAAATGTAAAAAAGTTGGCGATCAAAATCGCATCCGTTGGCAAAGGAATTTTACGAATAGCCATTAAGGCGATGAAAATTGCGGTCATAATCGCAATTAGCGTCGCGATCACGGCACTAATGCCTAAGTGTTTGCCCAAAATAAACTCAGCCCGACTCATCGGTTTGGCAATCAACACAAAAATCGTGCGTTTCTCTAGTTCCTTATTCACTAGATTTGTGCCGACAAACATTGCCACGATCAAGCTCACAACTTCGATCGCTGCCATGCCTGAGTCTACGATCATTCTGGGTGCACCCTCAGCCGAGAACTCTGGAATTGCGACGATCGCGGCGATTAGCACGAAGGTAAACAGCAAGGTTAAATACAGAACCTGTTCCCGCACCGTTTCGCGAAATACATTACTGGCGATCGCCAAAATCCGCCCCAAGCTTGTTGTTAAAGTTCGTCCCATAAATTACCTACAGCAAGTCTCTTGTTATACCAATTTTACTTAGAGTTGCAACAGATCGCGATTTGAGTTCCGCGCTCCGCGCGGTCTTTCAAAAGATAATGCGTCGCATTATCTTTTGAAAATGGTATTACTAACTACTTAATTTAAGCAATTATTTAGGACTTATGTAGGTTTTTGGTTGCTCGTGGTAGGGAGAGATTACTATCATTGCTTAACCCGCTTCAAATATCCGTCTGGCGCAACGGTAATCAGCAGCTTATTTTGAATGCTTTTGTCAATTTCAAATTCGGGATGTTTTTTTAAGTATTCCCATACGGCAGTTTTAGGATTGTTGCCTATACCCCAAGGGCGATCGCCAAACATATCACTCGGCAAGTCTTCAATCACAGTATCGAACACAACGCAGTAACTACCTACAGAAGTCAGTGACGCATAGGCTTCTAGCTCGGCAAGTACGTGTTCGTGGGTATGATTGCTGTCTAGGCAAACTAAAACTCTTTGCTTGCCATCTGCTTTAGCCTTGACCTGCTCGATAATCTCAGGAGCAATACTAGAACCCTGAATCATCGAAATGCGTTTGAACATTGGATGTGCCTCAATAGCCTTGCGGTTATGAGCGCGAATATCAATATCTATTCCCAACACTTCAGCATCTTGCGAACCGCCACAGATGGCATTTAATTCCAGCATCGAAGCGGAAAAAATTAACGAGCCGCCATGAGCAATACCAGTTTCAATGATTAAATCTGGTTGAATCGACCAAATCAGTTCCTGCATAGCAATCATGTCTTGAGGGTACTGAATAATTGGTCTACCTAACCAAGAAAAGTTATAAGAATACTTACTCTCAATTGAATCTCTTATGAAGGCACTGGTACTAGTTATCAAGTTTTCACTCTTACTATTCTCGTTAATTCGTTCGTGCATTTCTTGTTCAAAAAGATTCATAATCAATCCACTGTTAAATAATTAAACTTATTATTCGTCAAATCAATGATTTCACTTAAATAATTACTATTCATGACAAAAATATCTGCACTTGGAAGAAGATTTTTTAGAGCTTCCGTTGGGGATTGAACTAAGAGTCCAGTGCCAGCAAGATATTTCCCCTGTTTTGCGGGGTTGATATCAATAACAGTTTCAATTTTTATACCTGCCCTTTGCAGAAACAAAGCAAAGATAACACCTTTTGAAGCTCCTCCCCAAATAGCAAAGCTTTTTTTGTTTCGATTTCTTAAACTATTTGTATATTGATAGAATGTATCAAGAAAATTTTTTGGAAAATCAATAAGAGCTGATTTTTTGAATTTAGGAAGTCTGATTTTAGCTAAATCGGCTACTACATACAAATATTGACCACCAAATATATGACCACAACCATACACGACCTCAAACATTCGGTAGAAATCATCCAGTTGAAAATAATTTACATGCTCATAAAATATGTCAAACCATGCACAATGATCGCAAATCCAGTTAAAGCAAGGAACTTCAATGTAGATTTTGCCCCCCCCTCCATTCGAATCACGAATTGACAAAATAAACTCCACGGGATCTTGAACATGCTCCAAAACATGTCTCAAAATTATCCCATCTGCACATATTCCAATCTCTGGACTAAAACATTTCTTGATTACTGAAGAACTCTCACCCTCATAGGTCGGATCTATTCCTATAATCTTAAATCCTAGATCTTGAAGATGTTCTAAGAAATGTCCTTTGCCACAGCCAACCTCAATTAGCGAATAAGAGTCAAAGTGTTTTTGGATAATTTTGGATACATTTTTAAGATGTTTTTGGAAAATATTACTAACAGCCTGCTCGTTTTGGTAGTTTGTATCGTACTGCATTAAATCCGAATTAAATGCTTGGTTAAAAATCAGTCCAGTCTCAAGATCCTGAACGAGATTAATATCTCCCTTGACACAATTTTCTGCTTCTTGTTTAGAAGAAAACATCCGATTCTGAAAAACTGGAAATTGATGGGCTTGATAAACTGTTCTATAGGATTTCATTACATCTCCAAGCATCGATTTAGTTTCTGTGAATCACCCCAAAATGCCATTGGTTCGTAATCTGGATATGGATAGTACCCAAGCTGAATATCTATAGACCAACCATTTTCTTTAATCCAGTTCTCAACTAATTTGCGAACTGAGATCGGTCTTCCTGAACAAATATTAACGATTCCTGAGTCTTGTTTTGTCATTGCTAAAGCAACAAGATACTTTGCAACATCTCGAACTGGGAGATAGTCACGCAATTGTTCACCACCAGACATATTAAAAGCATTATCTTTTCTCTCTATTGCTCGCTTTAGTTGAGGAAACAATGAGTTCTCAGCTTGACCATCACCATATATATAAAAAAGTCTTGCCCATGTCAAATTAAACGGCTTAACTTGTTGAAGATATTCCAGTTGACACCGTAGAGTATTTTTTGCAAACCCATAGGGAGTTGTTGGCTGTGGTTGTAAATCTTCTCTTAACGAACCAGACTGCATTCCATACTCAAAGCATGTACCTGTAACTACAAGCGTCTTTAGACCAGATTCTATTAGCCTTCTCAAAAGCCTAAACTGATTTGGCAATTCATCTTGAAAGTGATCGAGAGATTTGTAGTTAGGAAGTCCATGCCATGCAAGATGTATTAAAACGTCAGGAGAACCCATCAATTCGTATGAATCCAATGGAAAATTTTGTAAATCAATTTTAACGATATTGCTTTGCAAAGATAAGCTTGATAGAACTGTTGAAGGACGAACAACTAGAGTAGTAGTTATAGCTTGTAAGCTTTCAAGTTCAGCAACAACATACCTGCCGATAAATCCACTTGCACCTGTAATAGCCACTTTCATATTGCTATTTTTAATTATTTGAACCCACGAACGGATAAGAAAACATGCCTATCTTATTATCTCGCTTATTCCACAGCACTTTACAGTTTTACCTCTATAAATCTAATGCATAGATTGTCTCCCTCTCAGCATCTCAAGTACCTATATCCATACTGAGTGAAGTTAGATTATCTAAAATTTTAATATTCGGTAACCCTACTTTTTGGCAATAACACCCTATTTGAGTAATAAAATCTTGATTTTCATGAGTTAAAGGTAATCTGCCATAAATATGAGGTAAAACTTTAAGCCATTGGGATTCGCTAAGTCCTTCCATCAGGGATATTGAAGGTTCTGTCTCCTCGTAAACTTGTAAGTCCCGATCGAAAAGCAATTGCAAAGTTATTTCAGAAACTAGCTCGTCAGTTATTTGCGAATCATATTTGTCACCGAAGCATAGAAGTACAGTAATATGACGACCCAATGGATGAGCAATGACATCTCTAAGTATAAAAGAAAGCTCAGAAGTAATCTGTTCCCAAGACTCCTTTAAATCAGGGAAAACGATTAAGTTAATCTCTTGCAAGTTCAAGTTTTTTGTAAGATTGTCAGACTCATCAATTTGGATTACTTGCTTACAAAGGTCGAGAAAAGCATGATTACTAGGTAACATTGCCTGAACTAGTTTTGATGCTTGTAAAACATTAGTGATACCTGCTTGCTTACAGTTGACGATTAACCCTACGAAGCCTGAAGCTCTTTCAACCAAACCTTGTTGATGGGTAGGGATTTCTGTCTCTATCCGTTTGCTAGGAATATTCAGCTCTGAGAGTGAAATATTATGCTTAGTGGCTAAAGCATCAAGTTCTTCTAAGGTCTTATCATAAGATAGATGGTCTCTATTGATTTGAACTGCCATCGATTGTAAGAGATTAAAAATATTTAGCTTAAAACGGTGGTCTTCAGGGAAGAAAATATCTTTAGTGTATAAGAGTACATTTGCTATCAATACTTCAAGATTATTAGTAGGTATGAGTTGATCGTGCGCTTTTTTAAAGTCATCTTCTTTCACTTCTTCAATAAATTTTGGTACTAATTCTCCTCCTAGACCTCTATGCACAAATGAAGAACCATTACTGTGATGAGATGCTCCAGACAACGAAAAGGCACGCACAGAAAAAAAATACTGATCTGAAAAGTAAGCATTTACGATTCCAGAGTAGACATCTGGACAGAAAGAAAGAAAGTAACGCCCAAAATATGACTTTACTAAAGAAATTATACTTTTATGTACGAAGGAGTTATATAGTGTCGGCAAATTTGTATAGTGAGAAACTCCTTCATAGACCTTCTCCAAAATCATCTTAGAATCCCAAACTGAAGGAGCTTGATCCAGTTCTAAATATAAGCGATCGCGCCGCCAAGGGGAAATGAAAGCGGGCCAAGCGTAAAAATTACAGTTCCATGAAATAATTTTGAAGTCATATATTTTTAATAGTTCCTCACATAATTCAAAAGAGTCTGGGATAAAGGCATCATCATCTCCTAAAATAGAGATGTATTCTCCAGTAGCGCAGGAAAGACCTAATTCCCAATTCTCGGTCATTGAAAGTCTTTTTGGGGCACGGTAATATTGCACGCGAGAATCATTAAATGATGCTACTACCTCTGCAGTTTCAGGACTACTGAAGTTATCCATCACAATTAGCTCTAAATTATTGAAATCCTGTTCTAATACGCTTTTCATTGCATAAACAAGCGTGTCATGCCTTTGGCGAGTCGGAATAATCACTGAAAATAATGGATGAGTCATTGCATTAAACCTATTCACTCGCGGACACAAAAAATTAATTCGTACAATGCACGCAGAAAGACGATCTTAAAAGTCAATTTAAGCCCAACTCTACAAATAAAGCAACTAAGCTTCTATTTATTATTCATAATTCCTCAAACGAAGAATATTGTCGATCTTTAAGAGAAATAATTAAATCCTCTGTTACAGACCAGTCAATTGTGAATGCCAAATCATCCCATCTAAAACCTCTTGCCGACTCCGAATGATAAAAGTCTGACATTTGATAAGAAACCTCGGTGTTATCTTCTAAGGTCTGAAACCCATGGGCAAATCCTTCAGGAATGTATAACATTTTATGATTTTCAGCACTTAGTTCAACAGCAATCCATTCTTTAAAAGTAGCTGACTCAGGACGAATGTCAACAATGACATCATAAATGACCCCGCGCGTACATCTTACCAACTTTGCTTCTTCATGGGGTTTAACCTGATAATGCATACCACGCAAAGTTCCTTTTTTTAGGTTAAACGAGATATTGCATTGAACTAGGTTAGGGTTTAGCCCTCGTTCTGTAAATTCATGCTGACACCAAGAACGGGCAAAAAAACCGCGTTCATCTTCGATAGGTTCGATGTCAATCACATACGCTCCCTTGAGCTTTGTTTCCATAAATTTCATTCCAAAATCTCCACCTTTGGAATGGGAACGATAAACTTCCCTCCCCATTCGCGAATACAGGATAGTTGTTCGCAAATTTCTTCCTTAAGATTCCAAGGTAAGATCAGTACGTAATCGGGTTTAGTCTCTGCAATCTTGTCGGGGCAGAAGATCGGAATATGCGTCCCAGGTAGAAATAATCCCTGTTTGTGAGGGCTGCGATCGCAAGTATAGTCAAGAAAATCTGTGCGAATTCCACAATAATTAAGGAGTGTATTTCCTTTTGCGGGCGCGCCATACCCAACAATCGTTTTTCCTGTATTTTTCGCTTCGATCAAAAAACTCAGCAATTCACGTTTCGTTTGCATGACTCTACTCCCAAACTGGGAATAGACTTCTATTTTGTCTAGTCCTGCTTGTGTTTCTTTGTCTATTACATTTTGGACGCGGCGAGACGCATCCCCAGGGGGAGAATCGCAAATGGTCATTTTTTGATTCTCTTGATGTTTACCGTAAATCCGTAACGAACCTCCGTGCGTAGGTAGTTCTTCAACATCAAACAACGCGATCCCATGAGCCGCAAATATTGCTGCTACTGTCTGAAAGGAAAAGTACGAAAAGTGCTCGTGGTAAATTGTATCAAACTGATTTTGATGCATTAATTGCAACAAATGGGGAAACTCCATGGTCAAAATCCCTTTAGGTTTCAAGATGAGTTTTATCCCCGCGACAAAATCGTTAATATCTGGAACATGCGCTAAGACATTGTTCCCTAACAATAAATCAGCTTGTTTTCCTTCCTGTACGAGTTCCCGTGCAGTTTGCACACCAAAAAATTTCACTAAGGTCGGAATGCCCTTTGCTTCAGCCACCTGGGCTACGTTCGCGGCTGGCTCAATCCCAAGGACTGGAATCCCTTTGGCTTGAAAAAACTGCAAAAGATAGCCGTCATTACTGGCAATTTCAACGATCTGACTTGCTTGGTTAAAGCCAAATCTCTCTAGCATTAACTCAGTATATTGTTGTGCGTGACGCAACCAACTGTCTGAATAGGAAGAGAAGTAGGCATAATCGCTAAAAATGCGATCGGGTGATTCAAATTCCTCTAACTGCACTAAGAGACATTGTTCGCAAACATAAGCATGAAGGGGATAAAACTTTTCGGCACTGTTTAATTTCTCTCCCTTCAGATAGGCATTAGACAAAGGCGACATCCCCAAATCGACAAAGGTATGCTTTAGGCAAGTCTTACAGAAGCGACAAAGTCCTTGCGTCATAATGATTTAAAGCTTGAAAACTCCCTAATTTGATTGACCGTTACATCTCTCATGTTAGCGCCAGACTGTAACGCCTTAGTCCATTCTATAACCCAAACTAATGCGGTTTGAACGTCTAACTTTGGTTGCCACTTTAATTGACTTCGTGCCTTTGAGCAATCTAGTTTCAAGTAATTGGCTTCGTGCGGATGGGGTAAAGTTGACTGTGTCCAACCGACCCCACATCCCCATAGCTCCTGCATGCGATCGACCAACCAACCAACGGGTTTGGAATCAGATTCGTTGGGACCAAAGTTCCACGCACCGCTGTAGGTTATGCCATCGTGGTACAGATGCTCCGCTAAAGTCAAATATCCAGATAAAGGTTCGAGTACGTGTTGCCAAGGGCGAATAGCTTGAGGATAGCGAATCACTACCGTTTCTCCTGACTGCCAAGCTTTGAGAATATCAGGAATTAGGCGATCGCTTGCCCAATCCCCGCCACCAATTACATTTCCAGCACGCGCTGTGGCAATCCCCACACCATGTTTTGCATAATCAGCCAGATTAAAATACGAGTTGCGATAGGCTGCTGTCACTAGTTCCGCGCAGGCTTTGCTACTACTATAAGGATCGTAGCCTCCCAGGGGTTCATTTTCCCGATATCCCCATACCCATTCCTGATTTTCGTAACACTTATCTGAAGTCACATTTACAAAGGCGCGAACTCCCCCTACTTGCCTCACCGCCTCTAATAGATTCACGGTCCCCATCACATTCACCGCATAGGTTTCTACAGGAGTCATATAGGACTGACGCACCAGCGTTTGTGCTGCCATATGAATCACGATTTCTGGCTGAAACTCAGCGACAACTTGACATAAGCGCTCTAGATTTCCTATGTCGCTAAATACCAAACGCATGCGATCGCCAACTTTTGCCAAATCAAATAAGCTCGGTTGCGTCGGTGCAGGCAAACTAAATCCGATTAACTCCGCTCCTAATGTTTGAAGCCAAATAGATAGCCAACTCCCCTTAAACCCAGTATGCCCAGTCAGTAATACTCTCTTACCTTGCCAAAATCCAGTAATCATCATTTACCATACCTTCCAAGGAGCACTTTCTGCATTCCATAGGCTTTCTAGATAGTTCTTATCTCGCAGCGTATCCATCGCTTGCCAAAACCCATAATGATTGAAAGCGGATAATTTATGGTTACTGGCAATGAGTGGTAAACTATCCTCCCAACTAGTTTTGTCTCCTTCCAACAAATCAAAAACCTCTGGCTCTAGAACGAAATACCCCCCATTAATCCATCCTCCATCCCCCTGTGGCTTTTCTTGGAAATTTAGAACTAGTCCTTGTTCGATATTTAAATTCCCATATCGTCCTGGTGGTTGAACGGCTGTAACCGTAGCAAGACACTTTTTCTCTTTGTGAAAAGAAATCAGTTCTCTAATATTGACATTGCTAACACCATCTCCATAGGTAAAGCAGAAAGCTTCTTGTCCAACATAGCTTTGAACCCTTTTAAGCCTTCCTCCTGTAAGCGTCTGCTCACCAGTATCTACTAACGTTACTCTCCATGGCTCAGCATGTCTTTGATGCACTTCCATTTGATTGGACTGCATATCAAAAGTTACGTCAGACATATGCAGAAAATAGTTAGCAAAGTACTCTTTAATTACATATCCTTTGTAACCACAACAAACAATGAATTCAGTAATACCATAAGCAGAATAAATCTTCATGATGTGCCATAAAATCGGTCTTCCACCAATCTCGATCATAGGTTTTGGCTTGAGATAAGTTTCTTCGCTCAACCTAGTACCTAGTCCACCAGCTAAAATTACTGCTTTCATTTTGCACGCCCTAAGTTGTATGTTAAATGCAGTTTCACTATACTAGTCAAGGCTAGCAGAAGATAGCTAGTAATAAGCAGAGGGTAAAAAACATCCCTGCCTTCGGTAAACTCAGAGAATAGAAAAAATGCTTGCGCCCTTTCTCCTTCTAAAGGATAAATTGTCAAGGAAAAGAATATTTAGGAGAAATCACAGGAATGTACGACTTTGCAATCGTTGGAGGCGGTATTGTAGGACTTGCAACAGGGATGACGCTTAGCCAACGCTATCCTCAAGCACGGTTACTTGTGATAGAAAAAGAAAGCCAGTGGGCGTTTCATCAAACGGGGAATAATAGTGGGGTAATTCACTCAGGCATTTACTATCGTCCAGGCAGCTTTAAAGCAAAGTTTTGTTACGATGGTTGCGCGTCCATGGTGGCATTTTGTCGCGAACATGGTATTGCCCATGAGGTCTGTGGAAAAGTCATTGTTGCCACCAAAGAAAATGAGCTGTCACAACTTGAGAACCTTTACCAGAGAGGCTTAGCCAATGGTCTCCAAGTTGCTAAAATTAGTCGTGAGGAAGTCCAAGAAATTGAGCCTCATGTTCAATGTTTAGCAGGAATTCGCGTCTTTTCAACGGGAATTGTCAGCTATCGTCAAGTATGTCAGAAATATGCCGATCTGATTCGCGATCGCGGGGGTGAGCTTTTGCTCAATACTAAAGTTGAGAAAATCACCCCAACGCCAGAAGGGCAAGTCCTCGAAACCAATCGCGGTACTTTCACAACTCGATTTCTGATCAACTGTGGGGGCTTGCAAAGCGATCGCCTCGCAAAATTGGCGAAAGTCGATCCACAAGCGCAGATCGTTCCTTTTCGCGGAGAATATTACGAGCTCAAACCTGAAAAGCGGTATCTAGTAAAAACCCTGATCTATCCCGTTCCAAATCCCAATTTTCCTTTTTTAGGAGTTCACTTCACAAAAATGATCGACGGCAGCGTACATGCGGGACCCAATGCCGTGTTAAGCCTCAAGCGCGAAGGGTACAAAAAAACAGATTTCGATCTCAAGGATATGGCAGAAATCTTCTCCTATCCTGGATTCTGGAAACTTGCTGCCAAACACGCCAATGATGGCATCCAAGAAATTATCCGTTCGTTTAGCAAAGCAGCCTTTGTACGTAGCCTCCAACAATTGATCCCTGAAGTGCAAGCGGATGACTTAGTGCCTACTCATGCGGGCGTGCGCGCGCAAGCGCTTAAGCCCAACGGTCAACTCGTCGATGATTTCTTGATCGTCAAAGATCGGAACTCTATCCATGTTTGTAATGCACCCTCCCCAGCAGCCACTTCTTCACTAGAAATTGGCAAAGCGATCGCTTCTGAACTAGGAGATCTAGTCAGTAAGTCATAGCCTAGAAGTCATAGCCTAGAAGCGAGTTCATGCCTACCCCCTACATCTCATATTGCTGTTTGGTCAAGCTAGCAACACACTTAGGGTGATGCCACTTACGTGCATAGTCTATAGATGCTTCAGCATGGCGCTCAAGCATCTGCCGATCTTCTAAACAATGCCGCAATACTTCATAGATAGAGTTTGGATCGGCATGAATAACAGTCTCTTGGACATCCTTTGCCATTTGAGGTGGGAGAAAATGTAAGTCTGCTTGAGCAATTCTAGCAATCACAGGTTTGCCCATCGCCATCACCTCTACAGCAAAGCCACCATACCAACCAATCAAAATTTGATCGATCACTAAATCTGCCTCACGATACAGTTGTAAAGCTTGGGTATGGGGAATTTTTTCTACGATCGCAAAGTCAAAGTACTCGGAATGAGTTTTCTGTAGTTGAGCGATCGCTGCCAAAATATAATCGCTACCTTTTGCCGCCCGATTGGTGGGTGCATGCACAATTTTGAGTTTTTTACGATGTACTTTAGGTACAACAGGTTCAATTCCATCCAAGCTAATTGCATAGGGAAGAAACGAAGATTTTTCGTGCGGTAAAAAGTACATTAAGTCAGGATTTAATGCCCAAATATGCTGTACATACTGTTGCATCTTCTGAATTCCTTGCTGTCGAAACCGATCGAGAGAACCTGAATTACACTGACCGTTATAGCAGTCAGCGTTGTGACAAGCAGCAATCTTTGTACGCAGCATCGTGGGATATTTTTGGCGAATATCACAGCCATTATAGGTTGCAAATAACTTTGCTTCTTTTGGATAAAAAGGCAATTCTAAATGATTGAGGTGATTGTGGGGAGAATGAAATAACGAGGAACCAAAGTTGAAGTGAAATACATCGTACTGACTTCTAATCTCTAAAAAAGTTTTAGCTAGCTTGGCAAATTTGAGAATAGGAGAAGAAATTTTGTCTAAACCTAAATCAATATCACAGGGGTATAAGAGCCAATCATTGCTTTTAAATAATACAAAGCTATCTAAACCAAAAGTTTTTTCACCTTGAGCAAGTCCCCAAGAATGACCGCCAGTATAAGTAGGTAAATGTAGAACCTTCATCATTTATATTCGGATTGCAGCTCAAGAAGTTTATTTTTTACTGCTATCTCAAGATATTGCGCTATAACCATTTTTACTCCTTCTTCAAAAGGAGTGAAAATAGGATTAAAAGTTTTTTGTAATCGCTGAATATCTGCAATTAAGTTAAAGGTTCGATATTGCTCGCGAACTTCAATTTCTACAGATTTCTTTAGTATGTTACTGACATGTTCTACAATACTGCGAATGCTTACAATTTCATTGCTACTTACATTGATCGTACCCATGCCTGTTTTTTCTGTGTAGATACATTGAGCGATGATTCTTATAAGATCTTCAATATAAATTAGGGATATCTTTAAACCATCTAGATCGCTTAAATCCTGTGGATTTCTATCAACAAAAATTTTATTGCCTTGAGAGATGCTATTGAATAAATTTGGCACGAGTTTATCTGTTTGGCCACCACCATAAACGCCAAACAGACGAACAATTGTTATATCCATATCGTTCTTAAACATAGAAAGTGCTTCTTCAGCATGGATCTTACTCAGTGCATACCAATTACTTCGATTGAGAGGACTAGCTTCTCCGAGCGAGGAGAAACTAGGAGCATACACATTACCAGTAGAAGTATAGATAAAGCGTTTTACCTTTGCTTGACGCGCCATCTCCGCAACTTGCACTGCACTGACTACATTAACATTAAGAAGATGTCCAGCCTTTTCAGGGACTTGGCGATAGAAAGGTGACTGCGAGAGATAAATGACTGTATGCGTTTCTGGCGGAATTGAAAACCGATCGCTGAGGGTACCAGTAAGAGGAGAGATTCCATTACTATCTGAGGAACTGACTCCCAAAACATCTATTCCTTGCGTTTGAAGATACTTAAGTAAGTGCTGCCCAATATACCCTCCTGAACCTACAATCAAAACCTTCATATAGAAATTCCTAAATCTTCATAGTTTTTTTTAAGGCGATTGGCAAATGCTTCTAATGTGAAATATTTTTCGATATACTGACGGCTCTTAATACCAATCTCGTATAAGCGATCGCGATCGCTGACAAGTTGATAAATATCTTGTTCTAGAGTGTTGATATGCGTATTTACAATTGGACACTCTTCAGGATGCATTAAATATTCTTGCGGTTTTCTGATGTAGCACATCACAGGTTTACCCATCGCCATACCCTCAAGTGCGAAATATCCATGAAATCCAATCAAGCATTGATCGAATATGATATCAGCAGAGCGATAGATTTCGAGAGCTTGTTCGTTAGCGATTTTTTCAACGAGGACTAGTTCCACAGGAACTCCTTGAGCTGTCAATCGCTCCACAGCTTCGACAAGGAAATGAGTTCCTTTAAACGCACGATGATTCGGCGCATGCACGATCCTTATTGGTTTTTCAGAATCCTTTCGAGGATAAACGGGTTGATATTTTTCAGCTTTTGCTCCAAATAAATCCAACGGCCAAAAGAAAAGATCGTTACGACTGCCCGCAGTGTACTCAATCATGTCTCCCATCGAGAAAATAGCCGTTGCATATCTTTTCAGTTTCTCAAGATGTTGGATGCGCGTTTGTTCGTCACAAATACAGGCTTTGCCAATCGAAGGACATTCCGTACAGCAATTCGGTTCTCCTAGATTTTGTGTTGTTTGGCGGCTACGCACATCTGCACCATAAGTCCAGAAAAAGATAGAAATCCCCAGCAGCTTATAAACAAACAGTTCCCTGAAATCTGACTGTAATGGTTTTCGAGAGAGTAATACGCCTCGATCCATATACATATGAATGCGATCTGCCCAAAGACAAACCCAAAGAAAGGTAAAAAGAGATGTGAGCTTGCCAAGGATGGGGATTGATGTCCAAGGTTTGAGGTTGTAGTCAAAGTTGCTAGTAACAAAATAAGTATCGTAAACTAGCGACTTTGCATTCACACCTAGAAGTACTTCCGATTTTGCCTTAAGCGCTAAGGTAATAATTGGCGCACCAGTCCATAGACTATTTGCAGCTGAGCCTTTTAGCATTAGTCTTTTGGCAGCAAATCTTACAGGAGCTAACAAAATTGCTATGCCTAGAAAGCAAATGGATAGAACTTCATAAGCAACCCAAAGTAAGATTTTCACAGGATCGGCTTTGCGAACAGTACAGAAATTCCGTTTGGATTCGAAGGGTTAAATTGGTAATCTGTTACCCCTAATTCATGTAGCCATTCTGCAACTTCGTCTTCAGTGTGTTGCCACGCATTATGAGGATGATACCAATCAAAATTCACCATATTGTTGGTCTCAAAATCAAAGGCATCGTTCCAGAAACACTTGACAAAGTTGTAATAGAAAAGCCGCTGTACATCATGAGTTCCCGCTGGAATCCCTAGGACGGAAATGTCTTTTTCTAGAGTAATCTTGGCATTAAGATGACTAAGTTCTCTACCCAACTCAGTCAGTCCTTCACAGGCTTTGTAACAAGCATCAGGGTCAAGCTTGGTGAAATGTTCGCGAATGTAGCGATCGCAAAACTGTCTTGCTGCACCCATCTGCTTATACACATAGAAAAACATCTGACCACCAGGTTTAAGTTTGTTGTATATCGCAAATAACGCTTGTTTCGTGTCAGGGGTATGGTGCAAAACCCCGTCAGCAATAATAAAGTCAAACATGCGATCGGCAAATGGCATTGCCATTAAGTCTGCCTGAATTACGTGGCAGTTAGGTAAATGTTTCGTATTCTCAAAAGTCGTAAATGCTGCATCAGAAACATCCACAGCAAAAACCTTTGCCTCTGGATTTTCGGCGATCGTTTCAGCAATAAACTTTGTATTGAAACCCGACCCAGGTCCAATTTCTAATACTGTTTGAAACTGTCGATAAAACTTCTTGAGATCGTCAATTGTCGAAACACCCAGTTTTTTGCAATACCAACTGTAAAGGAATTCCTGGTGCGGTTGCTCTAAACCGTAGGTGCGAAATCGACTCCATTTATCTGAGAAGGTTGTATTGGTTAATAGCTGCTCGCTTTCGGCTCCCGACAAAGATGACTCAACCAGCTTCACCAGACTATATTTCTCTTGAAACCATGTAAAGTTAGGTCTAAGCAATCCTTGTAAAAAGCAAGGAACCCCCTTGACGATTGGATACCAGTAGTCATCTGTGAGAAAAGCACCTTCGATTACTTGCTCCCGATCCTTTTGAAAGCAGCGAAAATCAACTTTCTCTGAACTCACAGGAATTTTTAAATTTTGGAAAACCTCTTGTCTCATGGATACTTAATATTTGGTGGTTGCAATAATTAAAAAAAAGCAGAATAGCAATCTAGTCAGTCATAAGTAACAGTTTATATTGCTGTAGTTGCGTTTGTACCGTTGACTTTGAGCTATGGTATTTGTCAATCCACTGCTTAGCAGATTGTGATAAGTGATGGAGCCTTTCAGGACAAGCGATCGCCTCCTCAATGGCTTGCACAATTTGTACATCAGTTTGACAGTTAAGCACTGGTGGCGATCGATCGTATTGCCGTAGAATTTCAGCTTCATTGAGATACGTGCAGATCGGTGCACCGACTGCCATTGCTTTAAACATCACTCCACCAAACGATCCAAGCTTAAACTGATCGACAACCACATGACAGGCTTTCACAGTGCGCTCAAACTGCACGGTTCCCATAGGCTCTTGCCAAAGCACATAGTCAGCACATTGATTTTCTTGCAAGAAGTGAATGCTGTCCTGCACGTTCTTACCCCATCGACAGCACACCATGCCCACTTTATGCCCCAGCAGTCGCAAGCGACAGAAGGCTTTCAAAAAAACGTCGTTACTTTTGTCTGCATAGCCAGTTCCAATCACCCAATCCTGCCGTGTTGGGAAAAAGAAAAGGAAATCGGCATTGAGTTGCTGACATAGCTGTTGACGTAATTCTTGCCAACCGCTTACAGCGACACCATGATTTTCATCATAGGGATGATTGAGGTAGGAAACTCTCTCTCCAGCCAAGTAATGGGCATTTTCTAAGCAATCAGAATTTGTAACAAAGACATGCTGTGCTTCACTATAGGAAATAGCGGTGATTCTACCCTGTGTTGTATTGTGGAAAGGAATCTCTCTCAAGGTTCCATGCTCAAAGGCAAAATACTTTTTACCTGCTAGCAATGGCCAAATCGGATCGGTAGAATAGCCTTGGATAATGTCGTATTGTTCAAAAAGTTCAGTCCACCAAACAATTAAACGGCGATAGTCAGTTAAATCGCTTACCAACAAACGATCGGTACGTTCGGGGAACTTAAGGTGAAATAGTTGAATAACTTCTTCTATCCTTGCATCAAACAACTTGCTACTTTTGTGAAGAGGAGAATATTTTTGAGGGGGTTGAATAATTTCTTCTATCCTTGCATCAAACGACTTGCTACTTTCGTGAAGAGGAGAATATTTTTGAGGAGAAAGAAGAGTGTATATCTTGGTGATTAGAAGTGTGATTTTTGCCTTGAAATATTTTACATAAGTTTTTAGCTTTCTATATAAGAAGTACAAAAAGCTGCCAATTAAACAGGTTATTGCATACCTATATAATTCTAGTTTAAGCCATAAAAAATTTGCAGACTTAAAATCATTTTGCCGCTTTGCTAGCAAGTAGCGAATGCAAAGCTTTATAGGACCTTGAACAAACCACCTCGGGCGTTGGAAACCATTTAAGTTTACAGAATGCCAGTTTGGGAAAAACTGATCGCGTACAGTTTCAACAAAGTCTGCATCTTCCCATTCTGGGCAGCCCATGATGTGGTAGTAGTCATAACAAATAACATCACAATCCAAACCAACATCATTCAGCAACTTAGCATTGTTATAGGCGTTATTTGCAATATTACCTATGTGTAAAACTCGTGGCGATCGCCCATGCTGCTGGCGAAACTTTTCCAGCCAATCATATTCGCTCGGAGAGCATTGATTTTCGAATTGAGGTTCTATCATTTTGAGCGATGGTTACTAACGAAAAAACCTTCCCTAATATTAGATTTCAAGGATTTTCAAGTAAATAGGCAATCAGTTTATATCTTTATTAGCGCATCTAGACACGTTACGCTTAAAACCCCAAGGCTCTCCATCGACATGCATAATTCTTGAAAGAATGTACGTGTTCCTCTTCCTTGGAAATAGTCTTGGTAATCAAAAGGAGATTTTTTTCCAGATATAAGTTCACTTTTAACTGATTCATAATCATCAAACGATCTTGTGTTTAATATGATATGCAATGGATGAAAGTCAAATACATATAAACTTTGTCCAGAAAGAGCTTGATGAATAATATTCCGATCGAATGGTAAATAGTTTAGATTTGTCCAGTTTCGGGGCATACAAAAATCCATATTATCCATATAGTAAATTGGCAATTCCCAAACACCCCACGGATGTCGATAAGGAAACAAGTTCTGTTGAAGTAAAGGGGTAGCCATGCTCATATACTCATACCCTTGATGCTTCAAGTGTACTCCGAATGTCTGAGAATAAGCGCATGAATGAGTACGAATACCCTTGGGCTCGATTTTTAGGCTCTGAACCAAATCGCTGAGTTCTAGAGACCATGCTTTTGTTTGGGAGAGATATGGGTGTGGCTCAATTTCATGATCTCTCCAATCAACCCCATCTAAAGCTTTCCACAAAAAGAAAGTTCCCTTGCCTGGGAACAAATAATCTTTTAAAAATTTTCCCATATCAACAGCAGACATATAGTCTGTATCAAAAGTCAAACAAATCACCTTTTACTACCCCTTTTTTTCTTAGCGACGCTTAGTAAAAATGAAAGCGACGAGGTGACCCATATCCTCAAAATTTGGAAAGAACTTTGCAACTTGGCGGGCAATCTCATTAATTTTGTTGCTATACTTTGGCTGTTCTGGAGCTACCAATAACGGATGAACCACCCTAGTTAAAAAGTAATACATTCCAAATCGTTGAATATGTTCTAAATGATATAAGGGTTTACAAAAATCCAAAAGCTCTTGCTCGTGAAATTTTGCAGTAAAAAGACGATCTTTACCATCTGCGGCAATTGTATCCAACTGGAATTTTTCTCTAGCAGAGTTGAGCTTTTCCAAGCCTTCAAAAGTTCCTTCCATTAGTACCAAAACTCCTCCTGATTTGAGTACTCGATGAATCTCTTGTAAAGCCTTTTTCTGAAGTTCCCAATCGAGCAATGCCATCAAGCAACGCGAGCTAGTAACTACATCGAAGGTATTATTTTCATAGGGGAGTTCTAATACAGAAGCTTCTTGAAAATTGACTGTTCCAGATAATGATGGGTTATTATTTTGGAGTAATTCTTTTGCTCCGGCAATCATATTTGCAGCATAGTCAATGCCATGAACATCTGCTTGAAAGCGCGAAGCATACTGAATAACAGCATAGCCTAGACCGCAGCCAACATCTAAGACCTTGCAGTTGTCGTAGATATAGTTACAAGCTGTATCAATTTCAAGTTCTCGTAGACTGTAGTCACAAGCGGTAGTTTTATAGTCTAGTGTTGTTGCAATAGATTCATATCTTTTTTTCAGCTCTTGTGCATCATTAGTATTCATTGTTGTTCCTTAACTGTGAGTATTCGCCATCACTATGAACCAAAATAAAATCTTTAAGCTTCTTGATTTATCGGCTTGGTAGAATTTGAGATTGATTTTTTATTTTCCCTCTTTTAAGTATTGAAAGCCAAATCCATCCGTTTCTATTAGATGAGGTCAGAATTTTGGCTTGCAATCTACGATTTGTAACCATTGCTAGGAGAAAATTTTAGTGGTCGGAGAGAGTAGTTACGACGATTCTAGCACCTGATGATCGGCATCTAAGTGTTACTGAACCAGAATCTCTGTAATATAGGCTTATCTGAATCCAGCGTAGCTTAAATCTGATAGCCCTTTCACCAAGAAAGCTCTAGAGCTAGTTGTATTACCCCATATATTTATCAAAATTCCATACTGATACTGCTAAGATTTGATATATGATTTTTTGAGAAGCTCTCTGCCAAAACAACCTCTAAAAACATCATTTTTCAGAACGTGTTAACTAGAATAAGTATATAAGGTTATTCACTGTGAGTAATGTAATTTTAACATTTGATATCGATTGGGTACCTGACTTTATTATCGATTTCATTGCCGAAAAATTGATAAAACAAAACGTACCTGCTACATGGTTTGTTACTCATCCCTGTGATGCAGTCGAACGGCTAAAAAATTACCCAGAACTATTTGAGTTAGGAATTCACCCTAACTTTAGACCTAATTCTTCACATGGCAAAGATCCTCATGAAGTAATTCAGTATTGTCTCAATCTCGTTCCTGACGCGATAACAATGCGAACCCATGGCTTGATTCAAGCGATATCTTTGTTTGATACAATCATGAGAGAGACTCAAATTATTGCTGATGTAACGACGTATATGCCACATATTCCTAATCTTATGCCAGCTGAATATTGGCGTGAGGGTCGCATGATGCTGCGCATACCAACCTACTGGCAGGACGAATTGGAAATGACTCGACCTCAACCGATTTGGGATCCCAATCCTTTACTGAGCAATGGAACGGGAGTTAAAGTATTCAATTTTCATCCTATTCACGTTTACCTAAATTCAGTAGATTCTAAGCCTTTCTCTAAGATAATCGAAAGAAATCCCCAGCTATCCAAAGCGAATCAACCAGATTTGGAAGAGTTTATCCAAGACGGAACGGGAACGCTAACATTGCTGCAAAATTTATTGGAAGTAAAAGCTAACTTCATAACACTAGGCGAGTTTGCTCGACAATTCATTGCTCAGAAGCAAGTTTTGTTATCTTCATAGTTCCTAGCAGCTAAAGGATCTCATTTCTAGAGTTCCTAAGAAGAAACACATAGTTCTGAAGATCTGCTTCTTTTTGATTTCCCACTTACCTGCCTTCATTGGAGACTAGGATTCAACTATTTGTCGCTTAGGATTTTTTGGTAGATTTCTACATGCCGTTGAATCACAATGTTAACATTATGATATTTATCAATCCATTCTTGTGCATTATGTCGATATTCTTTCAGCCAATCTGGCTCTAATGCCCTTTTGACACCTTCTATAATTTGTTCGACATTCCAAGCGGACAAGATTGGTGCAGGTTCGGGGATAAGCCAAAAGGTTGATTGCGGGTCATAAGACATGATGACTGGAACATGGGCTGCAATTCCCTCTGGTGCGGTAGCTCCAAAATGAGGTAGCATAATCTGGTCGAAGAGAATATCTACCGATCTAATAGTTCTGTAAAGTTGACAACGATTTAGAGGTTCTACCCATTCAATTAATTCGTCAACCTCTAAATCTTTTGCTAGTGAGATGCTGTCTTGGAGTTGACTACCCCAACGAGTCATAATAACTCGAAAGTCCTTTCCAATTACTTCTACAAGTTTTGGTAAAGCGCGAATATACTGATCGGTTCCTTTAACTTGCCAATCATGCCTCAAAGGGCACAAAAATACATATTTAACACCAAGTCTTGCGCGTAATTCCTGAGAATCTCCTTGTACCCCTTGAATCCTTTGCTCATCTATTGGATGGAGCATTGGGGTAAAGCGAGATACCCCAATGGCTTTCGCATATTCTAAACAGTCACCATTTGTAATAAAGACATGATCTGCCAACCTATATCCTAATGCTGTGTTCCGACATATAGCACTGTCGCCGAGTGTAAAGCCCCGGAGAGTTCCATGCTCAAAACCAATATAAGGTTTTCCCCCAGCAAGCATTGGCAAGACTGGATCTGTTGAATAGGCTTGAACGAGATCGTAACATTCAAATAATGCTTGCCAGTCTCCCATTACGACACGATAAGACTCAAGGTCAGACTTACTAAGTTTATCTTGTCTAGTTGGATAAGCATTTGCAAAAATTTCAACGAGTTCAGCCACACGGTTATCAAATGAGTCCAGAGATACTTGGGAAGAATCATCTAGATATGATGGAGAAGGCTCATTTAACAATAATCGTCGCAGTTTACGTATAGCTCTCACAGGTAAAAGAAGAACTCGCATGACTAAAAGAAAAACTCGCGCGATTAAATGAAAAATATTTTGAATAACATTTCGAATGGCATTTTGAATGACAATTAACGGACTATAAAAAGAAGAAGAACGAAGCAGACGATATAAATCTATAAGATTCCACAATAGCCATGCATGGAATTTACGGTTGTCACGTTTAGCAATTAAGTAACGGATACAAAGTTTCAGAGGTCCTTGAGCAAACCACTTAGGTCGTTTGAAACCTCGCAAATTGACAAAATTCCAGTTTGGGAAAACTTGATCTTTGATCTGTCCATCAAAATCTGCGTCTTCCCATTCTGGACAAGCCATAATGTGATAGTAGTCATAGCAAATGACATCGCAATCTAACCCTGCCTTGTTTAACAACTTAACGTTGTTATAAGCATTATTGGCAATATTTCCAACATGTAAGATACGTGGCGATCGCCCGTGCTTTTGGCGAAAGCGCTCCAACCATTCTTGATGATCTTGGGAATCTTTAATTTCAACTTGAGGTTCTATCATCTTAACTGATGGTTATTTACTTAGTAACAGTGCAGTTTTAAGAACATCCACAACTTTAAGCTGATCCGCATCTGTCATACCAGGGAATATTGGCAACGTAATTGACAAGTCTTCTGCTTGCGATGCCTCTGGATAAGCCTGTGGTAGCGTAGCATATTTCTGCTGATAGTAACCTAGACGATGGACGGCATGAGTGCCTGGGCGTGTTTGAATGCCTTCCGTAGACAGTGCATCCATGAGAGCGTTACGGCGTTGCGTCCCTCCTATGCTCAACCGAACAACATAGGACTGATAGGAATGTCCGCAAGGACTGGGTATCTGTGGTATTGCCAGTTCGTTTATGGGACTGAGGAAGGCATCATATCGCTTAGCACAAGCAAACCGCTCATCAAGTAATTTATCTAGTTTCCCCATTTGCGCTACGCCGATCGCTGCCTGAATATCACTAAAGCGCAAGTTAAACCCTAGATGATCGAAACGCCCCATGTAGTAAGGTTTAGAGCTATCAATATCTGGGTTAACCGATGCACCGTGGTTGCGAAGAATCTTAATGCGTTCTGCCAATTTTGGGTTGTTGGTAGTGACCATACCACCTTCCCCTGTGGTTATGACTTTGCGGGGATGAAATGAAAAACATCCGATATCGCCAATAGCGCCAACGGGTTTGCCATCGTAGGTCGTACCTGTGGCACAGGCGGCATCTTCCACAACAGCAAGGTTATACTTGCGTGCGATCGCCATAATCTCCTGCATCTTTGCCGCCAACCCAAACAGATGAACGACCACAATCGCTTTGGTTTTGGATGTAATTGCTGCTTCTAAAGCCACAGGATCGATATTAAAAGTCTCTGGTTCGATATCGACAAAAACGACTTTTGCCCCAACATATTCTACACAGTGAGCTGAAGTCACCCATGTAAAAGCTGGGACAATCACCTCATCATCAGGCTGAATCTCTAGTGCAACCATCGCCATATGCAGTGCCGCAGTGCAGGATGTAGTGGCAAATGCATACTCTACGTTGTGTCGTTGGCGAAAGAGGCTTTCAAATTGTTGAGTAAGCGCTCCCTGCGTAACCCATTTAGAATCTAGACACTGTTTTAAAAGTAGTAGCTCTTGTTCGTCGAAAAAAGGATGAGTAATATTCATGAGAAATCAAGTCAAAAATTCTGATTTACCAAACTGCACACCCACTCTGCACTCTTAGATTCGAATGAATAATTGGTTGAGTCAGTTTAGTAAAACCATTACTTTCACTAGCGCCAGAAAATAGATTACGGTAGCGATCATACACCCATAACTCTACTAGATTTGAAACATCAGTTGCTACACCATTACCAAGAACTACTTTTAAGCCCAAACTTACTGCGTGCTCTGCCATTTGAATGAGTTCGCTGATACCTCCTTGCTTACAGAGTTTTAACTTAATCCACTGACATCCCAATTGTGCAGCATGGGTAACATCCTCAAAACTATGAATACTCTCATCAAGCATCAATGGGACGGGTGAAGCGGATACAAGAGCAGACATGGCATCCCACATTTCAGCAGGCAAAGGTTGTTCGACCAACTCAGTACGATCGCACAGAAACTCTTGAACAGAATTGAGAAAAGATTTGGCATTCTCAAAGGAATAAGCCTGATTAGCATCAAAACGCACCCGTATTCTAGCAGGCACAAGATTTCGCAATTTTGGTAAAACTGCCAAATCCTGTGTCAAAGACTCTCCGATTTTTACCTTAAGCGTGCAATAGCCTTGCGCGATCGCTTTTTGAATGGTCTCTTCGATATTTTGGTCAGATGATGAGGTTGGATAGACTAATGGCACTGGAGAACGTGCTCTTTGTTTTTCTGGTTGGTCAAAGATTTCAGGATCGAGTGCTGACAGGATGAGCGAACTTGCACAGGGAGCTTTAACAATTTGAGATGCGATCGTCTCCCTAGCTGTTTCGATTGACTGACCGATGCAATGAGGCAACCAGAGTTCACAACTGCGTATTACATCTTCGACTGTTTCAGACGAGTATCCTAGTAATGGAACAACTTCGCCAATTCGAGTTATGCCATTATCAAAAGTAAAATGCACGAATAGAGCATTAAACGTCTCTAAAGTAACAAAAGAAAGTACATATGGGCGCTTTAAGGGAATTTGCCTATATTCCCAATGGCAAGAAACGATATTAGGCATTATTGAGGCAGCTCTTGTTTTCTAAGTCTCATTTGCGCATCATTGGACAGATGCGTATAGCGTTCGAAGATCATTTGACTACGCGAGCGTAGTTTCTCGTCTTCCTTATCCTTCTCTGTACTGAGAATATAGCCAACCGGGTTATATTTTAAAACCCCCTCATTTTGACCGTTAACAAATGCATGAAGTCTCCCTGAGGTAAGAGCTTTAGCTCTTTCAACAAAGTGTCTAAATCGATCTATTACCTGACTACCATTCAGAATCTCCTGATTTTGGATGTATGCGATCATCGGGTCTGCTAGTACTGTATGGTGACGTAGCACTGAAGTGGCCATTCTGATATGCATATTCTCATGAGAGCCTAGATCTTCAAGCACCAATGGGGCTGTAAGCGCATCGTTAAACACATAATCACCTCTTCGCAAGTAGCGAGTACGTTCAATAAAACGTTGGTAATTCGTGACTACATCTTGGTGATCGATTGCGCTATATACAACTGGAATAATGGCATCATGATGCAGTAGATCGGAGTGGAGTTCACCCATTTTGTCTCGCTGTCCATTGCGAATAATGCACCGATATTCCTCATCAACATAAACGTGCGTCGGGCAAATATCACAAGCTAGGCATCGACTGATATATTTTTCCGTAACATCAAGCACGGTGGCATCCATGTCTTGCTCAAACTGGCTCACTAGATCTTTAACATAGTGGAGAGCAAAGTTATGTTTGTCCTGTAATACCCAGAATAAGACACGAACTTTTGCCTTGAGTGGTTGTGGCTTACCTAATTTCATCAGAGCTGCAACGTGAGCAATTCTGCGTCCAGTTCCCATAGATGTCCAAAGCCCATAGGTATCTTTTGACATCGTTCCAACATCACCTGCATGTCCCGTTCCACCATACTGGGCAGTGGTATCTGAATCATTCCCCACACCCAGTAGTCCAACATTCACCATATCGAGAAGTTGATAGATCAAAGTTGTTTCTTGACCACCATTCCGTTTTGCCCCAACAGCAATACCAGCATAAACTTTATCTTGTAGGGTAGCCTTTAATTCAGAGTCATTTCGAATTAAATCAACTAAATCTTGAGCAAGAGAGCCGCGATCGCCAAAGTAGACAGGTGTAGAGATTAAAATGCCATCAGCACTGCATAGATGGGCTTTAAGTTCGTCTATTTTTCTTGACATTCCCGCAGCAGGAAAGTACTCACTTAAGGAAATATGCTCGATCTCACAGCCACTTTGAGCAACTGACCATAGTGCCGCAGACAGGGCAACTTCTGAATTACTTAGTCCGCGATCGCCTTTAAGTTTTTGAAGATTTGCATAAATATCATTAAAGCTCAAACCTTCAGATCGCCCCGAGTCAATAAAATTCTGTAAATGAAGTTCTGACTGTTCAGACAGGTACTGGTTTAGCTCGTTCTCTGTTTTACAAGCCAAGAGTTCTTGAATGAGAGTGTGATTACCTTTTCCCCAACGAGCATTTCTTAAACTACCAGCAATACCGAGAATTTTTGGTTTCATCTAAAATTGCTCCTTAACTCAACTCTATCATTATGGATTATGCCAAAGCTATATAGCTGTCACACAAAGCACGACTTATCTACCAATATAGGCTGATAGCAGCTAGTGACAGCTATCATACGGTAATTATCAAATTCGGGAGAAATTGTTTCGTTCTGCAACATTTTTAAGGTCAAGTCAAAAAAATCAACCCCAGCAGGACGGACAACTAAAGCGGATGAGTTAGAAAAACGAGGGTTAATCTCTGTAACAAGTAAACTCCCATCCTCAAAAGCAAATAGTTGAATATTCGTCGCACCATAAAATTCCAGTTCCGAAACTAGTTTCTCAACATACTCACGAATCCTGCGATCGCAAGGAATTGTTTTCCCTCTAATAATTCCACCTCCATCTCCTGCCTTCAATCGATAGAGAGGGACGAGACGTTTTAGTTCTCCGTCCTGAACAAAAAAGTCAACATTAATCTCACGCCCCTGCATCAAAGGATCTTGGAGTAAATAATCTTCCTCTTGTCCCTTCAATTTGCGACAGTAGTATTCCAAATCCTCTACATCGTCTAACAGCTTAAAAAAATAGCGCGGAGAATTTTTCATTCCTGCATAGCGAGGCTTCAGATAAACTGGATACTTAACTAGATTGAGTCCTTGCTGAGCCTCAGCTAATGTCATTGTATGAGGTGTAGGAATTCCTAATTGACGAAACAGATAAAACGTTTGCAATTTATCCATTGATAAGTTGAGAGTACGCTCTGGCACAGCCAAGACTTTAACGCCTAGTTTTGCAAAACGCTCGCGTTCCTGAGTAAATCGCACTAAATCTAAGTCTGCTAGAGGCACCAACAGCTTAATATTTTCATCCTGACAAATGTTTTCTAAAACCTCTAGAAATCTTGGATCGGTGGATCGAGGAACATGATAGCTTCTATGTGCTGAGTAATTGCCAGGGGCTAACTCATCAATCTCAGTCGTTATAACTTCCTCGACTTGCTTTTGCTCTCGAAAAGCACTAATTAACAGGGAGCGATTTCCAGCAGTGGGTATCAAGATTTTCATGTTTTGAATGCTAACAGACGATCAAACGGTTTGTCTAGAGGCAGCATAGTAAGACTCTTCTTGCAGGCTAAGATCTTGAAATAGAGGGTTAACCAAATCTTTTGGAAGGGAAACATTATCAGCAGCAAGACGTAACAATCCTAAAAGCAACGGCATCGTTTTTGTTTCTCCATGATTTCTAACTAACCATGCTCTTATATCTTTGCCAAGTTGAAGCCGCAGTTCAGAACTATCCACTAGTCTAAGTAAAGCCTCAAAAATCTCATGTGGCTCGCTAACATTAATCATTGGGGCAACATCTCCAGCATATAGCGGCGTGTATTGCTCTTTTCTTAACTTAATTAAAATTGGTTTCCCAACAGATGCCGCTTCTAGACCTGTTGCTCCGTAATAGCCATAGACAAACTGATCTAACACAATGTCACAAGAACGGTAGTAATCGATTAAACGTTTTTTCCCGACAGGTGGCAACAAGATAAATCGATCGCCCATGTCCAAACTTGCAATTTTTGCTTGAAACTCTGGAAGACTATTTCCCCATGCCAAAAAAATAAAACGAAGTTCTGGGCGTGTTTTCGCTGCATCTACTAAAGCTTGAAAGAGTTCATCACTCTGACCTTTAACTTTTTTATCGAGTCTTGAAGTTGCGAGGACAAAGACCCCCTCTCCATAGGTTGCCTCCCAGATTTTACGGGCTTGCCCTTCGCCAGGAGAATAAATGGAATCATCCATCGGGTAAGGCAAATAAATTCCATTAGTCAAACCTAATCGGCGACAGTGACCAATGGCATGAGGATTACTAATCATGAGAAATCTAGCAGCATTAAAGGAAAGGCTCATGAGTTTCCCTAAATCATCAGTTCGCCCGCAATCGTACTGAAGATCTCCCCCAACCGAGAAAGTACAGTAGGGCTTTCCACTAGCATAGGCAGCCAGTGGATTACTTGCAGCATAGATCACCTCGTAATTAGACAAAGCTTTTGCGTTAGAGAAGTAAGGATAAAACCCATCATAGGCAAACAAGATCTCATGTCGAAGAGATCTGGACGTAGACATGAGATGGAGTAAAGGAATTCGAGATCCCAAACAAAAATCTCTAAATGCACTATACAACTCAGAACCTTCCATAGGTACAGAAAAACTAGGCACTTGTACTTGAATATTTGGATATGTTTTGAGGAAGCTCTCTCCATCCATCAAGTCAGAGAACTCCCCATCAAACTCTTCCCACTCAGGTAAATTGAGGGCACTAGTATCCATTGGACTAGGAAATAAACCCACCAATGCGCCATACTTCTGTGCTAGCCTTGCCCATTTATAGGTATTTTGGGCCATATTCACTGCAAAAGCACATTTCAGGGGTTCAGGATGAGCCTCTAAATAATCAAGAGAAAATCTCCAGACATCGGTTGAATATTCTCGAAATCTACTTATATTCTCGACTGAGAGATAAGGGTTATCCCAAGGATGGCGATCGATATTAGGCGTACAATCTTGGAGGTTTTGAAAAGGCTCAATCAAAGCTTTGAATTTAAGCTGGTTAGTCTCTAGCTCAATTCTTTTAGCTTCTAGCTCAATTCTTTTAGCTTCTAGCTCAATTCTTTTAGCTTCTAGCTCGACCTCGTATTCTATTTGTCGTTGTTCTAACTCAATCCAGTATTTTAGTTTATTCCCAATAAATGGAAGTTTTGGAGCTAGTTTTTTGATTGAACTTTTCATTCTCAAGGTTTTCCTTTAGGGATATTTAAGACAATTTGATTAGTCCACGGAGCTAATATTTCTTTCTGCCATCCGTCTTTAGTAAAATAGCGAACTGATAGATCGCGAATAGATTGCTTTGACTGCAATACAAATCCCTTATCTGTAGATTCAATCTTAATGCTATCTAACATGCATAGCCAGTCAAGATAGCTATCTAGACCAATGGCAATCCAACCAAGTCGCTGAGAAAGTAATATAACTTCTTTATGGAGATGACGAGTACTATCTATATTTTGAGGATGCAAATTGAATACTAAGATACCTGGCACAGAAGACTCAATTTGGTTAACCAGTTGCTTAATTTTCTTTGCCGCCTGCTTTTCTGTCTGATTAAGCGCAAAAATTATGCCATCGCCAAAAGCAGTGAGAAGACTGTAGTGATTTGACCAGTTACGATCGGGTGTTCTCATTTTCATGGGTAAAAGAGAACCATTCATTACAGTTCCATCTGCTTTGGAGTAGTTAACACTCAAACCAATTTTGTTCTCTTCCCAAGTTTTTAGAAATCCAAGATAGCCTCGGTCAAGGTAGCCATGATTGCGGAGTGTACGCACCGACCTACCAGACAACTGACGAATGAAATTGGCTTGCTCAGTACATAAGCGATCGTATTGCTCGGGCTGTTCTAGAGCATCAGGATGCAAGCCAATTTCTACATTGCTTGGCATTTTCGCTAAAGTTTCTGGGGTATGCCTAGTTTGAGGAACGAGTAAATAAGTAATTGGGCAATCACCAATTACTCTTAACTGTTCGTCGTATTTTTCTAGAAAGGCTTGATCGTCATCTCCAGTTAGAATCACAGCACCTTTTGCTCCATTGGGTAGGATATCAACGAGTGGATAACCACTCAGTTGAGAGAAGGTCTCAGCTAAGAAAAAACCCAAACGATCTGCCCAAGGGTAAGTGGGGTATTGGGGATGTATCTGATCCTCAAACAAATAGTTAGCACGTTCGTGAGCAAATCCAAACCCTCCTTTTGTCCCTGACTCAAGTACCTTGCTCGGATCTCCTTGACGATGTCGAATTATCTCTTCTTCTACGTTTAAGCCAATTAGAAGAATTTTTTCATTTTTATGCTTTAACCAAGCGATCGCTGCTTGTCCCTTGTCATTTGCCCAAACAGGTTCTAGATTCTGTCCTGAAAAAGTAACATGAGGTAATAGAGCATGATAAACGGGACGAATTGATGTAAAAGGATTTTTAAACCTTGAAGTTCTAGCAGGATAATAGAGTTGCTTACCTATTTCTAACTGACTCTGTAAATCTAGATCTGCCAAATCAGCACTTGTTGAGACAAATTTAATAGTTGCTTGGAATAGTGGAAATGGAACTATCTCATTTTCAATTAGATTAATTGATGACAAATAACCATACTGTCTGAGTATGATACCTAGGCTCTCAGTATTTGAATATGCTGACTTTCGCTCATAAGACATTGTTTATTTAAAACTCCATCTCAGAAAAGTCTATAAAAGCAAAGTTATTATAATTTAACTGCACAAATAGCATTGTTTATTCTATATTCAGGCTGTAATGAATTTGATAACAACTCTTGCATAAATGTAGGAATCCAAACACATGACAAGTACCACCAGAGTGACGGCAAAATTGGTGGATGGTAACCAAAAGCAAAGCTATCTATAATTTGAAAACCTTTTGTACTCACAAAACCCATTAGTTCTTGCATTGTATAAAGGTTATTAGAAGCGGGATCCAGTTTTTCTCCTGTTCTTAATGTATAAAGATTATTTTTGTTAACAGTTCTTAAAATAAGTCTGCCATTCGGTTTTAATACACGAGAAATCTCAGAAAAAGCTTTGTCAGGATTTTGAAAATATAACAAAGCTCCTAGGCATACAACATAATCAAAAGAAGCATCAGCAAATGGAAGTTGTTCAGCAAAAATATTATCTAGAAGCTTTACGGAGGTTTCTTTTTCAAGAATATCCCAAGTAGGAAATCGATGAGGATCCACTCCAGTAATATCTTTAAAATCAAGCTTGCTCAACAGTGCAACATATTTCCCGGGTCCGCAACCTAGTTCTAAGATTTTTGCATTTGAGTCATGAGGTAACCACTTTCCTAAACAAGCATGAAGAGGATGGTTTGCCATTTTATTTGCAAAATCCCGATCGTGCAGAAAACTTTTCAAGAGTTTATCTTGTGATGCGACAATTTGCTGGGTTCTGAGATTGCTAAAAAAGTTAGTCATGATTCGTTATTATGAATGTAAGTAACAGGGACACGCGTGTTGACAATACCAAAATCTAAAATAGGAAACTCAGGAACAATATTAAATTTTAGGCTACTAACCTGACGAGAAAAAACTTGACTATAGGGATAATTTCTGATTAGATCCCAACCATTAGAACAAACAGTAGACACCAAATATACTCCCGAGCCAATACAGTTTTCTTTAAATTTAAAGCACGCCGTTACACTTCCCGAAAAATTGATTAAATTATTATCGTCAAATCCACTGGACTGCCAGAAGACATAGACACCATCAGATCTAGTTATCTTTATCCCGATATCAGCTTGTGGTACTTCACGATGTGCCAAAATTTCAACTCTAATTTCAAAGGGTTGATTTTCTTTAATTAAACTAACCTCTTCATTATTAGCATAGAGAGAAGTTTTTATGATTTCAATATCTGGTTTACTGTTTTTCTCAATAAGATTGAGAGCGTTTTTATATTGATCCTCATTGACTTGAGCTATCTGTGTTTTAAATGTAAGATTATTCCAACCATCTTTCGTTTTTTGGTTGCTTACAAGAGCTAAACTTTCCCAATCTCCTTGTAAATAATTTGTGAATTCAAGTCCAATTTTTTCTACACATAAAACTGAGGTTGACTCAACATTGAGTTCGACTTCCCAGTATTTATCAGTGGGTATTTTTGATGGATTGAATAAAATTTGCCCACCCTTATTTTTGCCTGATTGACTATTAAGAATACGACACTCATTACCATCTTTCTCATATAGTCTTCCCCATTCAGAATTAAGCAGATCGAGGGAAGCTATCTCCTCTGTATGAGTATCATTCAAAGTCAATGGAATCTCTTGTGTTGGACTTTGATTAACAGATATACCGATCTTGCGGATAAAGTGAGTATCTTTAAAAGTTGGATTTTCTTGCGAAATCATTCGCAATTTGTAGATTGACTGCTGAATGTCCGACAAATGGATATGAGATGATTGATTCTGACGGCTAAGATGGTCTGCTCTGGTGGTTTCATCCTCTCGCCTTCTGTAATCTTCCTCATATTGCCTAATAATATACTCTGCCTCTCCCATGTTGCGAATCGTACCATTTTCCATCCAAATAACTGTGTCGCAGAGCATCTGGATAGAACTAGTAGAATGACTGACGAACAACAGAGCTTTACCTTGATCGCAGAGATCGATCATCCGCTTCATTGCCTTACCGACAAAATAGGCATCCCCAACGCTCAAAACCTCATCAACCACTAATATCTCTGGCTTAATTGCTGTCGTAATTGCAAAAGCTAGTCTTGCATTCATTCCTGTACTATAAGTTTTAACAGGAGCATAGATGAACTGTCCTAGTTCTGTAAATTCAACAATTTCTTCAGTTAACTTATCAACATCTGAAGGATTGCAACCGTTGAGTAATAAATTAAAGCGAATATTACTTAGTCCAGTTTCTTCAGGATTTAACGAAGAAGTTAAGCTCAACATCGCAGAGATTTTACCATTGATTTTGATGCTTCCCGATGTGGGTGGTAAGTTCCCTGTCAGAATTTTGAGAAGTGTAGATTTACCAGAACCGTTGGGACCAATAATGCCAACGCGATGCTTGAGCTTAATTTCAAAGGAAATATCATTCAAAGCCCAAAATAAATCGTGATAGCATTTACCCGTCATAGCCTCCTTTAAAATATCCATTGGCTTTTGGTAGATAGGGTAAGCCTTAGAAAGATTTTTTACAGCAATAACAATATTATTTTCTTCATTCATAGATATATATTTGAGAGTGTGTGATTGAGTGCGCTTCTCGATAGATTCACTAACTCATCAAGTTCAGATCGTTTACAATACGTCACCAAACATAACTTTTAATCGCTCAAAAAGTCCGTAGCCAAGCGCAAAAATGAGATGGCTCAGTAAAATATATACGACCCACGCCCAAGGATGGGCAAACCTGCCAAAATAGAGCGCATCTTGATAGCACCAGATCATGTAGCTAAAAGGATTGAAGTAAAGGATTGGTCTAAATAGTTCGGGGACTTGTTCGGGTAGATAAAAAATCGGCAAGACGTAAATCCCAATCACTGTAAACACTTGCACAATATCTTTCATGTCTCGGAAGTAAGCCCCGATCGCTGCCAAAATATAGGACACGCCAGCCATACCAATCATTTGCACAAATACCAACAGGGGTAACAGTGCATAGGTAACAGGTAATGCGAAGTGTGTAACTAGAACATACACAATCAGAATGGCAAAGAAAATCCCCTGTGTGATCAAGGAGGCAAGCACGCTTTTAATTGGCAAGATCTCGATCGGGAAAACAACTTGCTTGACCAAACTGGCATTACTGGTAATCACTGTGCTTGCCTTAGACATGCTTTCTTGCACGGCTAGCCAAGGAATTAGCCCAGAGAGTAAATAGGTTGTGTAATCTAGAGGCATTTCCCTCGTGCCCCCAATTTTGACTTTGAACACAATCACAAAAACAAAAATGTAAACACCAATTAAAACGAGTGGATGCATTACTGCCCAAAACAGTCCAAAAAACTGACCGCGATAGCGATCGGTAATTTCTCGTTTTGCCATCTCCCATGTCAGCGTCTTATAGGTCGTGAGGAGCCGAAAAACATCGCGAAATGCCTGCAAGTGGCTCGTAAATAATGAAGGAGATCCCATACTCATCCTAAAAACTGCTCGCACCAACTTTCCAAGTTTAACAACGACCAAATCAGGAGACGGCGATTTTGTTTACCCTCAAGATGTTGATCGATCAATTGTTGAACCGATTTATAGTCCAAGAGATCGTAAATCCTGCCTTTAGGGTTGCATATCCTACGTCTGACATAATCGATGCTCTCTCCTTTAAACCAACTGGCATCAGGCGCAGAAAAGCCCTGTTTTTCCCGTTCTGTAACGCTGCTTGGGATATAACGAGAAATTGCTTTTCTCAGTAAGAGTTTGCCATCTTTATTTTTTTGAAAATACTTGGCAGTTTTGTTGCCAAGGTCATTTTCATTCAGGCGCACGACTTCCGTAAGGTTGCCAAGTTTTAAATTCACTGGCATTTTCATGGCAAAATCAACTAGATCGTTATCTAAAAATGGCACTCTAGTTTCAAGAGAATGCGCCATGCTGAGTTTGTCTTCAATTGTCAAAAGACCATGGAGAAAAGTTTTGGCTTCAAAGTAGAGCGAGCAGTTCACATAGTCTTGAGGTCGGGTAAATTCTTGGAGAGGTTGCTGAAAAACACGCTTAAAGATGTCTTTGGTCGAAACATGCTTTACTTGATCCCAGATTGGTGCGCAGACTGCCTGTGTCTCTCCATTGACCAAAAGCCTCTGCCAAAACCCGTAGTATTTATCGATGTAATGGTCAAAATCATCATTGACAACTGCGCGGTAATAGCGCCAGGGGTAACCAGCAAACAGTTCGTCACCACCTGTACCTGCTAAAACAACCTTGACAAACTTACTGGCTAGCTGCGCGACATAGAAGTTTGGGTAACTTTGCCCAACACGAGGCTCTTCTAAGTGCCATGCTAAACGAGGCATAATTCGCTCCATATCCCCTGCTTTTAAGACCATTTCGTAATGCTCAGTCTTAAATAGGTAAGACATATACTCAGCAGGTTCGCGCTCGTCATAGCTGACCTCAATCCCCGAAGCAGAGTTGAGATCGAACCCGCAAGTAAAAGATTTGAGATAGGGAAGTTGTTGAGCAGCGATCGCAGTAATCGAACCACTGTCCATGCCACCACTCAGATATGCCCCCAGTTCAACATCACTGATTAACTGGCGATTGACCGCCTGCCGAAATAGGCGATCTAGTTCCTCAAGATATTCGAGTTCGTCTTTGGGGTTTTCTGGCTCGACAAAGTGATAGTCCCAATATTGTTTTACGTGAGGTGGCTGAGGCGATCGCACCGACAATAACATCGACGAACCTGCTGGTAGGAGTTTTATGTCGCTAAATAGGGTTTTATCGGTAAAGAAGTTTTGGAATGTAAGATACTCTAGCAGTGCTTCTAAATCGATGTTAGTGCGATAGGCAGGATTAGCTAAGATAGCTTTGACTTCAGAGCCAAAGAGAAATTTTTGCCCCTGCAACGTGTAATACAAAGGCTTGATGCCATAGCGATCTCGGGCAAGAAATACTTCCTGTTTGTGGCGATCGAAAATCGCAAAGGCAAACATACCATTGAGGCGATGGAGGCACTGCTCTCCCCATGCGGCATAAGCATAGAGCAAGACTTCTGTATCTGTGCGGGAATGGAACGGATAACCAAGCGTCTCTAGTTCAATTCGCAGTTCGTTAAAATTATAGATCTCGCCATTAAAGCTAATCAAAAACCTCCCATCCGCTGTGGACATCGGTTGATGCCCTGCAGGAGATAGATCGATAATCGCCAACCGCCGATGCCCTAGTCCAACAGAACCTTCAATAAATTGACCCTCACCGTCAGGACCTCGATGGGCGATCGCATCAGTCATTTTTTTTAAAATGACAGGTGATACAGGCTCGCCGTCAAAATGTATAACTCCTGCAATTCCACACATTAATTCTTTGGGTGCACTAACACGACTTTAAGTTTCATCTAATTTCTAACTATCTAAATTACACCCGAATCTTAATTTCTTCAGATGGCTTATAGATAGCTTTGCCGACTGACTCTCCATGAGCATCATAGGGCATAATTGTGATGTAATAAGTTCCAGACTGCTTAAAAGGAACATCGATCTCCTCTTGCCTAGTTTTAATTAGAGCTACCTCGTGAGGAGGCTCTTGGTAAAGTAAATCAAGCATTTCTGGATGCCAAGTTAGCTGTTGTTTGTTGTAAAAATTTTCCAATTGTTTGGGATTAGTCGCTCGAATGTAATTCCAACCCCTTGTATGTTTTGATATATAAACTCTATAACCAAGAATATCTCGATCTATATCTTCAGAGGGAAGCCATTTAAGACTCAATATGCGTTTACCCGAACTGTCTGCCAAGATTTGAATGCCTTTAAAAGTCACTGCGCTTGGCATATAAAAATCTTTGATATGACCTATTTTACGATCTTTATCAACAATTGTTTGATAGGAGTCCCAGCCATAGATCTGATTTCGCTCCTCTTGTACTGTGGCAGTTTTTTCATAGTACAACGACAAAGAAGAATCATAGTTAAAGTAGAAAGAAGAGGGATAGGGATAAGAGAAAGAAACTTGACTCAGTTCCATAACTATGGGTTTGTTGTTATAGGGGATCTTATCAATTTCATATGGATGATTACTGAGATCGACAAAAGATGGTATGTTTCCCTGTGCGTCAAAGACTGTTTGAGATCCTCCCAAAAGATCTGCATCGAAATAATGCCAAGATCCGTCATAAAACAATTCAGCCAAAACGTGATTTTTTACTTGGATCAAACGACCTTTGATTCCTGCAGCAGCAAATAGGTCAACAGCAACTCTAGCTACTTGACCGCATCGCATTTCCGACAATTCTAGTAAGACTAAGGGATCGAAAACTGCTTTTTTGTTAGGATACATCGGTTGGATAAAATTATTAAAGCTACTCCTCTGCAAAAAATTTAATACCCGCAAATGTCTTTCTGTATTGCTTTTAGCACCATTGGTGACAATATCAAAAATATGCTTTAGAGTTTTATGGCGATCGATTCCCTGTAAAGACTTTTCTGTTGCCTCTAAAAGCTCGAAGTCATAGTCATAGGTTATATCTATCTCCTCTAAAGGTTTGCCAAGCCGTAAAGGAGAGTATCTAGGATTTCTGACATCAGAGCCGTTCCTTTCATAGTTAGAAATGTCTAGGTTTTGTATAAAGTTCTCAGTTTTTATCTCTTCCTGCTCAGCCAAAACGAGACCCCAGCTCGCATTAACAGTAATAATAACTAATGCGATGCCAAGTATAAAGAGAATAAAAAATTTAATCTTTCTAACCATTTTCCAGCATGATCGTGCACTAATTTGTTAGACAAAGTCACGGCACACTTCGTTCAATAATTTTACATTTTGCTCAGTTAGAGAATTAAATACAAAAAATTATTCTGAAGTTGTAACCTGCGAACAAAATAGTACATGTGTTAGGTCTGAGACAGTGAATTCCAATAATTGCTAGCCCCTGTTGTTCAAATGTTAAAAAGTCGTTCGATAAAATGACTTTCTCTGCAATAGCTAATTTAGGCTTAATGTAAACCAGAGCGGCTTTAAGCTCTCTAAAAAATTAGAAGCATCTTCAATTTTATTCTGTTCACCCAATTTATTAGGGCTATTATGCGAGAGCGCCTACCATTAAAAAATGACAGGCGCTCTCTTAATAATTGAAAGGGATCGACCTTGCCTAAAGTTACCCTTTGAGCCCTGCAGCCAGACGACGCGTTTCTACTTCTTCTTTATGGTTGTTTCGCCACTCAATCAGGTTTTTAATCCCCTCGCGCAATCCAGCTTTAGCAGTAAAGCCTATCTCTGCTGAAGCTTTTTTGGGACAGCCAACACGATTTTTAACAAAGGTGGGACCTGCTGGTTCATACTGAATTTTCAAATCAGAACCTGTAACATCGAGAATCATCTCTGCCAGTTCTTTAATCGTAGTTTTTACGCCTGTTCCCACATTGTAGAAAGCATCTGTTGTATCTGCTTTCATCGCACAAATATTTGCGGCAGCACAGTCGCCCACATAAATGAAGTCATAGGCCTGAGAACCATCCCCATAGACAACTGGCGGCAGTCCACGATCGAGGCGATCGAGAATTTTCATAATTACGGCAATATAGGTTCCTTTATAATCTTGGCGAGCACCATACACATTCATATAGCGCAACCCAACATAGTCAAAGTGTTTTTCAGTGCCTTTATAACGGTGATATAAAGCGCGTGCCATCTGTTCGCCCGCAATTTTTGTAGCGCCGTAGAAATTATTGTTGTTGTAAGGATGATCTTCGGTCATTGGCTCTGCTAGAGCATCTCCGTACACAGAAGCAGAAGAAGAATATACTAGCCTTTTCACACCATTGTTGATACAGGCTTCGAGAACGTTGAAAGTACCACCTATGTTAACTTCAAAAGCCGAACGTGGAAAGTCGTAACAGTGCAATAGCCATAGAGCCGCAAAGTGAAAGACACCATCAATATCTTTCATGGCGACATCTAAAATATCTCGATGTAAAAGTTCTCCACCAAGGGAAAAGACATTAACTCGTGGGTCTTTGAGCGCTTCTGCGAGGTTTTCTCTGCTGCCACGAGTGAGGTTATCGTAGATGCGAATTTCTGCCACATCTTCTTTGAGGAGTTGATCGACAGCATGGGAACCAATAAATCCTGCCCCACCGATGACTAGAAAGCGCTTACCTTTTAAATCCATGCGTTGTTCCTTACTAAAATGACAAATATCTCTAGCCTGACCCAGAGGATTTATAGACTAACTAGTGATTAATACTTAGTCTTAAAAATCGTACCACTTCTTCGGCGATCGCTCGGTCTAGCTCTGGCCAAATTGGCAAACTCAACACCTGTGTGCCCAGCTCATCGCTGATCGGATTGGCAGGATACTTACCTGCATAGACAGGCAGGCGATCTTGTGGGATGGGGTAGTAGATCATCGTACTGATGCCCTGCTCGGCAAGGTATTTACTCATGCGATCGCGCTGTCCGTTGGTAATGCGAATCGTATATTGGTGAAAGACATGCCCCGTAGCAACCTCTGGTGTAATAATTTCAGAGATGTCGGCCAGCAGTTGATTGTAGGTTTGCGCCACTCGCCGTCTGCCTGCATTCCATGTATCAATGTGGGGTAGCTTAACCCGTAGAATTGCTGCCTGGATGCTATCAAGACGAGAATTATAACCAAGGATTTCGTTGTGATACTTTTTCTTAGAGCCATGTACCCGTAGCTTTTGACAGAGATCGGCAATGGCATCATCATTCGTGGCAATTAAGCCACCATCGCCATAGGCTCCCAGATTTTTTGACGGAAAAAATGAAAACGCACCGACATCCCCGATCGCACCCGTCATTTTGCCTGCGATCGCCGATCTCGTAGTATCCTGACAAGCTCCTTGACAAGTCGTACAAGTGCCTGCATAGCTTGCACCAAAAGACTGAGCGCAGTCTTCGATCACCTTGAGCCCATGCGCCTGGGCAATATCAAGAAGCTGTGCCATCGCAGCGGGATTGCCATAGAGATGCACTGGCATAATCGCCTTCGTGCGCGACGTAATTTTGTCTTTAATTTTGCTAGGGTCGATATTAAAAGTACGCGGATCGACATCCACAAACACTGGTGTCGCACCCACGTTACTAATCGACTCAGCTGTAGCAAAAAAAGAAAAGGGCGTGGTAATCACCTCGTCCCCCACCCCAATTCCTAAAGCTCTTAGCCCGATTACGAGAGCATCTGTACCCGAGTTAACCGCGATCGCATGTTTGACCCCTAAGTAAGTGGCAGCCTCTTGCTCGAACAGTTTTACATCGGGCCCCATAATAAACTGCGCCGAATCTAAAACACGCGTAATTGCAGTATGAATATCTGCTTTGATGGCTTGATATTGGGGACTGAGATCGAGAATAGGAATTTTGAGATCGCTCATGCTACTTTTTTGATTTCTGTTTCTGATACCTGTTGATATTTTCCGCCAACGGAATCGACTGCAAAGCCTGACGCATCAAACTCTAACACGTCCCCATAGGCACTCATCCAGCCCACTAACCGCGCTGGTACACCTGCAACCATGCCATAGGAAGGCACATCTTTGGTGACCACTGCGCCTGCTGCTACAAAGGCTCCTTCATAGAGGGTTACCCCACAGACAATGGTGGCATTGGCTCCGATACTCGCCCCACGCTTAAGAATCGTGGTTTTGTAATCAGCGCTGGTATTGCGGGGATATTCACATCGGGGGGTTTTGACATTCGTAAACACCATGCTGGGACCACAAAAGACATAGTCTTCCAAAACAACACCTTCATAAAGTGAGACGTTATTTTGGATTTTGCAGTAGTTGCCGATTGTGACCCCATTGGCAACAAAAACATTCTGCCCGAGAATGCAATTTTTGCCAATTTTGGCTTTACCTGTCACATGGGAGAAATGCCAAACCTTGCTACCCGAGCCAATTTCTGCACCTTCATCCACATAAGCTGACTCATGTACGAAATAGTCAGTCACCGATCGCCTCCTGTGCTTTTTCTAAAACTTCCACAACCGCCACACCATTCCAAGCATCAGAGCGCGGACGCTGACGACTCGTCAAGCATTCGAGAAAATGTTCGCACTCCAATTTTAGGGGCTCGGCAGCCGCTACAGCGATAATTTCGCTGCCCCCATCTTGATTGTTAAGTTGGCTATCTACGCTTTTATGATGGACTGTAACCGTCTGAGCCACCTCGTCATAAACCAGCATTTGCTTTTCAGCAATTACGACTGTGCTGCGCTGGTTGAGCGGATAGTACCAAGAGGTGTGAATATGGGCAGTTTGCCCGCCTTGAAATCGCAGATCGACATGGACATGATCTGCAATGCCATCTTGCAGCATAGCGTGTCCGCTGGCTTTGACCTGCTGTAATTTAGGGTTACCCAGTAAATCTAAGACGACGGAGACATCATGGGGCGCAAACGACCACCAAACATTTTCTTCGCGACGCACCTTACCTAATTTTGCGCGTTGGGTAGACACATGCAAGACTCTTCCTGCTTTACCACTGGCGAGATAGTCCCGCATCCATGCGATCGCGGGTTGATACAGGAGCAGATGCCCCACCATCAGAATGCGATCGTGCCTGTCGGCATATTCAGCAAGATGTTTTGCCTCCTCAGTTTTGAGGGTCATTGGTTTTTCCACAAAAACATCTTTGCCAGCTTCTAGGGCCTGCAAAGCCAGTTTGTAGTGGGAGGGTGCGGGGGTTGCCAGCACAACAGCAGACACCTCAGCATCGAGAGCTGA
Organism: Tumidithrix helvetica PCC 7403; assembly: GCF_965232925.1. Lineage (NCBI taxonomy): Bacteria > Bacillati > Cyanobacteriota > Cyanophyceae > Pseudanabaenales > Pseudanabaenaceae > Tumidithrix > Tumidithrix helvetica. Next base: position 215,460 of record NZ_CBDDRA010000004.1, read on the forward strand.
TTGAAAATTGTCATAAAGGGGTGTATCAGGAAAACTAGTCGCGATTGCTGCACGCAAGTCAGGGCTCATCTCGGCGACACCTGCCAAAGCCCCCAAACTATAAAAATTACGGACGAGGTTCTTACCCCAGTTTCCTGCACCTACAACGATTACTTGTTTCACAGTTCCTCTCGTCACAGAAGTGTCACTTTTTCCTTGTCACAGTTCAGATGGCGGGTGATCCCGCGTGTATCCAATACCGCTTTAGCTTTTTCAACAAGATGTTCGTAGTCGATTTGGCTATGATCGGTGGCAATGACAACCAGATCGGAGCTAGAGATCGCCGCATCGGTCAGATCGACAGATTGGAATGTGCAACTGCCAACCTGAATCTCAGGCACAAAAGGATCGTGATAGGAAATCTGGATCAGATCGCCCAAAAGATTTTGAATCAAAGAAATTGAAGGGGATTCGCGCCAGTCTCCCAAATTTTTTTTGTAGGCTACGCCCATAATCAAAACTTTTGATTTAGAAGGAGCTACACCAATTTTATTCAGCGATCGCCAGACTTTTTCACGGACAAACTCTGGCATGCGCCGATTAATTTCTCCAGCTAGGGATATAAATCGGGTCTCAAAATTAAATTCCTTTGCCTTCCACTCTAAATAGTGCGGATCGATTGGGATGCAGTGACCTCCAACACCAGGACCAGGATAGAAAGGCATAATCCCAAATGGTTTGGTATTGGCAGCATCTAGTACCTCCCAAACATTCAAGTCCATGCGATCGCAAAGTAATGCTAATTCATTCACTAAAGCAATATTGACAGCACGGAACGTATTTTCAAATACTTTTACCAGTTCGGCAGCTTTAGCACTGCTCACAGGCACGATATGTTCAATGGTCTGCTCGTAAAACATTTGCGTGATCGCCAATGAGTGCGGATCGGAAGCACCCACAACTTTGCTCGTGTTTTTGGTTGTGTAGCGTAGATTTCCAGGATCGACTCGTTCTGGCGAATGTGCCAAAAAAAAGTCTTGTCCTTGCTTTAACCCACTGACTTGTTCGAGCAAAGGACGCATCACTTCATCCGTTGTACCTGGATAGGTAGTTGACTCCAAAGTAACCAGTTGACCTTTGCGAAGATACTTGGCAATTCCCCGCGTTGCACCCTCCACATAGCTGAGATTAGGCGTGAGATTTTTGGTCAAGGGCGTCGGCACACAAATCACGATGACATCCATTTCTGGAATGCGATCGAAGCCCATAACAGCCTTGAGCTTACCGCTCTCAACTACAGCCTTGAGATCTTCATCCTTGACATCGGGGATGTAATTATCAGCGGCATTTACCTGCTTTGCCCGATCGGGGTTTAGCTCAATGCCTAAAACTTGGTAACCTACTTTGGCTTTTTCAACGGCAAAGGGCAAGCCTACATAGCCAAGTCCAACCACGCCAACGGTGGCAGTATGGTTTTTAATTTTGCTTTGCAATTGGCTAAAAGTGGCTGGCGCATCCACAATATTTGGCTTCATTAACACTTAAATGAAAAAACCTAACTACCTAAAATTTATGAAGACACAATATATCACGAATCGATTAGGCAATAATTCGTATATGAGCCTTACGTCTATTATGGGGTTTAGTGGCGATTATCCCCAAATTTATCAGGGGAGTTTGTGCTGTACCTAGTCGCTAAATTCAAAATTTAGCCCGAACTCAAGTTACTCTAGACTCAAGTTTACGAACCGAGTAGCATGTGTGGGATTAGTGGCATCTGGCGTTATGATTTAAAACCGATTGACCGCAGCCTTTTGGCAACCTTTACAGAGATGGTGTCACATCGAGGCCCCGACCATAGTGGGTTTTACTTTGCGGATGCGGTTGGGTTGGGATTAGGGCATCGTCGCCTCTCGATTCTTGATTTGTCGGCAGCAGGACATCAACCGATGGCAAGTGTAGATGGACATTGCTGGCTAGTTTACAACGGTGAGATCTACAACTATCTAGAACTGGCGGCAGAGTTAACAGAATTAGGCTACATCTTTCGCAGTCACTCAGATACAGAAGTGTTGCTCGCCGCATACCAAGCTTGGGGCTATGACTGTTTACACCGTTTTAACGGTATGTTTGCTTTTTTATTGTGGGATGAAAAAAAGCAAGTTTTATGGGCAGCACGCGATCGCTTTGGCATCAAGCCCCTATACATATACGAGCAACCCCAACTCATCGCCTTTGCTTCTGAGATTAAGCAATTTACGACGTTACCCAACTGGTCAGCCAAGCTCAATCCCCAACGTACCTATGATTTTTTAGCATATGGTCTGTTGGATCACACCAAAGAAACGATGTTTCAAGGCGTATACCAACTGCGTGGTGGGGAATATCTTACGCTCCACTGCGATCGCGCTCGCCCCAATTTTGGCAAACTCCAGGTGCAGCAATGGTACGAACTGCCGTCAGTCACGCAGGAAATGACCATGGTAGATGCCCAGTCAAAGCTGCAATTTTTACTCCAAGACTCAGTAAACCTGCGTTTGCGAGCTGATGTCACGGTGGGATCTTGTCTCTCAGGGGGGTTAGACTCTTCAGCGATCGTCTGCCTGAGCGATCGCTTGCGGCAAGCAACTTCACCCTATCCCTTCCAAACCTTTTCTTCTTGCTTTGAAGATGAGCGCTATGACGAACGGCAGTACATCCAATCAGTGGTTGAGCGCACACAGATCGAGCCCCATTTTCTTTTCCCCTCAGGGCAAGAACTATTTGAACAACTCGATCGGCTCACATGGGTGCAAGACGAACCCTTTGCTTCGACAAGCATCTTTGCCCAGTGGTGCGTGTTCCGTCAAGCCAGTCAATCAGGTGTAAAAGTGATCTTAGACGGACAAGGCGCAGATGAGATATTGGCAGGCTATACAAGGTTTTATGCGGCTTTGTTTGCAGGATTTCTGCATGATGGTCAATGGGGGCAGTTATTCCATGAAGTCATAACCTGTAAACGCTATCAAAGCCCTTTGGAATTACAGGGCATTATCGAACCTTTACTACCCGAATGGATACGACAGCCTTTGCGACAGATGCTTGGTTATGCCTCCGACAAAAGTGTTCCCAATTGGCTCAATGCAGGTTATTTGGATCAATTAGGCATCGATCCACAGGCGAGTGCTCAAATTGCGATCGCGCCATTACGTTCCATTCGCGATTTGTCTAGACAACAGCTTACGAGTATCAGCTTGCCAGCACTACTACATTGGGAAGACCGCAACTCCATGGCTCATTCCATTGAGTCACGCGTACCCTTCTTAGATTACAGACTGGTAGAATTTATCTACACCCTAGATGATTCGCTTAAAATTCAGCAGGGGCAAAGTAAAGCCATCTTAAGAGAAGCAATGCGCGGCATTGTACCAGAATCGATTAGAACCCGCCAAGACAAAATGGGCTTTGTAACACCTGCGATACAGTGGATGAGGCATGACCAACGGGAACAGTTTGCACTAGAGTTGCAGAAGGCTATAGCAAACTTAGGAGAGTGGCTGCATCCAAATATCTTGCAACAGTTATTTACGAATGCGATCGATGGTAAAGAAGGGCTTCATACAATGATATGGCGCACAATTAGTTTTAGCCGTTGGCTGCAGGTATTTCAAGTAGAAAGATAGCCAGACAAAACCTCTACTGTGGCTCTTCCTGTTCTTTCCCAACTAAATTGATCTGCCCTTACAATACCTTGACTTGAGAGAGATAGCCTCAAAGCAGAGTCAGAGATGATTGCCTGCATTGCCTCTGTGAGTTCTCCAACCTTGTACGGATCGATAAGAATTGCTGCATCACCTGCAACTTCTGGCAGAGAGGAGAGATTAGACGTGATAACCGGTGTACCACAAGCCATTGCCTCAAGTACGGGAAACCCAAATCCTTCCCATAGACTCGGAAAAACGAGCGCGATCGCTTGATTAATCATTTTAGGCAATTCGCGGTAAGGCACATAATCAAGGAACTTCACCCGATCGCGAATGCCCAACGCTTCAACCTGTGCTACTAAAGCTGGGGTGTAGCGGGGATCGGTTGGGCCCGCTAACCACAGTTCGCAGTCCTTGCCATGGGGTAGCATTGCAAATGCAGCAATCAAGCGATGGACATTCTTGTAAGGATCTTGGCGTCCGATGTAAAGAAAGTAGGAAGCCCCTGCCCTGTTTTCATGGGAGATGATTGGACGAAAATGGCTGCGATCGTGAGCAAGGGGAATAGGCGCGATCTTACGAGCAGGAATATTGTAAAAGTTGATGATGTCATTCGCAGTAGCGACAGAGTTACAGAGAATATGTTGTGCTTGCTCAAGCACCAGAGGAACATAGTAGCGGTTGTAAGGAGTCAGAGGTGAGAAACGCTTAGGAAAACGCAGTGGAATAAAGTCATGAACCATCACAACAAACCGACATTTGGTATAGATGGGAGCCTCTGGAAGCGGAGAAAATAACAGAGAGGATTTAAACTGTTGATAGATTTGTTTTAGTTGAAATTGTGTCCAAACAAGCCTTCGCAAATGACCATTTAACCCCTGCTCGGCAGTTTGATTTGGCGGAACTTCATAGCAGTTATAGCCAAACAGTTTTTGGGCTACTAAAAGTGTAGGATTGAGTGCTTGTAGGTGGGGCAGCAGGTTCAAGGCATAGGTTGTAGTTCCCGTAGGATTATTAAGTAAGAACGAGAGATTAATTAGCATAGCCAATCCTTCAACTCATTCACCTGCACTTTTACGAACAGTTTGCAGCAATTGCAAAGCCAATTCATCCCAAGAAATGATTTCATCTGTTTGGATCTTAGAGCGATCGTAGGTATGTGCAGAAATTAGCGCCTCTCGTATACTCGCGACATTATCAGGTTGATAGTAAAACATGTGAGCCCGAGATGAAGATAGGTAAGCTGGGGCAATAATGGGCAACTGACAATATGTATATTGAATAACTTTGAGACTATCCGTAAAAGACTCACTACCTCGACTATATACAAGTGTCTGTAGGGCAATATCAGCATATTTTAAATAAGGGACTGTTGCCTCAAAAGGCAACTCTCCATAGGCAATGATATTTTGTCTTTTTGGTAAATTGTTAATAGGTCCAATCACATGAAATTGCCAGTAAGGGAATAATTGGCTGGCTTGGTCAAGGAAGTCACAGTCAAAATAAGAATTCCCCACAAAAATTAGGTTTGGAAACTCAGAAGGAGGATAAGGATTTGAATACTCCAAGGAAAAAAGGTCTTTACGAATTCCATGTAGCTGTAATTCTAGGTTTGGCAGTTTGTCAAAGAGCTCGTATATATACCGACTAGGAACGCTAACTAAATCAAACTGAGATACGATCTGTTTCTCTCGTTCTAGAACAATGGGGTGACTGCGTAATCGTCGCAGATCGTCTGAGACACGGTAGATATATTGGGCACGGGGATTAAGACACTTACATTTTTCAAAAAGAAGCAGTGCTGGAGTACTCTCAAAGATGAAGAGGTCAGCATCCCTGATCATAGGTTCTACTTCACCTAAAGGGAGCTGGCTATAAGAATGAAACCACTTGCGGCTAAGGAAATTGAGTAAATTCCAGCGTAAATTAGCTGGATGCCAGAGCGTGAACCAAACGTAGCTCCACATTCCTAGCTTTACTTGCTGAAGCTTATTTGCCTCTTGCAATACTGGATACTCTAGGCGGTAATCTCTTCGAATCACAGATAGCCAACTGAGGGCAGCCGTCAAGAAAACAACTTCCCAGCCTTGCCGCCATAGAGCATCTGCCAGCCAGTGAAAACCAGCCTTACGCTTAGAATTCCAGTAGTGACCAGTAATTAATACGACACGCTTCATAGCTAAGGCAAACGCTTTGTAAACAAAAAATAATCTGAGGTAATGTACAACTCTTATCAGAGTGTAACTTCTACCCTACGCTTCTAGCGTACAAATCCTAAACTACACTTCAAAATAGATTGTTTTTTTGAACATGAGCCGCCCGAACAACTACTGATTAATTTACACCACTGTTAGATTTAGCGTTTATATGACAGAAAACACTGTAGATGACACCCTACACCAAATTAAGTTACACATTGCTTTTTGTTAAAAATAGCGGTAGCGCGCTAATGAAATGAGGAAACTGTAACAATTGCTGGAACTTTTAAGAGTAGCTACTTTTAGCAAACCAAAAGCAAACTCTGAAAGCTTTAGCAAGCTTAGATCTCACCCTTGGATAATGGACTACCCTGAAATGCTATATTTTAGGAAATATGCAACTTTTTTTCGATCTCTTTGGAGTCGTCATTCTGGCTATCTGAGACTGTAGTGCGTAATTTCCTAAAATTCCAGAAGTCTTAATTTATGAGCCTTATAAAACTTATGTTGAATATCACCTAATGTTTAAACTTTATTATGCGTGAATGATTTCTTCAGATAATTTAATTCTTAAAAAATCTCTTTTTGAAGGTAATCAAAGAAATAAAAGTGAACAAAACCTATAGAAACATAAGATTATATTCATTCTCAAAATCTTTGCCTTTAGATAAAAATTTAATTGAAATTATCAAAGAATATAAAAATCATTTTTTTTTGATAAATCCTTCTGGTCAAAATGTTTATCTATATCTCACATACTTCGTTAAAAATCTAATTGAATATCACTTCTCAGGAAATAGTTACTTAAAAATACTAGATTGGGGTTGTGGGAAAGGACATGTTACATATTTCTTGCACAAATTAGGGTTTCTTGTGACTTCGTGTGATGTGCTTTCTGGCTCAGAGGACTGGCAATCTAATCCAATCATAGCTAGTTCATGTTTTTCTGTTGATGAACTTTCCCATCCTTTTAAGTTGCCGTACGATGATAATTCTATGGATGTTGTTTTGAGTGTAGGCGTTTTAGAACATGTTCCTAATGATATTGAGTCCCTAAAAGAGATTAATCGAATACTTAAAAATGATGGTCTTTTTATTTGTTTCAACTTACCATATGTTTTTTCTTGGACACAACGCCTCGCCCACCTAAGAGGTGATTTCTACCATGACAGGCTATATTCAAAGAGATTAGTATATGATTTGGCAAGGAATTCTAACTTTGAAATTTTAGATTTTTGGCATAGGCAGCTTCTTCCCAAAAATTATATCAGCTATCCATTTTATCGTTTCTTTGAAAGTCTGGACCAATTATTAGTTAATTGGACACCTCTTAAATATTTGGCGACAAATATTGAATTTGTAGCTAAAAAAATCAACTAATTTTTCTAGCGCTTAAATCCATTTGGCATTATTCACAGCGATTCCAAATTCAAGCAGTAGCATAGAATGCCGAGATAAAGATGGTATTATGCATTCTAGAAACACTAAACTTATCTCTAATGTTTATCTTGTTCGAGCGATTCCAGTCCTCTCAAAGAGTCAACATCCTGTAGATAAACTCCTATAATCACTCGATCGCGCTTACAATGACTCGGAGTATTATGTGTAAAGCTTATTACTAGAAAGCATTGGCATCTTTTTATATCATTGACTCCATTCCGAATTTGGAATTATTGCAAAGCAGATGAAATACCCTATAGCTATTAGCTTTTTGAAAGTTTTGCAATACCTGAAGTTCAGAATTTTAATGTAATAGACTAATTTTTTGAAAACCTTTCCAACTTCGCGCCGAGCATTCTATAGAGCAATTATGCCCATAGAAAAGGGTTATCCTGCTATTCCAAAATGTAAAAGAGTTATAGATCGAGTCGTGATCGACAATATACCAGAGATAAAATTTAATTCGGGACTGCTCATTAAAAATGTGCGCGTGCGCGAACATGTTAACCCACTGGGCAAGAAGTATCAAACACCTACCCCACCACCCAACTGGGAAGAAGTTTACGCAGATTGGTCAAAGCCGCTCAGTCTAGACATTGGCTGCGGTCGCGGTCGATATCTACTGCAAATGGCAGAACGATCGCCTGATTGGAACTTTTTAGGTTTAGAAATTAGAGAGCCACTGGTTAAGGAAGCGATCGCTGCTAAGCAAGAACTCAACTTAACCAACCTCCATTATCTCTTCTGCAATGTGAATGTATCGCTTTCTAACTTACTACCTCAAGAAAAAATCCATCAAGTAACCATTCAATTTCCCGACCCATGGTTTAAACGACGCCAACATAAACGCCGAGCAGTACAGCCAGATCTGGTTGAGACCTTGGCTAAGCTGCTAATTCCAAATGGGCAGGTACTTTTGCAGTCAGACATCTATGCAGTAGCAAGGGAAATGTTAAAGGTGTTTGAGGCAAATGGAAATTTCGTGAATCTTGCAGGAGAAGGTCAATTTGCGGAAGAAGGTATCTATCCTAGCCATCTGATTACCGAGAGAGAAGAATGGGTAATTAAGCAGGAAGGTAATATCTACAGGGCTCATTTGCAAAGAAAAAGCGAAGCATTCATATAAGAAAATTTGGATTAAACTATAAGATTTTGGCGCAATCGTCCCTTCAGGTCAATTGACCTTCATTGCACGGGCAATATCGCGGCTATCCTCGCGTTTTTTAATTGTTTCCCGCTTATCATGCAGCTTTTTATTGCGGACTAAAGCCAGATCGACCTTTATCCATCCATTCTTTAAATAGAGCTTAAGTGGAACTAAGGTAAGCCCTCTTTGTTCCACTTTACCAATCAACTTACGAATCTCCCGCTTATGCAGCAGCAGCCGACGGGTACGGGTTGGCTCGTGATTAAATACGGTACTTGTGGTGTGATGGGGAGCTACATACATGTTGACAAGCATGACCTGCCCCTTACGAATCAGAGCATAGGCATCACGGAGGTTTGCTTGCCCTGCTTTGATAGACATCACTTCAGTGCCTAACAGTTCAATACCTGTCTCGCAGGTTTCGAGAACTTCGTAATTAAATCTTGCCTGACGATTATCTGCAAATACACGATTATAATTACTCATCTAGCCCGGAATCGCTTCTAAAAATTTCCAACTTTGGGCGCGAGCAAAAGCTTGAGAAACCGACTCGGCCATTCTGTGGCAGTGATTATCTACCTGTAAAGGTAGCTCTTCATTTTTTGTAACGCAGGTTAGCTTTACCTGTTCGCCCTTAATTTCAGACTGATGAATCAACACCTCAACAGTGACTAACTTGGAATAGGCTACCTGTCCAGAATTTTCTTGAGCCATCACATAGTCTCCTGTACTGTAAGTGATCGAAAGATTACACTCTTCAAGAGCAGCCAGAACTGCTGCTTGTAGGTTTGTTGGTAAAATTTCAATCAAAAAATGTTGGGTGTATCTAGCCATAGCTATGTCAGATTTCAATATTATTCAGCAAATTTGTTAGGCTCTCTGTCCATTAGCCCTCACGATTTGCTTGCTTCAAGCCTATCCGTTGTCATCAAGAGACAGACTCGATGCCTAACTAACTTAGGTTAGCACTTCCCAGAGTAGTTACCACGAAAGTTGAACGATCTTATGAGTTATTCCACAGCAGTAGATACGGACGCTCACAATAGATGAGTAAGCACTCCGTTAAATATAAACAGAATCATGACTTAGAGAATCCGTTTAATGATTTCTTAATAGTAGTTTTTGTCCTTTCTAAGCTTGAGATTTACAGGATTTAATTTCTAAATCTATGGCGGTGAGCACCGTCTCTTACTGGGATAGGAATCAACTGAGGCTCTGGCTGTCTTTGACCTACCAAGGCTTCGAGGATGCGATCGAAGATCTCACCGAGCTTTTTTAACGCTTTTTTAATTGATTTCACTACAACTAGCTCCCTTACAATGGCTAAGCCGTTACTTCACCAATCATAACAAATCTTCGTCTTAAATGATCTAATGCTGAGCAAGCACTCACGTTTCTGAGCCAATTTCTTCCTCTAGAGGGAGAAAACCGATGCTCGATCGCGACAACGGAGCGATCGGGGGCAGCAATACCGATATAGACCAAACCTACAGGTTTTTCATCCGACCCACCATTGGGACCAGCAATCCCCGTGATACTAATGCCCCAGTCCGACTGGACTTGGCTTTGGACGCCCAAAGCCATTTGCTCGGCAACGATCGCACTCACAGCTCCATATTTGACTAAATCGGCACGAGAGACATTCAACAAATTCGCTTTAACATCATTGCTGTAGCTGATCACACCACCGAGAAAGTAAGTCGAACTGCCTGAAACATCAGTGAGCATTTGCCCTAAGCCGCCACCCGTACAAGATTCTGCCACCGCTAGGGTCTGGTTGTGTTTCTGTAAGTACTTCCCGACAACGCTAGCAAGGGTATCCTCATCAACGCCATAGCAATCAGCACCAGTGAGCTGACGGATCTCAGCTTCTACAGGGGCAATTAACGCTTCGGCTTCGGCTTGCGTAGTCGCCCTTGCCGTGATTCTCAGTCTAGCTTGCCCGTAATTGGCATAGGGCGCAACTGTGGGATTTTTGCTTTCAAACAAGTGGTGCACGCGCTCGGCCAAGGCAGATTCAGGGATGCCCCAATAAAGCAAAACTTTAGAATGAAAGGTTTCTTTGACCCAGCCCTTTGACTGCAAAAAGGGAATGGCGGTTTGTTGCCACATTGGATATAGCTCGGAAGGCACACCAGGAAATGTCAGAATCGTTAAATCTCGATGGGGTTGCCAAATCATGCCTGGGGCTGAACCCACGGGATTGGGTAAAATTTCCGCCCCTTGAGGGAGTAGGGCTTGTTTGCGATTGTTGGCGGTAATTTGCCTGCCCACCTGAGCGTACATTTGGCAAATCCTTTCCCAGATTTCCGATCGCTCCACCAGAGGCGTATCAAAAAAATCAGCGATCGTTTCGGTGGTCAGATCGTCTGGGGTTGGGCCTAACCCACCTGTGGTAATAATCAGATTGGCACGTCCTGTAGCGATCGCCAGTGCCTTTTGGATGCGTTCGGGGTTATCGCCGACAACGGTTTGATAAAAGTGAGGAATCCCTAGGTTAGCTAGCTGTTGCGCTAGATATTGAGCATTACTGTTGAGGATCTCACCTAGCAGTAACTCAGTACCAATACATATAACTTCTGCATTCAATCTTTGCACTGTTTGAATTCCAGTTCCCCTCTCATTTTGAGGCTAGAGGGCAAGATTATAGATCTACATTAAGATTAAGTCTAGCGAATTCTTCGAGCGAGAGCTAGGAAGACGATTCACTACTAGGAGTATCCGTTACTTGGGTGCGCTTAACTGGACCAGGGATACGAGGGCGATCTCGTTTCACCTCCTCGCCTTTCTGATTTTCGCCATTTCGATCTTCACGGTTTCGACTTGAGCTTTCTCGATTTGAGGAGCTTTCTCGATCGCTGGACTTATCAAAAGATTTGTCGCTAGATTTATCGCTGGGGCTAGGATCGTAGACATCAAAGCGTAACTCTTGTCCTGTCGTCTGCGCTGCTGCCAAAACTAGGGCGCGGATGGCTTGAATCGTGCGTCCCCCTCGCCCAAATGCTCTTCCCTTATCTTCTGGAGCAAAGGCAAGACGAACCCAGATGCGATCGCCTTTAGCATTTGTCTCGCAATCAATCCGCAATGCGTCTGGGTTATCTAACAGAGGCTGAACCAGAAACTTAGTTAGGGCAATGTAATCAGGCACAATTCTTAAGCATTTACCAATTCAAAAACTTTGGCTTTGTCTAGAATGCGACGAACAGTATCCGTAGGCTGTGCACCTTGTTTAAGGCGTTCGACAATCGCGGGAACTTCAAGTCTGGTCTCGTGGGTGCGAGGGTTGTATAGTCCCAACTCTTCCAGAGGACGACCATCGCGGCGAGAGGTGCTGTGGACAGCAACAATACGGTAACTAGGTTCGCGCTTTTTGCCAAAACGCTTTAGTCTCAACTTAACCATGTCTTTGTGGGTGAATGATTCTGAATATTTTGTGTAAACTTGCGGCAAGAATCTCATGATTTGCCTAAGCTACATTTTTAGCTTATCTAGTCTAACAGATTAACGCTTTCACAGTTACTCTTTTTCTGGATTCTAGTTTTTAATCCCTGCGGCGGCAACACCACGAATCAGTTGACGTTGACCGATCAGAAATAAAACTACGATCGGAATTGTGGCGATCGCTACAGCCGCCATCAACAGCGACCAGTCCGCCGTGAATAATTCTTGAAAGCTCGATAGAGAGAGCTGTACCGTAATTAATTCGGGACGGGTTGTAAAGATGAGCGGTTTAAATAGGTCGTTCCATTCACCAATAAATGTGAATAAAAATAGCGTGACCAGGGCAGGACGGGTTAGGGGTAAAACCACGCGCCACAAAACCTGCAAGCGATTTGCCCCATCGATCGCAGCGGCTTCCTCTAACTCGATCGGAATGGTTTGAATGTACTGGCGCAACAGAAAAATACCAAATCCATTGGCTGCTGTAGGAAGAATTAGGGCTCCGTAAGTATTGATCGAATGCCCCCACTTTAAAACCAAAAAGATGGGAATGACCAATAGTTGAAACGGAATAATCAGGGTGGCAATTACAAACAGTAAAATGCCATTACGCCCGCGAAAATTAAGCCTTGCGAGGGCATAGCCTGCTAAAGCTGAAGTAAAAATTTGCAGCGCTGTCACCGCGATCGCCACAAACGTTGAATTTGCAAATGCTAAAAGGAACTGCCCCTGCTGCCACGCCCGTCTGTAATTGTCGAATGTCCAACTCTTAGGCAGTAGTCCCTCCGAAGGTTTAAAGTCAGGCGGTGCAAACGAGGTGATTAATACGAATAGCAGCGGCGCAAGTAAAGCGATCGCAGCGATCGACAACAAAATCGTTAACAGCAGGGATACAAGCTTTTGTTGGGGCATTTATCTTTCGATGAGCTTTGAATTCAGCTTAATTTAAGTTCAGCTTAATTCACCACTCAAAAAAAAAGAAGCCCAAGGGCTAGTTTGGGCTGCGTAAATCCGGTTTTTGGATGTTCTAACGCTAATCATTTACTCATGGTCGCTCCCAAATCAAAACCAGAATTAATCGGCAGTTTGTCCATAATTTTGTCTGAAAATAACGTTTGCTTCTAGGGGGATGAGCATTTGGCTGTTAGCACTTAGCTGTTAGCTTGCTTTCTACTAACCAACAACCGAATTCCTGACAACCAACAACCGATAACCAACTCACTTAACAGAAGCGCGTTAAAATAATTGCTATGGCGCGATCGCAATTCAAACAACTTCAAGCCTACATGAGTCCCTTCTATGGGGATTTGGCATTAGGCACAATAGCTTTATTCCTCGTCAATGCCCTTGGCACCTATATTCCTTGGCTGATTAGAGATGCTGTAGATAATCTGTCTAAAGTCTTTACCATGGATCAGGTAATGCACTTTGTCTGGTTGATCTTAGGTCTGGCATCAGTAATGTGGGTAATCCGTATGGGTTCGCGGATGTGGCTTTTTGGGGTAGGGCGGCAGGTAGAGTATCTCCTCAAACAACAGGTATTCGAGCATTTGCTCAAACTCCCACCCAGTTATTTTTCCAAGCATCCTGCGGGTGAAATTATTAGCATTGTCACCAGCGACATCGAGAATATTCGCCGCATGTTGGGTTTTGCCGTACTGAGTCTGATTAACACGGTGTTTGCCTATGCCATGACCTTGCCTGCAATGATGGCGATCGATGTCAAATTGAGCCTATTATCGCTCTCTGTTTATCCCCTCATGTTTGCGATCGTGAAATCTTTTAGCGGTCAATTGCGAGATCAGCAACTCAAAGTGCAGGAAGAGCTATCTGAGATTAGTTCCTTATTGCAAGAAGACCTCAATGGCATGGCACTGATCAAAACCTATGCTCAAGAGGAAAACGAACGTTCAGCCTTTAATCTACTCAATCAGCGACTCCTAGATGCGAATCTCATACTTGCAAAAACGCGCAACTTCCTGTTTCCTCTGCTTGGAGGCATTGCCAGTATTAGCTTTTTGACACTCCTCTGGTTTGGTGGCGAAATGTTGGCTGACCCCACCAGTAAATTTAAAGTTGGCGATCTGTTGTCTCTGATTATTTATGTAGAAAGATTGATCTTTCCCACAGCTTTACTTGGTTTTACGATTACCACCTATCAGCGCGGACAGGTAAGCATCGATCGCGTCCAGGGCATTTTGGATATCCCTCCCGCCATTGTGGATCCGCCGAATGCGATCGAGATGACCATAGAACAAGTTAAGGGACGAATTGAGGCAAGAAATCTCTCCTTTACCTATGCAGGGGCTACAGAACCTACATTAGATGGGGTGAACTTTGCGATCGCATCCGGTGAAACCGTCGCGATCATCGGTGCTGTAGGTTCAGGCAAGTCCACCCTAGCCAATGCCCTGTTGCGCCTCATCGATCTTGCTCCGAATCAGTTATTTATCGATGGCGTTGATATCACAACACTCAAGGTACATGACCTTAGAAGCATCATTACCTACGTGCCCCAAGACAGCTTTTTGTTTAGCACCACGATGCGAAACAATATTCGCTATGGGAAACCCCAAGCAGCCGACTCAGAGGTTGAGTATTTTGCCGAGCAAGCCCGCATTCAAAGCGAAATTCTTAACTTTCCCCGCCAATATGACACCCTAGTTGGCGAGAGGGGGATAACACTCTCAGGCGGACAGCGCCAACGTACTGCCCTTGCCAGAGCTTTGCTAGTAGATTCGCCCGTTTTACTGCTCGATGACGCCCTATCGAGTGTGGATAATCAGACAGCTACAGGCATTTTGGCAAATTTACCCAAACACAAAACCGTTATTTTTATCTCACACCAACTCTCTGCGGCTGCCAACGCCGATCGCATCATCTTGATGGATCGGGGCAAGGTCGTCCAGATTGGGACGCATCAAGAGCTACTGAAAGAATCCAGTTTGTACGGTAAACTGTGGAATCAACACAAGTTAGAAGAAGTCTTGCGTTAGTTTTTTCACCCACATTCTGTGATTGCCCCAAACGATATTCTGATCTTGCAAGTCCCTACCACAGGGGTTTCAGTTACAGATGCAGTACTTTTATGTATTCTTTTGACCCTATCTGGTATTTTCTCCGCTTCAGAAACTGCGATCACTGCCCTTGACAATCTCAAGTTGCGATCGCTTATTCAAGATAAAGGCGATCGGGGTGGCATTTTTCGCCTTGTGCTGGAAAAGCGCACCCGTTTTATCACTACCCTGTTGATCCTCAATACAATCGTCAACATTGGTGCAACGGTACTAACAACCAATATCTCCCTCAGTCTATTTGGTGAAGCTGGTTTAGGCATTGCCACAGTTGTTACAACCATTTTGGTCTTAACATTTGGTGAAATCACGCCAAAGTCGATCGCTGTGAACCACGTGCTTCCACTTTTTCAGGTAATAGTGAAGCCAATTTACTGGATGTCCATACTCATGTTGCCTGTATTGTTTCTATTTGAAAGCATCGCCCAGTGGACTATGCGACTATTTCGGGTTGGCAATACTCCAAGGGGCGAGTCCATGCAAGACCTTCAGCTATTGATCGATGTCCTCAGCCACAGAGGTCAGTTAGATCTGGTCAAAGGGCAAATTCTCAATAAAGCCCTGTCACTGGATAATCTCAAAGTCAGAAAGGTAGTGAAATCGCGTGTTGATATGCAAACCATCGACTATGATGCTTCTCTTGAAGAAGCGATCGCGCTCTGTCTAGAAACGGGTTACTCGCGCTTGCCCGTCCAAGAAGAGTCTAAAGATAAAATTGTGGGGATCATTACCCTAAAACAAGCACTACAACATCACAAAACCAATGGGAATGTCTCAGTGAGCGATGTGATGGCAATGCCTGTATTCGTACCCGAAACCAAACGGGTCGCTGACTTACTCAAAGAAATGTTGGGTAAACAGCTCCATCTGGTGATTGTGGCAGATGAATATGGTGGCACGGTCGGTCTAGTTACTCTAGAGGACGTACTAGAAGAGTTAGTCGGAGAAATTTATGATGAAACAGACGATCGCGATACAGATTAAACGGGGTGTTGCATGAATTTTGACTTACCAGCACTGATCAAATCCCTAGGATTTTTGGGTGGACATTTAATCGTTTGGGGAATCATCTTTGCAGAGTCAGGGCTATTTGTTGGTTTTTTCTTGCCTGGTGACAGTCTCTTATTTACAGCGGGCTTTTTAGCATCGCAGGGCTTTCTCCATATTTGGCTATTAGCCATAGGATGTTTTATCTGTGCCGTTTTGGGAGACAACGTTGGCTATGCTACGGGCAGCCGCTTTGGACGCAAGCTCTTTCAAAAGGAAGAATCCAGATTTTTTCACAAAGAGAATCTGATTAAAGCCCAAAACTTCTATGTAAAACACGGGAAGAAAACGATTATCTTGGCAAGGTTTTTACCCGTTGTCCGTACCTTTGCGCCCATTGTGGCAGGCATCGGCAAAATGCATTATGCCACCTTCTTTCGTTACAACCTCATGGGTGGATTTATTTGGACGATCGGCTTGACCCTTGCTGGATTTTGGCTTGGGAAGCTGATCCCCGATGTCGATAAGTACCTATTGCCAATTGTTTTAGGGATTATCATCATTTCGATCGCACCCACACTAATCCATTTAGCCCAAGAGCGTCAGCCAAAACGTAAAGCTTCAGAAACAGAGGCAGCAAAAGTCGAGGTAGAGGACTTAAATACTGAAGAATAGTGTCTCCAATGCTGGCTTATTCGAGCGATTAGATGATTGACAGGGGCGATCGTCTAAGCATTTAAGCGTAACTTTGAGTAAAACGCTTTAATTTATCTAGGCATTTCTATAAAATCAATATAAAATCCGAAAGCTTAGTGATATTGGTTAAATCCTTGCGTCTCCCAATTATCACTTTATTCTCACAATGTTTGCTCTAATATCTCATTTGGAAACATTTTAGATACCTGCAAAGCCTTTATAACCATGACAAATGAAAGAACGATATGGAAAGCTATAAAGGATAGTATTCGAGATCTCCCCGATCGCCGAAACGTTATTTTTTGTGGCATGGTTCACCATGATGTCCTGCACCTATTAGTTGCACAGATGGATCCGATCTTAATTGGGGATGTTTGGGTAGATGGCGTTAGTGGGTTGAATGTTTCTTACTTCCATCAAGGTGAATGGAAGGAGCAATACGACGGTGGGCATCTTGACGAATTACGGATGGCAATCCATGAAGCGATTGTCCTTCCTTCCCCTATAGC
Source organism: Tumidithrix helvetica PCC 7403 (assembly GCF_965232925.1). NCBI lineage: Bacteria > Bacillati > Cyanobacteriota > Cyanophyceae > Pseudanabaenales > Pseudanabaenaceae > Tumidithrix > Tumidithrix helvetica. The sequence goes on from NZ_CBDDRA010000004.1 coordinate 232,614, forward strand.
CTTGCTTAGGTTAATGGAGTGGTCAAGGTGGATGCTCGTTCGAAAGATTAACCCTATTTCTGTCATCTATCGCCACTATAAAGCCTATAAAAAATGGCTCAACGCTCCAGTCATAGAATTCACCCGTGATTTAGTCTCACAACAAACTTTTAAATAAGCAAAAAACTAAATTCTGAAACACAAATGTTAATATTCATCACTTTCGGATGAGTCGTAAAGATTGGCAGTGTTACCATGCCTTACATAATCACTGTCGCGATATAGCTTTAGGAGCAAATCTTTGACGTTACGAGTTGCTGTTGTAGGAGGAGGTCCTGCAGGTTCTTGTGCTGCTGAAACTTTAGCCAAAGCAGGAATTGAAACCTATTTATTTGAACGCAAACTAGACAATGCCAAGCCCTGTGGGGGGGCTATTCCTCTGTGCATGGTGTCTGAGTTTGAATTACCACCCCATATCATCGATCGACGCGTGCGGAAGATGAAAATGATATCGCCTAGCAACGTAGAGGTAGATATCGCCATCGAGAACCCAGATGAATATATTGGCATGTGTCGCCGCGAAATTTTAGATGGTTTTTTGCGCGATCGCGCGGCAAGTTTGGGCGCACAGTTGATCAATGGTCGCGTACTTGAGATCAAAATCACCGAAAACGGCAAGCAACCCTACAAGATTGAGTATTCAGACATGTCTTCGGGTGGTCCTGAAGGTGTAATGAAATCACTAGAAGTAGACTTGATCGTGGGCGCTGATGGGTTTAACTCTGTCGTCGCCAAAGCCATTGATGCAGGTGATTACAACTATGCGATCGCTTTTCAAGAGCGCATCAGGATTTCTGATGAAAAGATGAAATACTACGAAGATCTTGCCGAAATGTATGTAGGTAATGATGTTTCTACGGATTTCTATGCTTGGGTATTTCCTAAATACGATCACGTTGCCGTAGGTACTGGCACAATGAAGGTCAATCAACGGGATATCAAAAAGCTACAGGCAGGAATTCGTACCCGCGCCCATAACCGCATTGAAGGTGGCGAGATCATTAAGATTGAGGCTCATCCCATTCCCGAACATCCCAGACCTCGGCGTGTCGTCGGTCGCGTTGCTCTTGTTGGTGATGCTGCTGGCTATGTGACCAAATCGAGCGGTGAAGGCATTTACTTTGCAGCTAAGTCTGGTCGGATGTGTGCCGAAGCGATCGTCGAGTTTGCCAAAGACAATACACGCATTCCAACGGAAGCAGACCTCAAAGTTTACCTCAAGCGTTGGGATAAAAAGTATGGCATCACCTACACGGTATTAGATATTTTGCAACGTGTATTTTACGCCAGCGATGCCACGCGGGAGGCATTTGTAGAAATGTGTGCCGATAAGGATGTGCAAAAACTCACCTTTGACAGCTACCTTTACAAAACCGTTGTGCCTGCGAACCCATTCGTTCAGCTCAAAATTACTGCCAAAACCATTGGTAGTCTGCTTAGAGGTAGTGCTTTAGCGCCTTAACTTTAAGGAGCTTACAACTACAAAAGGGGCACAGCATCTGTGCCCCTTTTGTAGTTGATTTTTAAAATCGTAAGACTTTATTTACTCGTGCTTTCATCACGACTAGCCGTTTGAAGGTATAGAGCTAACAGGAATACCGTAGGCACAATGAGTGCTAGTGCTGTTGCCATCAAACCCAAAAAGTTGAATTCCATAAGTTCTTTATATCTCCCTATATTGACAAGCTCAGTAGATTAAATAGATTAATACGCGTTTCAGAATTATTATTAAGTTTAACTTGAAGTATGGCAATTCACGTAGGAATTACACATATTCGATTCTCTTTAGAATTACGGATTTATTAACTTGCAATATCTTTAGGGTGTGGCATCATGCCTACCTAGCTCGTTCAGCCAAGATCTTTAAAGGCAGTGAAAGTTTCGAGGTAGTTATATAAGGACAACGAATGAAATATTTCTTCCTATCTCAAGGGTGGCAAGTAAGTCGAGTATGGGAGGCGTCAGGCTTATGGAATGAGCGGGTTTGGCGGCGCAAACCTTTAGTCGCCAAGATGGGTATATATATAGTAGATAAGACAGAAAAAATGGCGCTTTATAAGGTTGAAGATGCCGTTCACATGCTTGAAGTCATCCCTGATGAATTGCTCGATCGCTCCGCTAATACTGAGCAGTTATCTAACAATGCGATCGGGAAAGTTCGGATTACGCGCTTGGTGTCAGCCGAGCAGGCACTAGAGAGAATTTCTCCCATTAGCTAGAATGCTCTGCGATCGCAGTTGAACCCCAAACAGTCCTGTATTTAGCAAATTTTTAGATTTTTGGTTTAGATCTAAGAAAAACCTAATAGATTCTTCTAAATACGCTCAAATGCAAGCAATTTGTCTTCCTAGTGACATCAAGTTACTAGGAAAATATGTCAACCTGAAGGTAGGATCTTAAAGAAAGGGGAGCGCATGGGTTTCGGTAGTTCTGACAGCAAAGACTGGATCTTTCTAGATTATGACCTTGATAGGTAACCTAGCTGGTAAAGGTAAAGGTGCCGAAAAAGCTACAAAGACTTCAAGTGGCACTTCAGTTTCAAATTATTTGATCGTATCGTTTTTTATTCAGTTTTTTATCATTTTTGGTGCGATCAGTTGGTTATCTTTCACAATCTGGCAAATAGTTCTATTTTGCTCGTTAGCTCTACTGCTTTTGGTGTTTGTAAATATCCCCACAATCCGATGGATAAAGCAATTACGCACAGAATATAAGCAAACCCAAGAAGCACTGCACATCGCCAACGATCGCCTTCAGATTGCGCTCGAAGCTGTACCAGGAATTGCGTCTTGGATTAGCTCAGATCTCCACTATCTAGGCGTAAATCGACACCTTGCCAACCTACTCAACATGCCTCAATCCTCCTTTATTGGTAAAGAGCTTGGGTTCCTGCATAATGATTCTGAATTTAGCGAGTTTATTCATCACTTCTTTGGCAGCGAAGCCCTAGAAGCAACGAAAGAAGTCATGACTGAGATCGATGGTTCGATCATGAACTTCTTGATTGTGGCGCAAAAATATAACCTAAACCAGTCAGCTTTGGTACTTGGTATAGATATCACAGCACGCAAGCAAGCAGAACTGGCATTGGTTCAAGCTGAAGCCAAGTACCGTTATGAAGCTTCCTTTGACTCATTGACAGGGCTTTCTAACCGCAAGCAATTTAACCAAAAATTGCTGCAATCCCTGCTCAATGCACGGGAGCAAAATACCATTCTCGCAGTATTGTTTTTAGATTTAGATCGGTTTCAGATCGTCAATGATTCTCTGGGGCACATGGTAGGCGATCGCCTACTGCAAGCAGTATCTCAAAGATTACGGGACTCTGTGGGCGAAGGCAATCTGGTAGCACGTTGGGGTGGAGATGAGTTTACGATTTTGCTATTAGATATCCATACGGTTGAAGATGCAATCGACCGAGCCCAGATCGTTTTAGATACACTTAAACCCAGCTTTACGATTGATGGTTATGCCATGCGCACCAGTGGCAGTATTGGGATCTCCTTCTATCCCTTTGATGGCAGGGATGCGGACACTCTGATCAAGAATGCCGATGCTGCTCTCTATTATGCCAAAGCCCAAGGAAGGAATAATTTCCAAACCTATTCACATAAGATGAATAGCGATTCATTTACGCTATTGGCACTGAGGAGCAGCATGCACAGTGCCATAGAAAATGATGAGTTTGTGATTCATTTTCAGCCCAAAGTTAATGCTGAGACATCAGAAATTACGGGCGTAGAGGCACTGATCCGCTGGCAACATCCTGAGTTAGGACTGATTGCACCTAGCCAATTTATCCCGCTAGCGGAAGATAATGGATTGATTGTCTCCATTGGGGAATGGTTATTACGTAATGTCTGCAAGCAAAACCATGCTTGGCAAGTTGCAGGTCTGAAGCCAGTCACTGTTGGGGTAAATCTATCGGCTCGACAATTTTTACAACCCAATCTGGTCATGACGATCGCAAATATTTTAGCTGAGACAGGTTTGGAGCCCCAATGGCTAGAGCTAGAAATTACTGAAAGCTTAGCCATGAATGATTGGGAATATACCAGTGCGGTATTAGAAAAGCTGTATAGCATGGGGGTTCAGATCGCCATTGATGACTTTGGCACAGGACATTCTTCTTTGAGTGCGCTCAAAAAATTTCCCATTCATACGCTCAAAATCGATCGATCCTTTATTCAAGAGATTGCGTTCAATCCCCACGACAAAGCGATCGTGGGTGCGATCGTATCCCTTGCCAAGGGACTCAATCTCAATGTGGTAGTTGAAGGTGTAGAGACAAGCGAGCAATTACGTTGCCTGCGATCGCTGGAATGCGATCAAGTTCAAGGTTTCTTTTTTAGTCCGCCGATGCCCGTGGAATTGATTACAGACATGCTTGCCCTTGACACCATTCCAACGGAATTTAACCCTATAGACAAACTATCCACCCAGCCAAGCATTTAGGTTTTCGATCTGACTAGAGGAAGGATGAGAGAGGGGCGTGAGCACGCAGCGATCGCCAACCGTAGGCTGTAGGGTGAGTTGGGTATGTACCAATCGATCTTGTTGAAATAGTGATAATTCAATCCGATCGCCTGCGGCAAAGTCCATTAAGCGATCGGACAGGTTCTCAGCCGTTACCCGTATTCCATTCATGGCTAACAACTCATCCCCTGGGGAAATTCCCGCAAAGTAAGCAGGGGAGTTTGCCTCTACGGTTTTAATCGACTGGACTCCATTCGCACCCTTGAGGGTCAAGCCCAAGTAGGGCAGTTGCTCAGTCGTAGCAAAAGCCTGAACTTCCAATCCAAAGGGCTCAAAATAGAAGTTATAGTCTAGTTCTTTTGTGCCATACAAATAGGACTGCCAAAATTCATCTAGATTCGCACCTGCAACAGTTTCGATCGCTTCATGCAGTTCTGATTCCAAAAAACCAATTTCTGATTTACCAAATCGCTGCCACATAATTTGCATGACCGTATCTAGCGATCTCTGATTGTTGGTTTTATCGCGAATCAGGAGATCTAGCAACATCGAAACCAGTTCGCCTTTGAGATAGTAGGAAATCTGTGTATTGGGACTATTGGCATCAGGGCGATAGAGTTTAATCCAAGTATCCAAACTCGATTCATGTAAGGATTGGACGTGGCGACCATAGGTGGTTTGTAAACGGGTGATGCTGTCTCCCAACAATTTCAAGAAATGCTTACTATCGTAAATCTTTGCCCGTAAAGGAACGAGCTGATCGTAATAACTCGTAGTTCCTTCGCTAAACCAGAGAGAAGGGGTGTAGTTTTCTCGATCGTAGTCAAAGGTTTCCAATGCCTTTGGACGCAAGCGTTTGACATTCCATGTGTGAAAAAACTCGTGGGCAACGAGGTTGACAAATCGCAAGTAATTATCTGGTTTGCGAAAGCCAAAACGATTGAAATTTAGGGTGCAGCAGTTTTTGTGCTCCAATCCACCAAAGCCCCCAGAAGAGAGATGTACAAGGAACAGAAAGCGATCGTAGGGCAATCCGCCAAAAATTTCAGCTTCGGTTTCTATGAGTATTTTCGTATCCTGCACAATCCGTTTGGGATCGTGATTCCCTTCTCCCCAAATTACAAAGGTATGGGGCTTGCCTAGTACGGTAAATTCATGGCGGGTGTGGATGCCGATCTCAAAGGGACTATCCACAAGCGTGTCAAAATCCGCCGCATAGAAGGTATTTGGTTTTCCTTCTACGGCAGGTAGGGCTGTGGCGATCGCCCATTCTGGCTTGGGTAACTCAATCTCTACGGTTAGAGGATGCTGCTCGTGCTGCGGCACAAACATAAAGGTCGCCCCCCCATTGAAGTAGCTGTGTGTACTATCGACATGGTTGGTGCGCACGGTTAGATCGTTGGCAAAGATTTTGTAACTAATTTGAATCGATTCAGATTCAGGGTGGCGTTGAATTTGCCAGTGGTTTTTACTAATTTTTTGCCATGCTAGCGGTTTGCCGCGATCGTCTTGCGCTGTAAATTCTTGTAAATGTTTGGCATATTCTCGAACCAGATAAGACCCTGGCGACCAGACTGGCAAATGCACATCTAAAAATTCTGCCTGCCAAGACTCTACGGTAAAGCGAATATGTAGTAGGTGCGTGGCTGGCTGCGGCATCGAGACTTGAAAATGCCAAGGCTTTAGATCTGAGTTTGTTAAGGATGGGGTTTGCACTGCTGGTTCTGTTTCGGTTTTTAAGAGGGAGACTTCAGAGTAGGCTTAGAGTAACATATTCGCAAATCTGGATTAGGGTTGGGCGGCTCGACGCTAATCCAGTTCAAGAGAGACCCTAGAGAAGGCAAGACTTTACCTACCATAAATTCAGCCAGCCGATCGCATCCCTACGCCAAATCTATAAACCAAATCACGAACGATTCCTGAAAGCCATTGTTGTGAATTATTAAAACTCTAAATTGCGATTGCAAGTTGATAATTTGTTTACCATTCTGAATAGTCGATCTGTGCTTTGATACAATGCAAAGACTGCAAGGCGACTAGCAAAACTGCTTAAAATCATGCAATTGGCAAACCGAATTCGTAAAGTGACCCCTTCGATTACCCTAGCGATCGACGCAAAAGCGAAGGCGATGAAGGCAAGTGGGGTAGATGTGTGTAGCTTTAGTGCGGGCGAACCCGACTTTGATACACCCGAACATGTTAGAACTGCTGCAAAAAATGCCCTCGATCGGGGTAAGACCAGATATGGGCCTGCGGCAGGTGTCCCCGAACTGAGAAGCGCGATCGCCGACCGACTTTACAAAGACAACCAGCTAGAGTACAAGCCAGAGCAGATCATCGTCACCAATGGGGGCAAGCATTCTCTCTATAACCTGATGATGGTGCTGCTCAATGAAGGCGATGAAGTTATTATTCCCGTACCCTTTTGGGTGAGCTATCCCGAAATCGCAAAGGTAGCTGATGCGACTCCCGTGATGGTGATGACCGAGGAAGCCAATGGCTATAAAATCACACCCGAGCAGCTAGAAGCCGCAATTACACCTAAGACAAAGCTGTTTGTCCTCAATTCCCCTTCTAACCCCACGGGAATGGTCTATACGCCTGAGGAAATTAAGGCACTGGCGGAAGTGTTACTACGCCACGAGCAGGTGTATGTTGTTTCCGATGAGATTTATCACAAAATTCTCTACGATGACGCTACCCATCTCAGTATTGGTGCGACCAGCCGCGCCATGTTAGAGCGCACGATTATCAGTAGTGGTTTTGCCAAAGCTTATTCCATGACGGGTTGGCGCGTGGGCTATTTGGCTGGTGCGCCTGAAATTATTAAGGCCGCCACGACATTACAAGGTCATAGCACCTCGAATGTTTGTACGTTTGCTCAATACGGCGCGATCGCTGCCTTGACCGAATCGCAAGATTGCGTAGAAACCATGCGACTTGCCTTTGCCGAACGGCGCGAGGTCATGTATCAACTCCTCAATGCCATCCCTGGCGTGACTTGTCCTAAGCCCGATGGTGCTTTCTATCTCTTCCCCAATATCAGCCAAACAGGACTGACCTCCATGCAGTTCTGCGATGCGCTCTTGGAAGAATTTCAAGTAGCTTTAATTCCGGGGATTGCCTTTGGTCTCGATACCAACGTGCGGCTCTCCTATGCCACGGATTTGACTACAATCGAACGCGGCTGCGATCGCCTGCACAAGTTTGTAGAGAAAGTACTGGCAACTCAAGCCTAATCCTTCTATAAGTTCGAGCAGGGTAAAGTATTCGGGCATCAATCTCCATAATTCCGAATGCTTTGCCCTTACTTCTATTTATCAGAATTCTACCCAGACCAAGATTATCTATCAGTGTCCAGACAACATCGCTAGCACTAACCGCTCCAATGTTCATTACTGAGTTTCATCAACACTTGCATCAGGTAGTATCGGGGAGGGCTTTTGGGGTCTTACCGCTATTGGAGTGGTTCCAGAATTACCATCAAATCTAGATACATTGACAGGTACAGAATGATCGGGGGAAAATAGCTTTCGGGGGAATGGAAGCCTGACAATAAAACGATCTATTAAGCCGACAGTTAATCGTACTAGTTTTTTCTCTACTCCCTTTCTCACGATTAGATATTCCATCCCAATAACAGCTATATCGTCAAAGCAGATTTGATATACGCTACGATATCTTTCAGGGATCGGGAAAAGACACGAGGATACAAATGCTAAGGATCCTATCCCTCGGTTTTCGTCTGAAACTATATTTTTAATTCGACCAATCACAATACCATCACTTGTGATGACTTCTATACCTATAAGTTCATGAAAGTACATATCCATATTTTATCCAAAACCTCCAAATGACCTCGCATCATACTTGCTAACAAGATTTAAAAATTATTGCCCCCATTAGGATTACATCAAATTGCCTAAGCCTTTTTGGAGGAGTTTAGCCTTTATACTACTAGTAATTACTTGGTTAAAGCCATAAACTTAGATCGAAAAGCATCTAGCAACCTAAATTCACCGCCCCAAAGCATTCCCAATCAACATGGCGAAATTTTATCCCAGCTTAACGAAGGAGCTACGCGAATTTATCGAGCAGCAGCATATATATTTTGTGGCTTCTGCACCCAATCAAGGGCGTGTAAACCTTTCACCCAAGGGAATGGATAGCCTGCGTTGCTTAAGCGATTCCGCATTAGCTTATCTCGACCTGACTGGCAGTGGGAATGAAACCGCCGCCCATGTTCTAGAAAATGGACGAATCACGATCATGGTTTGCAGTTTCACCGAAAAGCCATTGATTTTGCGAGTCTACGGACAGGGTAAACCCATCAGACCCAGAGATGCTGAATGGCAAGAACTTTATCCACTTTTCCCCGCGATCGCTGGTACGCGGCAAATCATGCATATCACCGTGGAATCTGTGCAAACCTCTTGCGGGTTTGCAGTGCCATTTTTTGAATTTGAAGGGGAACGAAAAGTTCTCAAAGAGTGGGCAGAAAAGAAAGGCGAGGAGGGCGTAAGGGAATATTGGGAAAAGAACAACCAAGAGAGTATCGATGGCATTCCCACCCATTTGTTAGGATAGGTTTCAGTTCATTTCGACTGCGATCGCGGATCGTTGGGTCGAATCAACATGATGCCTGCTTGCTCTTTTACGCCCAGCACATAGGTTTGCAGGTCTGGAGAGATTTTGACCTTTCCACTCGGAGAAGCGTGGATCAAACCAATTTTGCCATCGGGCGAACGATAGATTAAACCTGTATGGGTGACATCTAACCCTTTAATTTTGGTGGCGATCGCTACGATATCGCCTGGTTGCATTTTGTCATAAGCATCCTTAACTTGTTTGGATGGAATGTAGTACATGCGTAAGTTTGCCAAACGAGCTTCCTGCATTTTGATGCATTCAAAAGTTCGCTCATCCTTTGCCAACTGAGGATAGCGATCGCGATGCTGACTCATAAAATTCAAGGTTTGCGGTAAGGTCACATCGCTCAATATCGGCGTTAAATCCTTCACCAAACTGCGCGTTTGGTTGTCAGAAATCCATTCCGAAAAATAATGCAATCGACTGCAATATCCATCCAATTGACCATTCCGATAGCGTAGGTTCTCGATTTGATGCACAAACATAGTATGGGAATAATCCTGTTGCGCTATGCCTCGTGCCATTGCCAAAACCGTCTCGATCAATAGAACGCAGTCAAATCCATCCAGACGCACCACCAATTCTTCCTGTGGTAAGCGATCGAGGATTCCTGCTTGGTAGGGAGTATCTAAAAATTGCGTCGCGATCGCCTGCATAATTTCGCTCATCGGTCGCTGATGCAATTTCTGAGCGATCGCGTACTGCATCACTCGATCGAACTTCGCTTCGTTCGTAATTTCATGGGTCTTAACCTCATTGTCGAAGTTGGATAAAGCGATCGACGCAGAACTGAATGGTTGTATCAATGATAAGGATAGAGGCTGTGTGGAGACTTCAGGGAATACTAATATGCCCAGACCTAAAACTCCAACAGCAGCTAGCCCCATCAAATTCCCCATGCAAATCCCCATCTCAAGAAATCAATACCAACCTCAATCGAATTCGCACCAAACCCTAGATTGAATTCCACGCCTTGCACAGACCTTCAAAGCCTAGGTTTTGCGAAAATAATATGGGATTAGTATAGTCGCTCTAAAACGTAAGCAGCGAGGTCAATCAAGGATTGCTTGGGTGCTGAGGCTGGCAACCAATCGATCGCATTTACAGCTAACTTGATCTCTGATTTGGCAAGTTCTCTGGAGCGATGAATACCTTTACTACTTTGAATCAACGCGATCGCTTGCGCTAAGTCCCCTGGTTCCGAAAACTCCCGCTCGATTAACCCACTTAACTGCGGCACTTCTTCTAGGGCAAACAATGCTGGGGCAGTCAGATTGCCTTGGCGTAAATCAGAACCAGCAGGTTTTCCTAGGGTTTCTGTGGAGCTGGTAAAGTCCAGAATGTCATCCACGATCTGAAAGGCAATGCCAAAATGCTTGCCAAAGTTAAATAACTGCTCGGCTTGGGCAAGTGTCACCCCACTTAGCACACCCGCAGCTTTTGAGCTGCCTGCCATTAACGAGGCAGTTTTATAAAAACTCTTGTCCAAATAGTCTTCCAGTGTGAGGCTGGTATCAAAGGCAGTTAAACTCTGACGAATTTCCCCCTCGGCAAAGTCTGTAATCACCTTAGACAAAAGCTTGACCACTTCTAAATTATCCAAGTTTGCCAAGTACCAAGAAGCCTGTGCGAATAAAAAATCTCCCGCCAACACCGCAATGCGGTTGCCAAAATCACTGTTGACCGTGGGAATGCCCCGCCTCAGCTCTGCCATGTCGATCACATCATCATGGACGAGACTCGCCGTGTGAATCATCTCGGTGATCTCAGCCAAGCGACGGTGGCGAGACGTAATGTCTTGATCGGTCATCGTGGCACGAGAAACCAGTAACACCAAAGCTGGGCGTAAGCTTTTACCCTTGCCCTCAAATAAATGCTCAGCAGCGGCATATAAAATCGGATGTCTCGCTCCTACTAACTCCTTTAAATTTGCCGTAAGGGTACGTAGGTCATCTTTGACAGGTGCAAAAAGTTCGGTAACAGAGGTAGCGGGGAGACTCATGCGCGATAAACCAAGTTTTTATAGATTTTTACATATCTTCATACATTGTAAGAGCATGTCGTGAGAGTTGACGGCAAACTCTGACTACCTCTAGGCTGATTTATTACCAAATCGATTCATTTTTCGATCTTAAATCGACCCAAGACATTTAGCTTATACAATGTTTGCTGGCTCACTACTAATCTAGGCAAAGATAAGCAGAGCAGTTGTTTCGATATATGAGTTTTTGAAGTTATGTGATATACATTTACATCAAGACTTAAAAAAATTAATTAAGATTTAATAGGAAACCCTTGATTTCTGATTTTTGCTTCAAATCACGCCCCAATAATCTAGATGGAACCCTGAGTGATGATGCCTAGGCTTCTGCTGATCGACGATGACCCCATAATATCCGAGATGGTTACGCTTAACCTTGAGACGGCTGGATATCAAGTTAGCCAAGCTAATGATGGTATTAAGGGTCAAGCTTTGGCAATTCAACTACAGCCAGACTTGGTTATTCTCGATTTGATGCTACCTCGCGTCGATGGCTTTACCGTATGCCAACGCCTACGTCGAGATGAGCGGACTAAAGAGATTCCCGTACTCATGCTTACTGCGATGGGGCAGACTCAAGATAAAGTTGAGGGCTTTAATGCAGGCGCGGATGACTATTTGACCAAACCCTTTGAGCTAGAAGAAATGCTGGCAAGGGTACGCGCTCTTTTACGCCGCACCAATCGCATTATCGATGCTGCCAAACATGGCGAAATTTTAAACTATGGGGCTTTAACCCTCGTGCCCGAACGATTTGAGGCGATCTGGTTCAACAACACGGTCAAGCTCACACATTTAGAATTTGAACTGTTGCATTGTTTGCTGCAACGACATGGGCAAACGGTGTCACCTAGTGAAATTCTTAAAGAGGTCTGGGGCTATGAACCCGATGATGACATCGAAACCATTCGCGTGCATATTCGTCACCTGCGTACCAAGCTAGAGCCAGATCCCCGTCATCCTAAATATATTAAGACCGTGTATGGTGCGGGTTACTGTTTAGAGCTACCCAGCACATCTTACGAAGAGTCAGAACCAGCTTAAAAAATCGACTTGGAATATTTCTCTAGAGAACCTTCTAGCCCGAAACATCCCATAGGTAGAATCAAATACGCCTGTATGTGACATTATGTATCACAATAGCTAAGGAGTACTTGCAATCTATAGGCTAGGGCATGAAAATTTTATTTGCGGCAGCAGAGGCAGCACCGATCGCTAAAGTGGGCGGCATGGCAGATGTCGTCGGTGCATTACCGCCAATTCTCCGCAAAATGGGTCATGATGTGCGCATCATTCTGCCCTATTACGGCGTCATTCCAGAGAAACTACCCGAGCCCCCCACTTGGATCTGGAAGGGCTACGCCATGTTTCAAGATTTTGATATTTTCGAGACGGTGCTACCAGGCACAGATGTCCCACTTTATCTGGTTGGGCATGGTTCGTTTATCCCACCTCGGATTTATTCTGGTGAAGATGAGGACTGGCGGTTTACGATGTTTTCCAATGCGATCGCTGAATTTGCTTGGAACTACTGGAAACCCAATCTGATTCACTGCCATGACTGGCACACGGGTCTAGTCCCCGTATGGATGCATCAAACTTCTGATATCGGTACGGTCTTCACGATTCATAATCTTGCCTATCAAGGGCCTTGGCGCTGGAAATTAGAACAGATCACCTGGTTGCCTTGGTACATGAGCGCCCATAATTGCATGGCGGCAGGCATTAAATATGCCGATCGCGTCAATACCGTCTCACCCACCTACGCCCAACAAATTTGCACGCCTACCTACGGTGAGGGACTAGAAGACTTGCTCACGTTTCTCAGACCTTGGGGCATTCTCAACGGCATTGAGGTCGAGAAACTCGATCCGCAGATCGATAAAGCCCTGCCCAAAAACTATTCGGCTGAAACCCTTGAAAACCGCCTGATTAATAAGGCTGCTTTGCAACAAGAAACTGGGTTGGCTGTGAAAGAGTCAGCCTTTTTAGTGGGGCTGGTCGGTCGTTTGGTCGAGCAAAAAGGCATCGATCTGCTGCTACAAGTACTAGAGCGATTTTTATCCTACACCGATGCTCAGTTCCTTGTTTTAGGCACTGGAGAGCGTTACTACGAAACCCAGTTGTTACAGCTTGCCTCGCGCTTTCCTGGCAGGATGTCAGCCCAAATTCTATTTGATGTTGCCCTATCCCAACGAGTCTATGCTGGTGCTGACGCCTTCTTGATGCCTAGCCGCTTTGAGCCCTGTGGCATCACCCAAATGATTGCCCTCCGCTATGGCTGCGTGCCGATCGTCCGCCGCACAGGTGGCTTGGTCGATACGGTCAGTTTTTACGAACCCGCCAAGGCACAAGGCAATGGTTTTTGCTTTGACCGTTACGAACCCCTCGATCTCTATACCTGTATGGTCAGAGCATGGGAAAGCTATCGCTATGGCGATCACTGGTTGAACCTGCAAAAACGCGGCATGGCTGGCGACTATAGCTGGCAAACCTCAGCCGAAAAATACGTTCAGCTTTATCGCTCCATCCCTGGGATGGAGAATGCTTAGAGCCTGTTTGAGAAGTCAGACTTCTGCCCCCCTAGCCCCCCAATTCTGGGGCGGATTCAGATTAAATCCCCCAGAATTGGGGGATTTAGGGGGCGCAAAGCTTAACTTTTGCAAAAATTCATTTGTATGTACTTCTCAAACACGCTCCTAGGCAATATCCCCCCAAAACCATAGCGCTTACTGTAAAGATAGCTCCCCTACAATTCGGGATTTTGTTTGTTGCAAATATCCTTGGTATTGAGAGCAACAATCTCAGCTAGATCGACTGTAACCTATGGTATATGGAAAGAATAGAAGGATATAATGCAACTCCCTCTACCGTTTTCCAGTTTATGTAGCGATGGAGGTTTAGATGGAAGATACCCGTCCACAGGTACGCAGAGTTTTAGTAATTACACTGCTCTTAAACCTCATCGTCTTAGCAACCAAGGCTCTAGTCGGTTGGGCTACAGGCTCATTGAGCCTGATCGCGGATGCCTTACATAGCATTACCGATAGTGCCAGCAATGTGATCGGTCTGGTGGCAATCCAATTTGCTTCTCCGCATCCCGATCGCGATCATCCCTACGGACACCAAAAATTTGAGTCGGTGGCGGCTTTAGGCATCTCAGCTTTTTTGGGCATTGCCTGCTTTGAAATTTTCAAAGGGGTAATCGATCGGATTATGAGCGGAGGACGTCCTGTCACCATCTCTGCGCCTGCCCTATGGTTGATGCTGTTTGTTCTAGGGCTAAATATTTTTACCACCCTCTACGAGCGCCATGTTGGCGAAAAAATTGGCAGTCCTATTTTGATTGCCGACGCGCAACACACCATGAGTGACGTTTGGGTCACGATCACCGTAATCGCAGGCTTAGTAGGTGTCTGGACTGGCAATGTCACAGGGATTGTTTGGCTGCAATGGTTAGATGTGATTATGGCCTGTCCTGTGGCAATTTTGGTGTTTTGGAGTGGGTGGAAGGTATTGCGCAATAATTTGCCCATGCTGGTGGACGAGATGGCGATCGCCCCCGAAGAAATCGATGCGATCGCGCGCCAAGTATCGGGAGTAATTAACTGCCATGACATTGCCTCTAGAGGCATTGTGGGACAACAGGTATTTATCGAAATGCACATGATCGTTGCCCCCGCCGATGTCGAGTCTGCCCACCAAATTACCGAAGCGGTAGAAGAAAGACTGCACGATCGCTTCGATCCTGCCAGAATCACCATTCATGTCGAACCGCCCGATTATCACTCCGATCGAGTTACCTATTCGTGAGAAGTTGACAGTTAGCAGTTGACAGTTGACGGTGGTATCCAAAAAGCTAATTGCTAACCGCTAAACTAGAACCATACGCAATCCCACAAAGTACGAGAATAAGATTTTGACTGCTACAGGTTCCTTTCCATCTTTGCATTTCCCCTTATCACAGAGAGCATTAAACACCAAAGAATCACAGATTCGCGAAGCCTCTCGCTATTGTGTCAAATTTGGCGCAATCAATCTCGCCCAGGGTCTACCAGACTTTGCCGCTCCCCAAGATTTAAAAGCTGCCGCCCAAGCTGCGATCGCAGCCGATCGCAACCAATATGCCGACACATGGGGCTTAGAACCCTTACGGGTTGCCATTGCTGCCAAAATGCAACAGGACAATGGCGTTCCAGTAGATCCCGAGACCGAAGTCACGATTTGCTGCGGTGCTACGGAAGGGTTAAATATTGCCCTAATGACCTTGATCGACCCAGGCGATCGCGTCTTGATCTTCGAACCCTTTTACGAAAACTACATTCCCAACCTTGCCACGGTCGGAGGCATTCCCGAATTTCTCACCCTGCAACCGCCCCAATGGGAAATCACCGCTGAGATGCTGGAGCCAATCTTCCAAAAAGGGCTGAAAGCAGTCATTATCAATACCCCTGCTAATCCAACGGGTAAAGTCTGGACAAAGGCAGAGTTGCAGTTAATCGCCGAGTTTTGTCAGCGTTACAACGTCTATGCCATCACTGACGAAATCTACGAATACATTCTCTACGAAGGCGAACATATTAGTATGTTGAGTCTTGAAGGCATGCGCGATCGCACGATTGTCGTGAATGGCTTTTCTAAAACCTTTTGCATCACTGGCTGGCGCTTGGGCTACACCGTGGCAAACCCCACGCTTACGGCAGCAATGCGGCGCATTCATGACTTTATTACGATTTGCGCTCCGACACCGTTTCAATATGCTGCCCTGACTGCCATGCAGTTTGGCAAAGATTACTTCGCACAACTTGCCGCTGACTACAAACGCAAACGCGATCTGCTCTATCCCGCTTTGCAGCAAATTGGCTTAAATCCCGTGCTCCCCAAAGGCGCATATTACATTTGGACAGATAGCTCGGCTCTGGCTGAAACTGCCAACCAAGCTGCCTATCGTCTAGCCAAAGAAGCTGGTGTTGCCGCCGTACCAGGAAATTGCTTTAGCAATCCCCAACGGGAACAGGTGAATGGGTTGCGTTTCTGTTTTGCCAAGAAGGACAGCACGCTAGAAGCCGCGATCGCCAACCTACAGAAGTTTAAGCTTTAGAAATTTTGGCTTTTTAGGTTTTAAATACTGGCTTTCAGTCTAAGGTGGCAAGTTTTTGCAACAAATGCTACCTTAGATCAGCTAACTGCTATTTGTAGATGTCTCTCATGGGGAATTAGCTCAGTTGGTAGAGTGCTGCGATCGCACCGCAGAGGTCAGGGGTTCGAGTCTCCTATTCTCCATTATCTAATACCATTTTCAAAAAGATGCGTTGCATCACTTTTTGAAAAGACCGCGCTCCGCGCGGAACACAAAACCCGATCTGTCGCAATTTCAAGAGAACTTGGTATAAAAATCCTTTTCCAGAAAGAGTTTCAAGAATTAGAACCAAATTCTCCTGTCATCCTGGATGGCATAAAAGAAGAAGTGTGCGATTAAATTGTCTGCATCAGACCCCGTTGCATTTCATCTTTGAATTGGCGCTTTACGGACATGACTTGCGGATTCAAGCAGTGAAAGGCGGAAACGTTACAATGGAAACCATCAAGTAGTCGTTAACTATTTTGGGATAAGGAATCGCGATAGGCAGCGTAAACGCCTAAAACGTTGTACCAGTTGAGAAAAATTCGAGCGACTTCTAAAGCTAACTGTGGTTTGCCGCGATCGATCAGCCATTGTAAGAGTGGTTTAAGCGATCGCTCGTTCACCAAGCCGCCCAATGACAACAGACCCCACAACAGGCGATGAATCCAAGTCATTTGAATCATCATGCGTACTTCCCAAGTGGGATGCTTTTGATAAAACACCACGCCCATCCGCCCGCGTTGTTGCTCCACATCAATCAAGTGAGGAAGCTGCGCCAGACTAAAGGGAGGATGCCAGTGATAGCCCACGGCATCAGGACATTGAATAATTTTGAGACCCAACTTCTTGAGTCTCACACCCAGTTCTAAATCCTCCCAGCCATATTGACGGAAGCTAGTATCAAACTTGCCTGCCTCGATCAGCCAATGCCGCGCGATCGCCACATTTCCCGTGGCAAAATAGGCTGCTGACAAATCCGTCACTTTTAAGGGCTCAGAGGTCGGTTCGTCAAAATTACAGGTGTTAATGACACGCCCATAGGTAAAAGCCCGCTCTTGCCCCGCCAAAGCCTTGGCGTGAGCAGACAAAAACTGAGATGTGACCACCAGATCGCTATCAATAAAGACGATCGTATCTCCCTCAGCTGCATCAATACCAGCATTGCGTGCTGCCGCTGCCCCACCATGATCCTGCTTCAACAGCCTGACATGGGGAAACTGCGTCGGATGGGTTTGCAAAAAATTTACGGTGTCGTCCGTAGAGCCGTCATCCACCACCAAAATCTCATAGGGGCGATCGAATTGTTGTTGCTCCATTGCCGTCAGGCATTTTTGTAAGATCGGTAAGCGATTGTAGGTTGGGATGACAATTGACCACATGAATTTAGCGTTTGATTTGGTGATTTTGTTGCCATGTTTGCCAGAGGGTTAAGCCGCCCACATAGCCATAGCTCAGGGTGTACAGCACCATAAACGGCAGGGTGATATAGAAACCATGACTCGCCGAAATGACTACTGCTAAAAAGCTATAGGCACAGAGACTGAGTTCGATCGCCACTGAAGTATCGAGGGGAACCTTGTAGGCTTTGTTATCCCAGCGATCGCTGCGGTACTTGATGTCAAATTTAGGAGTACGACGAAAATTTGCACCCGTATTAAACAACCCTGCAAACACAGCTCTCGTATTACTCCATGATATGCCAGTACCCAAGATGGCTAAGAGCAAAATTCGACCAAACCGTCGTCGCCAAGTTGCAGGATAGAGTTGTCGCTGTGCCACAAAGTATAGGTAGGGAGGACCAAAGGTGGCTGGCAACATAAAGGTCGCCCAAAACACATCGATCAAACTGCGGAGGTTTTGTAGCTCATGGGGAGTAATGAGCATGAGAGGTACGGAGATCAAAATCAACAACAACATCAATGGATGGACTGAATAGCCCGTGAGATGAAGGGTTGACTGAAATTTAATCGCAAGGCTATGCTCGCTGCTCCAAATCGGAACTAGGAGCTTTTTGGCACATTGAATACTACCCTTAGCCCAACGAAACTGCTGCAATTTAAATGCTGCCATTGCCACGGGTAGTTCCGCAGGCGCAACAATATCATTGTCATAGACAACTCGCCAACCTTTGAGTTGAGCGCGATAGCTTAAATCCATATCTTCGGCGAGGGTATCGGCGTGCCACCCGCCACTGTCGAGAATCGCCTGTTTGCTCCAGATACCTGCGGTACCATTAAAGTTGAGAAAGTAGCCATTTTGGCAGCGCGCCTGCTGCTCGATCGCAAAGTGACCATCAATCCCAGCCGATTGTAGCTTGGTCAGTAAAGAATATTCGGAGTTCAAATGACCCCAACGCGTCTGCACCACGGCAATCCGTTCGTTGGGATGTTCGCAGTAATGCACAATTGTGCGCCTGAGCCAATCAGGGGATGGCACAAAATCAGCATCAAAAATAGCAATATAGTCTCCCTGAACTAGGGGCATAGCAGCTTGTAAAGCACCTGCTTTAAACCCTGACCGATTGGTACGATGAATGTATTCGACCCAAATCCCCTGATTTTGATATTCCTTTACGGTCTCTTGCAAGAGGGTTTGCGTGTCATCGGTAGAGTCATCTAGTACTTGGATGTACAAGCGATCGCGCGGATAATCTAGCAAACAAATCGCATCGATCAGACGACGGGCGACATAGCGCTCGTTAAAAATTGGCAACTGCACAGTCACAATCGGCAGATCGCGTTGTTCGTGGGCTTCTGGAATATGAAGATCGCCTTGAAAAGCTGGCAAAATTTGGGGCTTATTCCACCTCAACCGTCCCAGAGCCGTTGCAACTAACTCTTTATCTCTCTCTGGCGCATAGGCGGCAGAGTTTTTCATCGAAGCTTCCAATAGCCTCTGCGCGACATTTCGCTGATTGCGAACCGCAGTAAGCCAATAAGCATTAACTCCGTACAGCAGCAACCAACCGGCTGCCACACCGTTTAGGACGGTGAGTATTGTTAATAGTATTAGAATGACCCTAGACTCCTTACCACACAAGGCACTGATTTAAAACCAATCAGCAAAACTGACAAAGTAGCTTGTAGTACTTTACGACAGCTATTTTATCTTTACTAAAGAATTATGATTCCCATCTCAGATTTAAGCAAATATAACTACTGTCGATTTTATTTTCGCCTCGCCTAAGAATGAAATTTCCCACAAAATCAAAACTGAAACTATAGATTTTGCTCGAGATGCTCTGTAATCGCTTGTAAGGCAACCGCCGCTGCCGCTTGTTGCGACGCTTTAATGCTTGAGCCTTGCCCTTTACCCCAACATTTTCCTTGCAACCACACCTCAGTCGAAAAAATTTCTGCCTTAGCAGTTCCTCTCCCTAAAGCTTTAGTGGGATTGGGATTAGATATATTTTGAGATAGAGAATCTGGAGGATTGAGAGCCGCTACATCTGTTGTGCCAATGACATCTGAAGAGCCACCGACATCCGCAGACATAGAGACCGTGCGATACTCAGGCAAAACTTTCCACTTCCCTTGGGTTAGCTCTTGTAAGGCAACTTTGTAATTACCCATAGCAGGAATTGCAGATAAAGCCTGAATTGTATGTTGGAGGTGGGCATCGAGCCAAGGACGCACGAGGCTCAAATCGTTTGTACTGAGGTAAAGCGCAGCTAGTAAAGCTTCTAACCCATCAGCCAAACGCGATCGCACCGCCTTGAGATCGGCGCGCGCCGAACCGGTCATCACCATAAATTGGTCGAGGTCGTAGCTTTGCGCGATCGCGGCGAGGGTACTATCGCTGACAAGATGCGATCGAAAAGCAGCCAACTGTCCTACAGAGCTATCCCCATAGTTTTCGTGTAAAAACATGGTAACGGCAAGGCGCAAAATCGTATCCCCCATAAATTCCAACCGATCGTTGTTATAAGTGGTGGAAAAACTGGGATGCACCAAGGCTTGATCTAGCAAACGCCAATTTACCCGTTCTAGGGTATGAATCCCCAAACGGTTGAGTAACTTAGATAATTCTCTCTGCCTGCTGGGAGCGATCGAAACCATGGCTATAACAAAACGGATCTAAGACAATGGGCAAGCTACACCCAAAACCTGTATAGCACAAACCAAGATGAGGATGGAGAAAACCCATTCGCACAGGCTCTGCGATTGAGTCAAAACCAAGTAGAATTACTGCAATAAACTATCCTTTGCATGTAGCGAGGATGCTGTTCCTTGTAAAGCTTAACAAACTTGAAACTATGCCCAAACGTCTGATCTCGTTGCTACTTTTTGGCATTATGGCTGTAGCCACCAGTATTTGGATCGTAGCCTGTCAGCCTACCACAACACCTCCTCAATCGCCTACTGCAAGCACTCCTACAACCAGTACTGACACGAATACAACCGCAACCACAGGTGGTGGAGGCGTCAAAGATGAGTTAAGAATGGGTGTGCTGTTGCCCGCCACAGGCGATCTGTCTTCGATTGGTGCGCCCATGGTGAGATCGATTGATTTTCTGATCGAAACTGTAAATGCCTGTGGTGGCGTTTTGGGCAAGCCGATTAAAGCTTTTAAAGAAGACGATCGCACCCAACCCTCCGCTGGCGTGGAAGCGATGAATAAATTGGTTAAGGTAGACAAAGTTGGTGCTGTGGTCGGGGCTTTTGCCAGTAGCGTGTCTACGGCAGCTCTCGCGATCGCCGTACCGAATAAAGTCGTGATGATTTCACCAGGCAGCACTAGCCCCGTATTTACCGAACGCGCTAAAAAAGGTGAATTTAAAGGCTACTGGAATCGCACTGCCCCACCAGATACCTATCAAGCCTCAGCCCTAGCAAATCTGGCTTACAAACGCGGCGCAAAACGCGTGGCAACTCTTGTAATCAACAACGACTACGGTGTTGGTTTTGAGAAAGCTTTTGTCACAGCCTTTGAAAAACTCGGTGGTGAAGTGATCAATAAAGCCAAACCTACCCGCTACGACCCTCAAGCCACAACTTTTGAAGCAGAAGCTAAGGGAGCCTTTGGTGGTAAACCCGATGCCGTGGCAGCCGTGCTTTATCCTGAGACAGGTGGCTCTGTGCTCAAAGCGGCTTACGAGCTAGGCTTGACGAATAACGTTAAGATTCTGCTGACCGATGGCGTCAAAACCGAAGACTTCCCCAAACTGGTGGGCAACTCCCCTGATGGCAAGTTGATTTTGGCGGGCGCACTGGGTACAGTTCCGGGTGCTGATGGCAAATCTTTAGACGAGTTTACTAAGCGCTATAAAGAAAAAACTAGTCAAGAAATCGGCGCTTACGTTCCCCATTCCTATGATGCGGCGGCTCTGGTAGCGATCGCTGCCGAGGCAGCAAAAGACGGCACAGGCGATGGCATTAAGAGCAAATTGCGTGAAATTGCCAACCCACCCGGCAAAGAAGTAACCGACGTCTGCGAAGCCCTAAAACTAGCTAAGGCTGGCACAGATATTGACTATCAAGGTGCAAGTGGCAATGTCGATCTAGACGAATTGGGTGATGTCAAAGGCAGCTATGATGTCTGGGAAGTTAAACCTGACGGCAAAATTGCTGTGATCGACAAGGTTTCACCATAGTTATTCCCGAGTTATTTCCGATGGCAAGCATGATTTGGTGGACGAAAAGCACCTTAACTTTTGCTGATAAAATCCACCAAATCTTTAAAATAACCTTGATTGTAAAAACTAGGTAAAAGCTAGAAAAATATGGCGATCGAACTAAAACAGGCTCCACCGCAAGAAGTTTCAATCTATATGCCCTACTATAGGGAGCCCAATAAAAGACAGGCTTTACCCTATGCCATTTCTCTATATAAGCAGGGAGAACTACCAGGAGAACGGCAAATTGAAGGCAGTCCCCCCATCTCATTCTTAGCAACTTGGCGGGTTTCTAATCTGCCGTCAGACTTAACCCTGTGTCGTGTCATGTTTGAGGGTGATGCTGAAATGAGCTATGAAATCACCATGGACAACTCTGAATTTGTGAGCTATCTCATCGAGGTAGTTGCAAGCATTCGCGATCGCGGCACGGCTGATTTTCCCCAGATTTTTTATAGTAAATTGTTCAGAATAAAACTTGCTAGTTTTGATGGCAATTAGTGTATAATCCTGACCTTAATAATCGCGCTTAAATCTGCTTGGTTTAAGCCTTTTGTTTAAGCAAAACTGCTGGCTAGATGAACCGCAAGTGTGAGGAAATATTACTGTGTCATATGCTGCCAAACGCGTCGAATACCCCGACCGTCAACAGGATACTATTGCAAAAAACGTCGATCCTGTGATCTTACGGGCTGCAAAGCAGGTTTACAGATTTTATGTTGATTCCTATGCTACCCAGCTACCTCGCCCTTTGGGTGTAGCTGTCAATCGAACCGACATGAGCGGTAAACTTGTGTACTCGCAACTGATTCTTTTGCCTCAAGAAAGCTTCGTGCCCATTGAGTTAGTTGAGTCCAGTGAATTTCATTAATTTTGATTGTGAGAATTTTTACCTTCATTCTCGCAGTTAAAAAAACAAGTCGCCAGATTTTTAAGTAGAATTTGGCAAGTTTTTGTCTCGACAATGTGCTTCGACAATGTACGTAGAACCGAAAGCTAGTTTAGCTACTTTTGTTCGTACCGTAAAAGACATCTAACGAAAAGGTAAAGTTCCCGTAAGCCTTGGGGAAATTTATGTTAGGCAACTTAATCCTAGTTAGAGTAAACGATCGCCATTCTTTGGCTATGTGAATGCAATAACGGGGCGTATAGCACAGCGAATCTTTTCGATGAGAACACCTTGTCCGTGCGATCGCAGCTTGAATACAATGAATATGGAAATCTTTACTGACTGAGGTTAGGTTTGGCAACAAATCAGGAAGGTTATTCAAATGGGGCAAGTTGAGATATGGCGAGAACAAGCAGCGAAAAGTTTAGCCTCTCTGATCCCTAAAATTCAGGGTAACGCACCTACTGCGCAAGATGGCTTGGTTGATGACCTGCTCAGAGTTTTAAATAAGCTTCCTGCAAGACCCGAAGGTCGCCAGCCCTATGCAGGGCTGTTCCCTAGCGCTGATATTTTCTCTTGGAGAAATCGTGCTGCTTCCATCGTTCAGACCCTAGTTCCCAAAATTCAAAATCTAGATACAAGTTCTTTTGATGGTGCGATCGATAATTTAGTGCGAGCAACCAAAAATCTACCGACAAGACCTACAGGTCGCCCACCCTATGCAGGGTTGTTCCCACCTGCAAGTGTTGATGCATGGAGAAAGCAAGCCGCCGCGAGTTTAGGCGCATCGATTTCTAGTATCACCAGTAAAAGCTATATTCCAAATGACACGGCGATCGACGATTTAATCAGGGCTATGAGTAACTTGCCCCTGCGTCCGATCCTGCGTAAACCCTATGAGGGCTTGTTTCAAGGTACAGACCTGCTAAGTCTGCGGCGGCAAGCAGGGGAGCGCCTCAAAAACTTGGTCAACAATCTGCAAAACGATCCAAATCCCACAGATGTGTTGGTGGATAACCTGATTAGAACTCTCAATAAACTTCCATCGCGACCTGTCAATCAAGCTCCCTATGCTGGGCTTTTCGCAACGTCCCCAACAGTAGGTTCCCCAGCAGTAGTTACACCTCCACCGAAAGCTCTCATCACTCAGACGCAACTGACCGCGATCGCACCCTATTCCGATCCTGCACGCCTCGCCAAACTTCTACCCCATCTCAATTCCACCATGGTGGAATATGCGATTAATACCCCTCTTCGCATTGCCCACTTTATTGCTCAAACCGCCCACGAGAGCGATGCGTACAATACCAATGAGGAATATGCCTCTGGGGCTGACTATGAAGGAAGAGGCGATCTGGGCAATGTCAATCCTGGCGATGGCGTTCGCTTTAAGGGTAGAGGATTAATTCAAGTTACAGGCAGAGCCAATTATGCAGAATGTGGCAAAGCCCTAGGTATCGATCTAGTCAGCAATCCTCAAAGGCTAGGAGATTTCGATCTGGCTTGTCGCAGTGCAGGTTGGTTTTGGCGCAAAATGGAACTCAATGGCGATGCAGATAACGACGACATCATGACGATTACAAGACTGGTAAATGGCGGCTATAACGGCCTAGAAGATCGCCAAGATTACCTCGATCTCGCCAAACAGGTTTTTGGAATTTAACCTGTCCGAAATGGCTTTGATAAATAGTTTATTTATGTTAAGCTGCTAAGGTAAAACCTTACAAAGCTAAGATTTATGTATCTAGAGGGAAGTATTGACGGACTAGTGCCCCAAGCGTTCGCAACTTCAGACCCCTTCGATTTCAATACTCTCTCACCTTTAAGCAATAGCCAAACCCACAGCCAAGGCACAGCCTCACTCTACCCCCCCCATTAACTTTTGAATTCCAAGATTCCATTTCAACCCCTCAATCCGCTCGCAACCCCTTGCCAGTCTTAGCTTTTCAAAAATCTATTTTGGGTCAAGACTCCTACACAGCCTCTCCATCAATTCCATTAGGGGCTGACTCAAATCCCGAACTTCTCCACCCAGACACATCCTTCAATCTCAACACTCCTGTTCGCTTCGACCCCTTAACTGGAATACTTTCGATCCAAGGAGACAGCAGAGATAATATTCTCCACGAAGCGATCGACACTCAAGGCTATTACGAACTCAATCTGGACGGGCTTCTATTTTCTAGCAATTTCCATTCAGAACATTTTACCCAAGCCCTAGCAGGAGCGACAAGAGATCTCGTCACGGGTATCAACTTTGAGGGCGGACTCGGACATGACAAGCTCATTCTAGATCGCCAAAGCCTCAACCAAACACTCAGCATCACTGCCGATGATGAAGTTGACATTGCTGGAAATATCAGCAGCAAAGGTGATGTCAATATCACTGCTGCCGAAATCAACCTCAACGCTAAAATTCAAGCAAACTCAATTCTCTTTAACGCCGCAAGTGTTTTCAATCAAGGAGAAATCAAGACCATAGGTAGTACCACGATAAACTTTGCGGATAAATATACTGACAGTGTGCGATCGTCAATTTTTGGGAAAAAAATTGGGATCTCTGGCGGCATGACGGGTAGTTTGGAAGCAAGCGGTAAGTTTGTCGCAAAAGAGATCGCACTACTAGGCAAACAAGTCAGTCTCTTGGGTGCAAACATTGATGCATCGGGCACAAATGGCGGCGGTACTGTCCTAATTGGTGGTGACTATCAAGGCAAAGGACTAGTGAAAGGCATCGTCAATGCTCAAAATACTGTAGTGGATAAGAATACAGTCATTCTTGCCGATGCACTGACCCAGGGCACTGGTGGGAAGGTAGTGCTTTGGTCAGACCAGAAGACGATTTTTGAAGGCAACATTAGCACCAAAGGGGGCAGTCAATCGGGAGATGGTGGATTTGTTGAGGTCTCTAGTAAACATCAACTAGCGTTTGCAGGTCAAGTTGACACTGGGGCAGCAAATGGAAAACTTGGCACATTACTGCTCGACCCAGACGATTATTACATTGGGCTAGATGACGGAAATGATAACACCTTCGACATCTCTGATTTAGAGAAAATAAATGGCAACCTTGTCTTTTCTGCATCAAATAATGTCACGATCAATACCAGCGCTAACTTTGTTGACTCAACGGGCACAATCACGATTCAAGCAGACTCTGATGGAGATGGCTTTGGTACAGTCTTTTTGAATGGTTATATTTATACGGGTGGACGCAATATCGATATTTCTGGTACAAATGTCAACATTAACCAGATATACAGTGGAAGTAATAACCGCGCTGGCTTCATTAATGTCACAGCCAAAAACGAAATAGTCACTGGTAGTATTTATTCTAGTTCAACGCTTGGCAAAGCGGGTGATATCACGCTGATCGCTTACAACAGAACGACATGTTTATGCGGGTGCAAATGGAGGGACTGCGGGTGCGGTAACGCTAACTGCATTTGGTGACATTGTGACGCGAAGTATTTTTGCGGGCTCGAATACGGGTATTGGGAATACAGTGAAGCTGACGAGTATAACGGGCGGAATTGATACGGGGGACGGCTATATCACGATCGCTACAAATGGAGGGAATACTGGCAGTGTTATTCTGACGGCTGTGAATGATATTAATACCAATTTAAATTATATTGGCAACAGATAGGGCTTCCAAAATGAAAGGATATCCAGTAATCGATGCTATAACTTGGGGAGTTAATTCTGCTAGAAGTTGGTCTACCTTTTCCCTAAGTT
>NZ_CBDDRA010000005.1:0-250715 GCF_965232925.1 Tumidithrix helvetica PCC 7403
TTTTTTGGCAGTGCAGGGCATCTAGGGTAAACACGAATCCTTTCAAATCTAGGATTTCTAGCAGTTCTCGTACCGTTGTAATCTCACTAGTCTTTTTGTTTTCCATCACTTTTACCCCGAGTACAAGTCCTCTTTGGTGAGTGAAAAGGGAGACAATACTGATAAAGTTTTGCTCTGCCGAATCGTAGTCTGTCACTGTGTTTTTGAGTCCTTTGCCATCAATGCTTACCCATTCATGACTGGGTAGATTGCCATACTGACTTGCCCATTGGTTGAATACTTTTGCCAGTTCTTTATAGTCTAAGCCCATCATCACTCGACGAACGGTTGAGTAGGAGGGCACTCTTGCTTGCGGAATTGCTAGCGATTTAATCAAGTCTCGTCGATGGCGTTCGATAAATCTTCCTAGTCCTCGATAACCCCAATAACCGCTTGTGATACCCATGATGATGATGAGTAGGACTAGCCACAGTGGATGACGACATCCTTGCCGTTCACGAAAATCGGGGATCTCTTTGAGATAGTCAATTAAGCTCTTTTCCACGTCTTTCAGACTAAATATAGGTAAATAACTATATATTTACCTATATTTATCTTTTTTATTTCTTCTACCTCAAGAATGAAACAGCCCTGCCTGCCCTATCGGGCATCCCCCTTGAAAAAGGGGGACAAGTAAATTCTCCCCCCTTTTTCAAGGGGGGCTGGGGGGGATCCTTGGGATGTATAGCGTCTCAGGTTTTCTTATCCCGAACTGACGTTTTTTTTAATAAAAACTAGACCTTGGCTTCTTCGCGTACCAGTTTATCCCAACCTAAGTCTTTGAGACTGTTGTTGCGACGAAGCGGACGGGTTACTAGCTCTAGGATGTCACGGGCATTGCTAAAGCCATGAATTTGAGCGAAGGTAAATTCCACAGACCACTTGGTATTAATGCCGCGTGCTTCGAGGGGGTTCGCATGAGCCATACCCGTAATTACGAGATCGGGCTTGAGTTGGTGAATGCGCTCAATTTGATTGTAGTTATCGGGCTTCTCAACAATCGTGGGATAGGGAACACCCATGTCATTACAGGTTTTTTGCAGAAGCTCTAACTCAGCCCCTTGATAGCGCTTATCCATATAGGGAATGCCAATTTCTTGAACGTGCATACCGCAACGGGTCAAAAAGCGAGCCAAAGAGACTTCCAATAGGTTGTCACCCATAAAGAATACCGACTTGCCACGAATTAACTGCAAGTAGTCTTCCATGCTTTCCCAGATTTGCTGTTCGCGTTCTTCCAAGCCTTGAGGCGTGATGCCCATGACCGAGCAGATCTTCTCAATCCAAGCGCGAGTACCATCGGGACCAATGGGGAATGGAGCACCGATCAGCTTTGTCTTGCGACGACGCATCAGGGTCGTGGCAGTACGACTGAGGAAGGGATTCACGCCACAGGTGTAATAGCCTTCTTCGATCGCTGGCAACTCCGTAAACCGTTTAGAAGGCAACCAGCCAGCAACTTTAATCCCTTGCTTTTTGAGTTCCAAGGTGAGGTTAGTGACAACAGGATCGGGGAGCGAACCAAATAGAACCAGTGGCGCATGTTTGACATAGCCAGATTCTTCCGCTTCGACTTCTTCCTTCTTTTTGCCAAAGTTCAGTAAAGAACTAATTGCAAGTCTTTCTTTCTTTTCGCCTTCAGGGGCTTTTTCAGGACAGCGGGACGCCATAGCCGCTAATACCGTGTCTTCACCCTGCGTAAACGCATAGTCGAGACCGTTGGCACGCGCTACGACCACGGGAATTCCGATCTCAGCTTCTAGTCGAGGTGCTAGACCTTCTAGATCCATTTTGATGATTTCAGTGGTGCAAGTCCCAATCCAGACTATGACGCTGGGGTTGCGATCGCGTTTGATTTGCAAGCACAAACGCTTCAGTTCTTCATAGTCATTGAGCTGTGCGGAAATATCTCCTTCTTCTAGCTCAGCCATAGCATAGCGAGGCTCAGCAAAGATCATCACACCCATCGCATTTTGGAGAAAATAGCCGCAGGTCTTTGTGCCGATTACCAAAAAGAAGCTATCTTCAATCTTTTGATAAAGCCAAGCGACACAGCTAATTGGGCAAAAGGTATGATAGTTACCAGTTTCACACTCAAAGTTCAAAGCTTGAGGTTCAGCAGCAAGAGTCATAAGTTACTAGGTTCTCAGTTATCAGTTATCAGTTTTAGGTTTTAAGTTTTAAGGGGATTTCCAGATTCTCCCCCCTTAACAAGGGGGGCTGGGGGGGATCGAACCTCAAAACGAAGCAAAGAGAATTCCCTACACCATCATCAGGTCAAGTTCTTCAGACTTTTGGGGTGCGACGGGGTTGAGGTAGAAATCAGAGAGTAAGGTGAAGAGTTCGCGATCGGCGACATCCTTAGGAACGACACCTTCGGGCATGGCTAGAAGTTGATCGGCAATATTGAGATAGTAATCGCAGACATAGTTGAGGTCTGGATCGTTTTCTGCCATCTCAAACAGGGTTTTGCCCTTGACTCTAGAGACGCGAATGTCTTCAATCAGGGGCAAGATTTCCAAAACGGGCATGGGAACATTGTCAATGTACTTGTCGATCAAGTCGCGCTTGCTGGTGCGATTGCCGATCAAACCAGCTAACCGTAGCGAGTGAGTCCGTGCCTTTTCGCGAACAGATGCAGCAATTCGATTGGCAGCAAATAAAGCATCAAAGCCGTTGTCCGTCACGATCAGGCAGTAATCAGCGTAGTTGAGGGGGGCGGCAAAACCACCACAAACGACGTCGCCCAAAACATCAAACAGAATCACATCGTATTCGTCAAAAGCATTGAGTTCCTTGAGCAGTTTGACGGTCTCACCAACCACATAACCACCACAGCCAGCACCCGCAGGAGGTCCACCCGCTTCTACACAATCCACACCACCGTAGCCTTTGTAAATTACATCTTCGGGCCAGACATCTTCGTAGTGATAGTCTTTTTCTGCCAAGGTATCAATGATCGTAGGAATTAAGTAACCCGTTAGCGTGAAGGTGCTGTCATGCTTAGGATCGCAACCGATTTGCAAGACTTTTTTACCCCGTTTTGCTAAGGCAACGGAGATGTTGCAACTTGTGGTGGACTTACCAATACCACCTTTTCCGTAGACTGCTAATTTCACGTTGTATGCTCCAATGCTTCCTAAGTTGATCTGAATGAATTATTGACTATGCGCGGGTGAAAGAAAAGACTCTAGAAAATCAGATCTATGCCTAATTCAGTTTCTAAAGATTCATATAACTCTCTGAGAAAGCCTAGCATCTCTGAATAGCGCTCAAACCCGATAAATCCTTTTTTTAGGATTTTGTGTTTTAAATTATATAGAATATAAAACAAAAAACAAAAATATTGAAATCTAATCAGAATAAGTATTTCAAGTATAAAAGCTTAAAATAGCTCAGACGATATTCCTTGCTTCTAGGCTTGCACCTAGATTGAAGCCTGATTCACGGGATTTGGTAATCGTGAATTTTTTTATTACATGTTGTGAACCTTTTCATGAGTGATAGCTGCGATCGCTTTGTCTTTCAAAATTCGAGCATGGCGATCGGGCATGGGCAATTGGGGATCGATAAACCCGAAATAATTCTGGAGAATTTTTGGGGAGTTGAAACGGGTTTGGAAAAGTATCTTCGCAGAAAATTCAGAAATAGAAATTCAGAAGTCAGCTAAAAGCCCCTAAAAACATTAAAAATTTGAGAACAGCGACATTCAAGCGATCATCTAGTATGCTATCGGACGAATTGTCAGAAACTGGGACGATTGAATATGTCAAAGCTTCGCAACTACCAACATAGAGCTATCCAAGACATCTATGGCGAATGGCAGGCAGGCAGGCGACAAGTCCTATTGTCCATGCCTACAGGATCGGGGAAAACGCGCACATTTAGCGAGATTGTCAAGCATTTCTGCGATCGCGGCGAACAGTCCTTAGTGCTTGCCCACCGCGAAGAGTTGCTGATGCAATCGCAAAAAACCTTAGAAAAAATTACGGGGCAACCCGTTGGTACGATCAAGGCAGGACAGCCGCTCAATCTAGACCTACTGATTCAATGTGCTTCGGTGCAAACATTGGTCAAACGGCTAGAACAACGACAGTTTCAGCTATTGGATGTCAAGCTCGTAATTGTTGATGAGGCGCATCTATCGCTCGCCCCCAGCTATCTCAAAATTTTGACCTACTTTCCCGATGCTTACATTTTGGGCGTGACTGCTACGCCCTGCCGCTTGGATGGGCAGGGTTTTCAAGAGGTGTATCAATCTTTGGTATTAGGCCCCGACACCCACGAGTTGATCGGTTGGGGCTTTCTTGCTGACTATGATGTCTTGGCTCCAGAGAGCTTTTTGCCCCAAGAAGGCATCCGCATCACGGGGGGAGACTTTAATCAAGGAGATTTGGCAGAACAGATCGACAGACGCTATGTAGCAGGGCAAGCCGTCAGTACCTACCAGCAATATGCCCTAGGTCGGCAGTGCGTCACCTTTGCGATCAATATCGAGCATTCCAAAGCGATCGCCATGAGTTACCAAGAAGCGGGAATTCCAGCCGAACATATTGATGGTGACACCCCCACCAAAGACCGTCTTGCCACGCTCGATCGCTTTCGTAAAGGTGTTACCAAAGTTCTCACCAATGTCAATCTATTTACGGAAGGCTTCGATATGCCTGAAATCGAAGTCGTACAGCTTTGCCGTCCCACTCAGTCTGTGGCGCTACATCTACAAATGATTGGGCGGGGGCTGCGTCCCAAGAATGGGAACAAAGCCTTAATTCTCGATCATGCGGGGAATTGCCTGCGGCTAGGTGCAGCAAAAGCCATGCGCTACTGGTCGCTAGAGGGCATTGTCAACGAACCCTTCATCGAAGATTTTGTCGAGGAGGATTGGCCAGCGATCGCCGTTCCTGAAATGCCAGAAAAGCGCATCGTGGAAATTTTTGAAACGAATGTGGTCATGAGCCAAATTCCCAACACCAAGGAATTGGAAACCCATCTTGCCAATGCCTCTTACCGCGAGCCTCGCAGCCTCCGCCCCAATCCGCTGGCGAACCATAAGGAAATTCAAATGCCTGTGCTACCCCGTACAGCCCCTCGCCCAGTATTGCCCAGTTCGGCAGATGATGAATTCTATCAGCCATCCTATAACGAGCGATCGAATCTATATTCATCATCGCAGCTATCCAATGGCACTTCTCAAGGGTATTCCAGAACACCATCGAACTCCCCCCGCCGTCCATCCCAAAATTCACAGTCGCGCGAAGTCATCCGTCGCTCAGAAATGGGTTCGCCTGAATCTAGACCACGTCAAGCCCCTCAGCGCCGCAGAACTAAGCCTGCCCAACCGAGAAAATCAGGCATTGTCCGTCAGATCGGTAAAGCTGCTTTAGAATTGGCGACCCTGCTCGATAGCATTCTCGATTGGGTATGGAAGGTATGGTTTAAACCTGAGCCCAAGAAAAAGCGTCCGTCTGAGTACCCGCGATCGCGTCAGCCCCAACCAAGACAACGACAACCTGTCAAAAGGTAGAGCCAATCGAGCACCAAGAATTAAGATAATGGGTTAGGCTATTTTTGGAATTTCCTAGCTTTCACAATTTCTCATGACAACTTCTACGACAACTTTGGCAGATGGCGCGATCGGATCGAATCTTTTAGAAACTGGTACGATTCCCGCAGGGGGAAGCGATCCCACGCAGTTTGACTGCAAAGAAGCATGGTATCCCATCTTTTACGTAGAGGATTTAGATAAAGCAAAACTAGCCACATTTACGCTTTTAGAGAGAGATTTGGTGATTTGGTGGGATACACAGGCTCAAACTTGGCAGGTGTTTGCCGATCGCTGTCCCCATCGTCTTGCACCTCTCTCTCAGGGTAGAATTACCGAAGAGGGCTTGCTAGAATGTCCTTACCATGGCTGGGCTTTTACAGGGGATGGTTCCTGCGATCGCATTCCCCAACAGCCCGAAAATGGTACAGCCCAAAAGTCTAAACGTGCCTGTGCCGAGACATTACCCTGCATGGTTCGACAGGGCTTGCTCT
This sequence comes from Tumidithrix helvetica PCC 7403, assembly GCF_965232925.1. Taxonomy (NCBI): domain Bacteria; kingdom Bacillati; phylum Cyanobacteriota; class Cyanophyceae; order Pseudanabaenales; family Pseudanabaenaceae; genus Tumidithrix; species Tumidithrix helvetica. The sequence goes on from NZ_CBDDRA010000005.1 coordinate 6,076, forward strand.
TTGTCTATGCAGGTCCGCCCGAGAATGCCTTAAAAACGAAGGTTCCCACGATCCAGCCACTCTTAGAGACGCCAGACGAGTGGATCTGTCTCACAACATTTCGCGACCTGCCCTATGACGCGCTCACCCTGTTAGAGAACGTACTGGATTCCAGTCATCTTCCCTTTACCCATCATCGTTCCGTTGGCAATCGTGCCAATGCCAGTCCTGCCGATCTAGAGGTAGTAGCGTCAAGTAAACAGGGATTTGTCGGTACTTGGGCAGAAGGCCCTCGGCGGGGAAAATTGGGAAGACAAGACACCACATTCATCGCGCCCTCATTAATGTGGCACGATCTCACCTCTAAACAATTTGGTAGAACGCTCACAGTAGTCTACGCTACGCCGATTCGTAAAGGCGAATGTCGTTTGTTTGCAATATTTCCATTTAAGTTCGCCTCTAAAGTTCCAGCGTTTTTCCTGAAACTTGCCCCCCGTTGGTATTCCCATACCAACCAGAATGCGATTTTGGAAGACGACCAAATCTTTTTGCACTTTCAAGAGCGTTATCTAGAGGCACAGGGAGGAAGCGCAAATTTCGCAAAAGCATTTTATCTACCCACAGGAGCCGATCGCTTTGTCACTGAGTTGCGCAACTGGGTAAATCAATATCATGCCGATCCCTTTACTGGACAACCCTTGCCGCCTACAATTCCCACAGAGGTTCTCTTAGATCGCTATCATTCCCATACAGTCAAATGTGCCAGTTGTAGCGCCGCACTCAAGAACATCCAAAGGCTCAAACTAGTTATGGCGATCTTGGGTGCGATCGCTTGGGCAAGTACTTCTCTATTTACATTCCTCCACGCTCAACTTTCAACTCCCATCGGAATTCTCCTCATCCTAATAACGTTGATTTCAGGAGCCGCATGGTACGGTCTGAGCAAGCTGGAAAGACGTTTTTACGATGGACAAGCGATCGCACCCCGCAATCTTCCCGACAAACCCAAAAAATCATGAATGTTATCCTAAAGTGTTTATGTGGTTAGGTTCTAGAACTCATAAGTTCATCTATAGTTCTAGGTAAGAGCAGGTAAATCTATAAAGTACAACTATTCGATCTGAGTCATGAAACAATCAATTCAACTGGTCGTGGTAGATATTGACGGAACGATCAGTGGTGATGCCAATCAGGTCAACGAGCCCGTAAAACAAGCGATTAAGGCGGCTCAAGCAAAAGGGGTAAGAGTTGGGATCGCCACTGGACGCATGTATCGTTCGGCACTGCGCTTTCACGAAGCGATCGCATCGGATCTTCCTCTAATCTCTTACCAAGGTGCCCTGATTAAAGATCCACAAACTCAAAATGTGGTCGGTCACTGGCCTGTAGACCTCACCCATGCCCTCACCCTGATTGATGACTTTGCCGAATTTTCCACCGCCGATCGGCTGTCCGTACATCTCTATGTCAACGACAAGCTGTATGTAAAGGAAATGACGCCCCAATCTGCTGCCTATGCCGAACGCTCCAAAGTAGAGGCTATTCCCGTAGGCGACTTGCGCGAGTTTTTAATCGCCAACTCAGCCGAAAATCCTCCCACAAAGATTTTGGCATTAAGCGATAGCGCCGATCTAATTACCGAAATGCTGGCAAAACTCAAAAATCGCTATGCATCGGGCGAACTGTATCTCACCAAATCGGTAGCAACATTTTTTGAGGCAACCAATCCAATCGCCAATAAAGGCACAGCGGTCAAACATCTCGCCGAGAATATCTTGGGACTCGATCGCACCCAAGTTATGGCGATCGGTGACAATTTCAACGATTTGGAAATGATTGAATATGCTGGTCTGGGCGTGGTCATGGGCAATGCTCCCGATGCCTTAAAAGAAAAAGCTGACTGGATAGCCCCCAGCGTGGAAATGGATGGTGTTGCGGCAGCGATCGCCAAGTTCGTCTTGTAATTTTAGTTTTGTAATTTTAGTTTTGCAAGGTCGATTCAGCAATTCTACAAGCAAGGCAAAGAATATTCGTTAAGCTGGAGAAACCTATTTCCTGCACTTTTTCTGATATCTACCCCCATGACACAAGTTCCTCCACCCCCAACGGATAGCGAAAATTCCAGTAATGCCGCTCTTCCTAAAAAAAAGGGCAAATCCCTACCCCCTAAGCCCATCATCAAGTTTGGTAAGTTTGTGTGGACGACGATGTGGCGGGTGATGATGTCAAATCTTGCCCCACGCGATCGCCAAGGAGCCTATATTCGTCCTGCGACTCAGTTTCATCACAGTATTCATATCGATGGTACTTACGAACCTGCCGCAGATCGCTATCACCTCTATGTGGGCATGAGTTGTCCTTGGGCGCATCGCACCTTGGTAGTGAGAACGCTGAAGGGTTTAGAAGATGCCATCTCCCTCTCGATCGTGTCACCTGCCCCCGAAGAAGGCGGGTGGATCTTGAACCAGCCCGAACAAGGCTGTCGCACCCTTGCAGAGTTATATGAATTGGCGCAGCCCGGCTACAGCGGTCGCTGTACAGTTCCCGTGTTATGGGATAAGCAAACTAAGGCGATCGTCAATAACGAAAGCGCTGAGATTATTGTGATGCTCAATGCTGAGCTAAATCAGTTTGCCAAGTATCCCGACCTCGATCTCTACCCTCTAGAATTGCGAGAACAGATCGATCGCTTCAACGAAAAGACCTATAACGCTGTCAACAATGGCGTCTATCGCTGCGGCTTTGCCCAAACGCAGTCTGCCTACGATCTCGCTTGCCGAGAATTATTCACCACCCTCGACGAACTAGACGGGGTTCTGGAATCCAATCGGTATTTATGTGGTGATCGCCTGACGTTGGCAGATGTCCGCTTATTCACGACGCTATTTCGTTTTGATATTGCCTACTATGGTTTGTTTAAGTGCAATCAACGCCGAATTCAGGACTATCCTTACCTCGGTGCTTACCTGCGCGACCTGTATCAGATCCCTGGTATTGCTGCCACTTGCGACCTTGCAAGCGTGAAGCGCGACTATTACGGCAATCTCTTTCCGCTCAATCCGGGCGGCATTATTCCCCTTGGTCCCGATGTGACCAATTTACTCGCACCCCACGATCGCGATCGATTGTCGAGCAAAAATTAAGACTTACAAGAAGGGGTTGAGCGCTGCCCAGATCTACTGCTGCGATCCCTTAGTTTTGGGAGATAATAAGGGTGAAGGGAGAAAGAGGCAAAACCAAAACACAACTTTCGCAACTTTCACTGTGGATTTCAGTCTATATGCCTCAAAACATCCCTCGCGAAGAGTCGCGTGTAGAGAGGTAAAGGTTATGGAAATTTTCCCCGTTACAAATGGCATTATCTACCTAATCGTTAAGTTTGGCTTCCTCCTTTTAGTATTGCTGCTATGGCTGGCGCTCAACCCTAAACCTGCTGTGTAGTTAGGGGTAGGGACATAAAGGGGAATTCCCCGCCCTAACCCTCCCATTGCAAAAGGATTGGAACTAGATTCTTACAACTTCCTCAATCAAGAAGGGAGGATGGCTATGTGGCATCGAAATAGTCTCTTAAAACTAGTTGGGATAGCCGCGATCGCATTATTAACAGGTGCGATCCTCAGTGGTGATGAGGCGAATAGCGCGGAAATTCAGGCGATCGAGTCGTCGCATTTCCCTGTCAACCTTCTGGCAAATGGTCAAACTGCGATCGCGACTTTGGCAGATGGCAACTACCAATTTTGCACGAAACCGCAACCGCATGATTGGCGGAATGGGGCAGGGGTATGTTTCAACTTTGCCAAGATTGGCGATCGCTTGGATGGATATTATGGCTATCCGCACTCGGATGAGCTGATCTGTCTGCGCGGGAAAGTAGATGGCACAATAGTTACAGGAGAAGCCCTAGCAATATCTTGGGCTGGTAGAGAGTGGACTGTCATTCCTCAAACTGCTTTTAAATGGGATGAAGCAGGTCATTTAACCCTCGATCGTGGCAAGATCGTTCGCACGTCTCATGGGGGAATGGGACGTACGGACTGGATCTTGTTCCGCTATGCAGGATTGGATACCGAGGGATTTTATCAATACAGGAAACCTCTGATGACCTCCCCCTCGCAATTGTGCAACTGGAATTAAAACTTGGAATTCAAACTTTAGAAGGAGCGTAAAGCATCATGGCAATCAAATCTCAAGAGAAAATAATTAACCTCTGGATTGTGTTCTTGTTGGGTCTGCTGTTTCACACGGACTTGGGCTTAATGCCTCTGTTTCATGGGTTAGGTGTGGCAAATTCCCATTCTCAAACATTGGCAGAAATCGATCCGATCCTGTGGTTGATGCTAGGCTTTTTTGTGCTGCCCATGGCTGCCATTATTGGAACTTCGCTTATGGAATCAAGGCGTTATCGATGGGTTCATTTTGGCTTAACTGTGGTTTACTCCCTACTAAATTTCTCCCATCTTGTCGCTGATTTGATGGTTCAACCGATTATTTGGTATCAGATTGCACTAATGGCAATTTTGTTCGCGATCGGGCTTTTACTCAACTTGGTTTCATTTCAATGGATTAAAGAATGGGGTCGTAAGATGCATCTTAGAGAGCGAGAAATTCTCTACAATTCAGATTAGCGCCATGAAATTACTTAACGCCAATTTGAGATCGAAAAACAGACATGGCTGCGATCGCTGTCTCAATCCCGTAAGCTCACAGAAATGAATAGAGAAGCTGAAAGATCAACCGAAACAGTGCCATACAGGTAACTGTGGCAAATCCTGAGATCGCGCTCATCAGCGCCATATTTTCTAAGCTAGGAAGACTCTGTAACTGAGGTAGCTTGGTAAAAAAGTGCAAACCGACCACAACCAAGACAGTTCCGACATCCACAAAAATTAGGAGGTCTTTATTATCTAAAATTTGACTGATGCGCAACCAGAGAATTGACAGCATCACCCCCCCTAAAATTAACAGACTTGGCTGCATCCCGATTTGGGCAAAGCCCACATAATACGCTACTAGCCCTAAAAGCATCCCCTCAAACCCAATCAAGAATGCGGCAAACAACTGGTTTCCTAAAGGAGCTGACAGCACCCAAGGGGTGGCTGAGGGACTTGCTGGAACTTGACGCGCGGCTGGCACAGGCGGGGGAGAAGTTCCAGCAACCCGACGCGAGGCAGGTGCAGGAGGAGGCGTAACCGCCGCAGGAGGGGGAGCAGAAACAGGAACCTGCGAAGGGGCGGAAATAGAAGTTTGGGAGGGTTGAGCGAGAGTTTGAGATGTGGGGGTATAGATTTGCTTGAGGGCATCTAAAACATCCTTGGCAGATTCAAAGCGCAAATTTGGCGCAGTTTCTAGCATTCGATCTAGTAATCTGACCAAATCGGGATTAACCGCGATCGCGCTGTGCCAATTCCATTTATTTGTATTTACATCAAAAAGATCGTCAGGTTCCTTACCCGTTAGCAAATACAGACAAGTGACGGCAAAGGCATAAAGATCGCTAGAAGGAAAGACTTTATCGCCGCGCATCTGCTCGGGTGCGCCATACCCCGGTGTGAAAATCCCTGTAGATTTTTGTCCTGCGGCAGCGGCAGTTACTTGCTTAACTGCCCCAAAGTCTAAGAGAAAATAGGTTTGATCGGCTTTGCGAATCATGATATTCGATGGCTTAATGTCGCGATGAATCGAGCCATTCTCATGCACGAACTGCAAAACAGGCAGCAAACTATTCATAATTTCTACAACATCGGCTTCAGAGATCGCACCATGCTGTTCGACTAATTGCTCGAGCGTAAAGCCGTCAATAAATTCTTGGACGAGATAAAAGAAATTGTCCTTGCCAGCTTGGACTTCAAAAAAGGCAAGTAAATCTGGAATTTGGGGATGTGTACCCAAACGTTCGAGGACTTCTCCTTCGCGATCGAACATTTGCTTGGCAATTTCCAGTTGCTGCCCAGTTAGCCCCAGTGGCATTAGTTGCTTGACCACGCAACGTCTCATGGCGGGAGTGTAGCGATCGCGTGCCGTATAGGCTGCGCCAAAGCCCCCTCTTGCCAAAGGTTTTTCGGTGAGATAGCGACCTGCTAAAAACAGCGGCATCCCACAAGTCACGCAAAATTTTTGACTAATGGTTTTGATCGTGCCACCCGTATCCAAGTCTGGACATGCATTGACTGGCTTTGGGCAATTGGGGCGAGTGCAGTAGATATCCACTGTTTATGAGGAGATAGTGATAGAGATCCGATTATACAGGGGCTTTGGGCAGCAGTTCGTTATCTACGATCGGCATAAACACTGAACCTCGATCGCCGATTGCCAAATTGTCGCGTTCCTTAACTTGAGAAAACCGAAGAAATACCTGTAGTCCGCAGCTAATTCTAAGGCGATGCTAGGATACGGAAATCTCCGATCCCTGAGTTTACTACTGACCTGATGGAAAGATACAGGCGATCGCAGGACTTAGCAACCAATATTACGATCTTAAATTTAAACGTTTTATAGCATGAATCGCTTACACCATCGCCAAATTTCGCTCTGGACAATTTTTTTGCCAATCTTTTTAGCGATCGCCATTTTATCGTTCTCGCAACTGATCCCCCAATGGCAGGTCTCGGCATGGGCAAAACCCCTATCGTTTAGTCATGGGGCGTTAAAAGGGCGAGACTTCTCGGGGCAAGAACTGGCGGGCTCTGGTTTTGCGAATGCCAATATGGAAAGTGCAAACTTTACCAATGCTGATGTGCGAGGCGCCATCTTTAGTGCATCGATTTTACGCAATGCCAACTTGCATGGGGCAGATTTTACGGGTGGGATGCTCGATCAAACTGATTTTGCCAAAGCCGATCTGAGCGATGCCATTTTGGTCGATACGATTTTGTTACGCAGTACCTTCGATTTCGTCAATATTACAGGGGCTGACTTTAGCGAGGCTATTCTCGATGGCGCTCAGATTAAGTGGTTGTGTACCAAAGCCAAGGGCGTCAATTCTAAGACAGGGGTGAGTACCCGTGAATCGCTAGGATGTGATTAAACAAAAGCAGGGGCAATAAATTGCCCTGCTTTTAAGGATTGCTATGGTAGTGAAAATCTAGAGAAATTTCAGCATCAACGCAAAGATTACTAGCATGACACCAACGATATAAAAAGCTCTGACAACATGGATTTCATGCCAGCCGCTTAACTCTAGATGGTGGTGAAAAGGAGCCATTTTGAATAGACGCTGACCCACACCCGTTGAGCGTTTGGTTGCCTTAAAATAAGAGACTTGGGCAATCACAGAGATGGACTCCCAGACAAAAATTGCCCCGACGATCAGCAAGCCCCACAACATATTGCCCAGTAGAGCTACAGCAGCAAGTGCTCCACCTAGAGCTAGCGAACCCGTGTCCCCCATAAACACACTGGCAGGATTGCGGTTAAACCACAGAAAGCCCAAATAACTGCCGCTCATGCAAGCACTAAAGATAGCGAGTTGAGGCTGCTCGGGGAAAAGTAACATTGCCATACCGAGAAGTGCGATCGCACCCGTACCACCCGCTAGACCATCCAACCCATCGGTTAAGTTTGTGGCATTTGTAGTGCCCATGATCACAAAGATCGCTAGGGGGCAAAAGAGAATACCAAGGGGTAAAACTAACTGAAGCGGTAGGTGAACCGAGCTAAACGATTGCCAATCTTGGGTCAAACCCATCCAAGTACAAAAAGCGATCGCGCAGATAGCCTGTAAAGCCAGCTTAGTTTTTGGAGAAATCCCTTTATTCGAGTGGCGGCGAAGGATTTGCCAGTCATCTAACCACCCAACTAGTCCGAATGCGAGGGTGAGAATACAACAGGCCGCAACTCGCGGCTCAAAACCAGAAAAAACTAGGGCAGCAGCGATCCCAACTGGAATGATAAAAATCCCACCCATCGTTGGTGTGCCTGCTTTTTTTAGGTGTGCTTGAGGTCCATCCTCTCGCACAATTTGTCCTGTCTTTAACTGACGTAAGATAGGAACGGCTACACTACCGAGTGCAATTACACCCAAAACACAAACAAACAGAGGAATCAGCAAACTGTAGGTCAGATTCACATTTAAGGAAATGTCTATACCTAAAACTAGCAAGATGATGCTCAGTGCCAAACTTAAAGAAACATTCTGACCTGAAGGAAGCCTACGCTTTCTTATCCGCAATCCTGTATCAACCATTTCCTCACACCAACTTCACGTCAAATTTAGACAGATGCACACCACAATCTGAACCTTCTAAGCGTGCAAAGCGACAGTACTATACTACGAGTGCGACACTCTGAATACTTTACCGAGCCGCAGAGCTTACCTTTTAAGATGATTTAAGATTGCCCAGAATATATGACCTTAATATCAGAAACTCCTAGGGTTTGTCTACATAAAAAAAACTGTTTCTCAGAATTTTTGAGCATCTCCACCTAAAGGAGTAAAGATCGAAACCAAAGAAGCTTCAACCATTACAGAAAATTAAACATCATGGCTCCAGTAGCCGCTAACATTCAAAGCCTTAACGCCCGTCAGCTTACCCTTACCGCCCTGCGTCTAATTCAAAGACGAGGCGTATATGCTGATGTTGCACTGAATCAGGTCTTACAACCATTAACCGACAAGGAAACGCATCAGGTTTCTGCCAGCGATCGCCGTTTAACCACAGAACTAGTTTATGGCATTACCCGTCGCCAACGCACACTTGATTCGATAATTTTGCAATTTACCCGCAAACCTAACGCCAAACTCAATCCCGATCTGCGATCGATCTTGCAGATTGGAATTTATCAGATTTGTTTCTTAGCGCAAGTCCCCGCATCGGCTGCTGTGAATACTAGTGTTGATTTGGCAAAACACAACAAATTAGCGGGTTTGGCAGGTTTTGTGAATGGGGTTTTACGTGCCGTGGCGATCGCCCAAACCGAACAGTCCCTATGGCAAAATCTTCCCGATCTAGGCAGTAAATATAGTTTTCCAGATTGGCTGGTTTCCCTATGGATAGAAGAATTTGGGACACTTGAAACCGAGCAGTTATGCGACTGGTTCAATCAGTCCCCCCATATCGATCTGCGGGTTAATGGTCTGGTTGCAAATATTGACATGGTTTTGACTGCTTTTGCTGATGCGGGGATCGCTGCCTCTGCACTGGCTCATATTCCCAATGCCCTTCGACTAGAACAGGGATCGGGAGAGATCTCACAGTTACCCGGATTTAAGCAAGGGTGGTGGACTGTACAGGATGCCAGCGCCCAATTAGCTGCCCTTCTACTCGATCCTCAGCCCGATGATGTCGTGATTGATGCCTGTGCTGCCCCAGGAGGGAAAACCACGCACCTTGCCGAACTCATGGGCGATCGCGGCAAGATCTATGCCCTAGACCGTTCGGCAAATCGGCTTAAGCGTCTGAAGGAAAATTGCGATCGCCTCCAACTTAAAAGCATTGAAACCTTGGTAGGAGATAGTCGGGAATTTCCCCAGTTTTGCGATCGCGCCGATCGGGTTTTGTTAGATGTTCCCTGTTCGGGATTGGGGACATTGCACCGTCATGCCGATGCCCGCTGGCGACAAACTGCCGAGGAACCCTACAAGTTGGCACAGCTACAGCTAGAAATTCTCGAACAGGCGGCACAATGGCTAAAACGGGGTGGCACCTTGGTCTATTGCACCTGCACGTTGCATCCTGCTGAAAATGAGGCTGTAATTAGCCAATTTTTATCCACCCATCCCGACTGGCAGATCGCGGTACCTCAGCCTCCTAGTCCCTTAACCAATTTTCTGACCCCAGAGAACTGGATCAGAGTCTTGCCCCATCAGCAAAATATGGATGGGTTTTTTATGGCAAAACTTCAGCATTTATAAAATTGTGGATTTACCTTTTAACCGCTAAAACACACTTATTAAGTTGTTGTCTTTGCTTGTATCAACTTGTAAACATAATGTGGTAACAATATAAATAGTTTGGGTAACGTCGTTGTATCGATCGAACTAATTAATTAAGTAAGTTCCCCCATAGATTTTTTCCTCCCCATCAACCAATAAACCTCGCTAACAGGTGAATCCTATGAAGCTAAGAATTCTGAGTGCTGCGCTATTTCTAGCCACTGGTACAGCTATCAGTGCGATCGTGCCAACGCAGGCAAAAGCCCAAAGTGCCGAACATCTCAAGGTGTTGTTAGAAAGCCGTGAATGTCAACGTTGCGAACTGAGCGGCATCAATGCTAGTGGTGCTAATCTCAGAGGTGCTGTGATCGATGGCGCTGATTTTAGACGCAGCATCTTGACTGGTATCAACCTATCTTTTAGCACCATATACTACGGCGACTTTAGAAGTGCCGACCTGAGTAGTGCCGATCTGAGACATTCTTTTCTAATTAATGGGGATTTGATCGGAACCAATCTCGCTGGAACTAATGCTCGCAACAGCCGTTGGAAGAATGCTGACTTGACGGATGCAAACCTTAAAGATTCCAACCTAATTGATATTGAGTTAGTTGGAGCCAAGTTAAATGGGGCTGACTTGAGAAATGCTTCTATGCGTTATGCCAGTTTATATCGAGCTGACCTCAGAGGTGCAAACCTCAAAGGTGCCGATCTCTATCGTGCTGACTTGACCGAAGCCGATTTGAGTGGAGTCGATCTGAGCCAAACCAATCTCTGCCGCGCCACGATGCCCGATGGTACAACCTCCATGCAAGGCTGCCTCATTCCTAGATAGTTCATTCATTCGTAGTTTAGAAAGCTTGGTTCATTCCCATTAACCAAGCTTTTTCTTGTATTTATATAAACGAGAGGGCTAGGGTTTTGATATTCTCTAATCAATAGAAAATCTCCTAACACTATTGAAGACTTGGCGGAGATAGAAGTGCCCAGAAAACTATCGAGATTTGAACGGCGAATTAAAACATTGCGTAAGCTTAAGGATATCGAGATTATTCTGGAAAATCCTTGTCATGTTACATGGGAAGAAATGAAGGGCGACGATCGCGCACGGGAATGCGCTCATTGTCAGCATAAAGTCTACAATTTTGCGGGACTTCCAGCCGATGAGATTCTCGATCTGATTAATATCCACGAAGGTAAGCTTTGCGGTCAGGTGTATGTGCGCTTAGATGGAACTGTCTCGCTAGATTCGTGCAGCGGTAGAGAGGCAAATCTGGAGCTATTTCGAGGCGGTTTGGTTGTAACCAATAGCGATCGCGTTCAGCGGTAGAGAGGCAAATCTGGAGCTATTTCGAGGCGGTTTGGTTGTAACCAATAGCGATCGCGTTCAGTAGTCGCCGCCACAGCTTCCATAGCGAATTTTGGCATCGGGATAGCGATCGCGGAACCGACGATAGACTAGGGCGGCTAGGTCGCTATTCCCCTCATATTCCAATGCCACTACCAGATTGTTGTACATCTCCTGCGTAGGATTGAGTTTAGCTTTGTCAAAGATATCCAATACTCGATCGAGACGTTTTTGCTTGGCTAGGAGTTTTACAAAGCGATCGTAGCTGGTTTCTCTCACCACATGGCAACGCCGATCGCTGGGACGATGTTTCGGGAAGGCTTGGATTGCTTGCAGGTAAACTTGGAGCGCGCGATCGGGTTGTTTGGTTCTTTCCAGTAAATTCCCTAGATCCAAATAAACATTGGGTTGAGAGGGTTGATTTCGGATTAGTTGTTCGTAAATTTGCCTTGCCTCATCGTTACGCCCCACCGCTATAAGCTTAGTGGTCAGACTCCTCCAATACAGCCAAATATCGGTAGGTCTTTGCTGAATTGCTTCTCGATAGGCGGCGATCGCCTCCTCAGGTCGTCCCCAAGCCCCCAAGACATCGAGCAATTCCGATCGCGCTGGTTGGTAGTTGGGATAGCGTTGCACCAATTGGCGATAGAGGGCGATCGCGGATTTGTGTTTATAGACAGCGTGAGCAGCTCTAGCCAACTCGATCGCCTGTTCTTGTAACAGAGAATGCCCCAACTTTTCCTCTAAAAACGCCAAGCCTTGCTCTAACTGCTTTTTGGCTTCTAAGCCTGTGGCTAAGTCGCGATAGCCCCAAACTGAGGTGGGGTCAGATTGGATCGCCTTGAGTCCTTTGGCAATATCCATCTCAGCTTGCTGTAGCAGTTCGTTCACCTGCTCTAAAGCATTCTTTGCACTGTAGTTTTCTGGGTAGGCAGTTACGACTTCTTGAAAGATGGCGATCGCCTCGGCAAACTTGCCTTGGCTCTGAAGATTTCGCCCCAATTCCACCTGAATATAAGAGTACATGTAATCGTTCATCGATTCAGGACGGGGGTGCTTGAGAATTTGCCGATAGATTGCCTCTGCCTCCAGATAGCGGTGCTGGGCATCGTAGTCAGTTGCCTGACGATATAGTGTTGACCAATCAGCAATATTTGTTTGCACTGTTTTCTGGACAATTGTTCTAGCTTGAACAGGCACTGTTATTCCCATTGTGCAGGCGATTAGACAACAAAAATAACGGCAAGGAATCATCATCTTCATCTCTTTGACTTGGCTAGTTTTGCAAAGCCTACTCTCCCCAATAGCCATATAATCCAGAATTATGACACATCTTTCCGATCTGATGGTTATACCGTGAGGCAATGGCTGAATATATAATTGGAATCGTAAAATAACTCTCTCTGAGCCAAGAGATTGGGTTGGATCGAAGATAGTGTTCCCATTGATAGTGAGCTGAAATCACGATCCAAGAGAAGGAATTCCATCTAAATCTATCAAGATGGCGAGTATGTATGATGCGTTTAAATTCAACTCCTTAGCAATCACCCAAAAATGAAATCAACTTTTCACCTTGTAACGCTTTTATTTCTGGCATTAACACCCTGTGTCGCATTTGCGGAACCCATAGTTATCCAGACAAAACCAGCAAATGCAAATTACTATCCTTGGATCGTGCAGCTCTCTCAAAGTCCAATTGATTGGTTTGAAAAGGATGTCAATGCAAAGGTTCAGGGTCGTGCCTATCGTGTTGTGGTTCTGCTGACAGATATCTACAACAGCGTCTTTTTTGAGCAGGTAACCTTTGGTATGGAAGGTTGCTGTAAGAAAGTAGCAAGCGTACGACAGTTTGATATAAGAGCTTTCTCTACGAAATTTGGCTTCACTAGCGAAATCACAGGGTTTAAGTTTATGCGCTGGCTTAGCCCGACATCATTTATCTTCCGTTACAAAGATCGCCTTTTCGTTATGACCGAGATCGACAAGCCTGAAGTTCTGGTAGAACCATATTCTGGCGACTAGCTCAGGACTTCACTTGCTTGTATGATGTTCAAACACTTCACGATTATTGATTATGGGTGCGATCGCTTCGCTAACAGCGTGCAATCTAAGTACAACTTTATGCTTTCACGTTTACAATTACAGTGAATGGGCAAAAGAGGTTAATTTATGGATGCGAGTTTTTGGCACCAAAGGTGGGAGGGAAATAATATTGCGTTCCACGAAAGTGAAACCAACCCACTACTGGTCAAATATTTTAAAGAGCTTGCTTTAGGAAATGGCAGTCGTGTCTTTGTACCTTTGTGCGGGAAAACGCTTGATATTCATTGGCTACTTTCTCATGGCTATCGCGTTGCTGGCGCTGAATTGAGCAAGATAGCCATCGAGCAATTATTTACAGAGCTTGGGGTGGAACCAAAAATATCAAGCATTGATGAATTAGCGCACTACAGCGCTACAAATATCGATATCTTTGTGGGTGATATATTTGATTTGTCTAGCAAGATGCTTGGCTCAGTCGATGCAATTTATGACAGGGCAGCTTTAGTGGCTCTGCCAGAAGCAATGCGCGATCGATATACAGCGCACTTAATGCAGATTACGGACAAAGCACCGCAGTTGCTCATTTGCTTTGAGTACGACCAAAGTGTCATGGATGGGCCTCCTTTTTCAATCAGTAACGAGGAAGTAAATCGGCACTATCGTGATAGTTATGCTTTAACTCTTATGGAATGCACAAATGTACCTGGTGGATTAAAGGGGAAATGTGCGGCAAAAGAGAATACTTGGTTGCTAAAAAGTGATTAATACGCTCCACTTTCTTGTTCCATGTTCAAACACTTCATGATTATGGCGGCGATCGCTCTGACAGCCTGCAGTCCAGTTAGTGCGCCCAAGACTACTGTTCGCGAGATTACAGGAAACACCACTCAGAGAGTTGCTGATGTTTCAGCTATCCTCACTAAGCATAAGGCTCCACCCTCAGCTATTCTGGACGCACACTTTGTCGAGGAGCAGATCGGGGATGGTAATTTGGGCCCATCAGATTTCCGCGCATTTTACGTTCTAGAGGTCGCACCGCAAGATGTTCCCCGTTGGATGCAGCTACTCACTCCACTCACAAATAAGCCTGACTATAACGCACCAGCAGAATTTAAGAACTGGTGGATTGCCCGTGATGTTTTCCCTTCGCTTGAGTTCTATAAACCTGATGCACTGACAGGCAGGATGCATGGCTGGATTGGTATCTCACGGTGGAAAGGACGCATTTACATTTTCACGTTTACAATGTGATGGATTCAGTCTGGTCTGGAATTGATGTGATAATGAGTAAGGAGTAGCGAGCCAATGACTGAGTATGACTTTACGTTAAAATTTAATCTCCAAAACTTCCAAGCCGATCCTAATGATTATGTTGAGAAACTATATGAGAGTGGATGTGATGACTCCTTGATTGGAGTTGGGAAGAAAGGATGCATCGCCTTAAATTTTGTCCGAGCGGCATCGTCAGCTTACAAAGCAATTTCTAGGGCGATCTCTGATGTAAAAAGGGTGATTCCACATGCCACACTGATTGAGGTAACACCAGATTTAGTCGGTTTGACAGATAAGGTAAATTAAGTTGTTCCTACTTCATCATAAAAAATTTAACTTGGCGATCAGTCTAGCTTTTTGCTACATTGCAGATGAGGTGAGTTTAGTTCATGGATTTTGAGTGGGACTGGCTAAAAAACGAAGTTAACATTGATAAACATGGTTTCGATTTTGCTGACGCTTATCGAATATTTGATTTGCCGATGGTAGTTGACCTTGATGAGCGTGTCGATTATGGTGAAGATCGATGGATCGGTACTGGTATGCTGGATGGACGAGTTGTAGTTGTTGTCTACACTGAACCTAATGAAGAAACTATTCGTATCATCTCACTAAGAAAAGCCCTCTCACATGAAAGGAAGCATTATGACCAATATTTCAAGAACCGACTGGTCTAGAATTGATGCAATGACAGATGATGAGATTGACACATCTGATATTCCGCCTCTGACTGATGAGTTTTTCTCAAAAGCAAAATTACGTATGCCTTCTTCTTCATTTGCTACTGTCTCTATTCGTATCGACCCTGAGACTTTGGCATGGTTTCAATCAAAAGGTGAAGATGCTGAGCAACATATGGCTGCTGCCCTACAAATTTATGCAGAAGCTCAAAAAAATGCCGCTAGCATGCGTAAATCAGCATAACAAGCTTAGTACATCGAACGAAATCAAGTGAGTATTTATAGTTGGTTTGGATTTCCCTCAAATAGTGGTGCTATCCAGAAAGTTTTAGTAGAATTAATGTTCTGGTGTGTTTCAGCCTGATATTGCACTCAATTATGAAAGCTGACTCAAAATCTCGTACTGGAAGAATTGGTGTTGCTGGAACACAGTTACTCTTTGAAAGATTAGGTTGGATATTTCGTGAGCAAACTATAGAAGATTATGGCATTGATGCTCACGTCGAAGTTGTTGAAAATAATATAGCTACAGGTAAATTAATTGCAGTCCAGATTAAATCTGGAGAGAGCTATTTCAAGGAGAAAACAAATGATGGTATTGTTTTTCGTGGCAATATAGAACATCTAGAATATTGGCAAAAACATTCATTGCCTGTAACTATGGTTCTATATGATGATGGCGAAAAAATTGCTTATTGGCAGGCTATTAATAATAATACTGTTCAAAAGACCCAAAAAGCATGGAAGGTCATAGTTCCTTTTGAGCAAAAGATTGATGCTCTAGGGCTTGAAAAAATTCAAGAGTTTAGTAAAAAGATGACTGCAACTAGTGACTATACAATCCTCTCTTTTCAAGATGTTAGTCATAAGGGTGCAAAGAGATATTCTGCTAACATCCTTCTAAGCAAGGAATATGCCAAACCTGATATTACAGGAATCACAAAAAAGATTACTATCGAACTAAAAGCTAGAGAGTATTACAGGAACGACAAAGCAAAACAGCATTGGAAAGGTGAGGAAGCCCAAGTAGTCTGCCTATTCTTGTATTTATCGCTAGAAGACGTGAGTTCGGTAAACTGGATTTGTAGAACTCAGTGGATTAGCAAGAATATATCTCCTGAATTTGCTCCTATGAAGATGGGTGGTGAAGATATCGGTGATGAAATTATTATTGATTGGAACAAAAACTATATAGATTCTGCAATAGTTGCAAGCTCTTATAGACTAACAAAAGAAGATTATTTGGATGTTATGTATGAAATATTGAATAGCACGAAACCTATTGTTGATAAAACAATTGAATTAAGAGCAATGTTTAGACAGAAGCAACTAGTTGAGACTGATTATTTAGCTCGCATGTCGCAACTGGAACCAGAGATAGAACAATTGTATTTTCAGGCGATACGCATTGGTACAGCGCCAATTGAGTGTAGTGATTTGAGCCAACGGTTTCAAAGCTTAATGGCTGTCTCGCACAGTATAGTATTACCTTTTTCAGAAAAAGGATTAGAAACTTGGGAAGGAGGTAATAGATACTTTTTGGTAGACCAATTTATTAAGGACTATGAGAAAGAATTACGTAGACTAGAATTTGAGCTTGAGAAAATTCACGGATAAAGTAAGAAGTTTTGAATGTGTTATGAATAAAAGCAGTGTGTATATGCACACTGCTTATTGATGAGTTATTTGTTGTGATGCTTTATGGGAAACGGTAAGAGATAATAGAGCAATTCGCAAAATTCTCTGTGTAGGATAGGGCAATGGCAGGATTTCCTTGATTGCGGAACCCTATTTTGGGATTTTGGGTTGGGTAATTTTCTAACGAATTGCCAAAGCCTTTAACTGAGCTTCGGCTTTGTGGAGTGACTCGTGCCACTCTCGTTCTGGAATACTGTCAGCGACAATACCAGCACCCACTTGTCCCCAAATCCGATCGCCGCATTTCAGCAAAGTGCGAATCAAAATATTTAAGTCCAAATTACCTCGGCGATCGATGTAGCCACAGGAACCGTAAAACAAACTCCTGCGCTCGGTTTCGAGGGCTTCAATAATTTCCATACAACGCACCTTAGGGCAACCCGTAATCGTACCGCCGGGGAAAACCGCTTTTATTAGGTCTGCAAGGGTGCGATCGCGTCTCAATTCGCCCGTAACATTGCTGACAAGGTGCATGACATGGCTATAGCGCTCGATCGCCAGTAACTCATCCACTTTGACGCTACCCCAAGTACAAACGCGTCCCAGATCGTTCCGTTCCAAATCGACCAACATAATATGCTCGGACTGCTCTTTGGCACAGGCAAGTAACTCATTCTCTAAAGAAATATCCTCAGCAGGGGTGTTGCCCCTTGCCCGCGTGCCTGCGATCGGTCTGGTTTCGACATGGCGATCGCTGAGCTTGACCAGTCGCTCAGGGGAGGCACTGATTACCTCTCCCCAAGGAGTGCGCCAATAGCTCGCAAAGGGAGAAGGATTAATCTGCTGTAGTTGCCGATAGAGCGACCAACCATCTCCAAACCATTCCGTGCCAAACCGCAAAGACAAATTGGTCTGAAAAATATCCCCCGCATGGATATGTTGCTTGGCTTTTAAGACCATCGCTTGATATTCCTCAGCATTGGGCGAGAAATTTAGCTTTAAATCCAATTCCGAGGTGGGGCAATTCCCTATTTCCTTCGGAAACGCTTCGCGATCGGGATGCGTTCCGCCGCGAGGGTGAAAAATTAAAGGCTTATGCGCTTCAAGGCGATCGGAGATGGTCTGCCCCATCGCCTTTAGGGTTTGGCGATCGCTGGTGGCAAGCCAAATAATCTCTTTCGCATGATCGATTACAGCAAAGTTGGCAGGCTCATACCAAAACGCGATCGGAAAGGGTAGGGAATCATGCTTATTGTGGGGAAGTTTCTCAATTTCCCAAGCAAAGTCATATCCAAGCCAGCCTAGATAGCCACCCGTAAAAGGTAAGTTGGGATCGACTGCTAGATTCCCGCTTTCCCCAGTATCTTCAGGCTGAATTGGCAGTTGTTGCAAAAAAGGCAAAATTTCACCTAGGGGCGGCGTCCACATTTGGCGAGGCTTTCCTGCTGCAATCGAATAACGAGAGAGCGGAGATAAATTTTGGGCTGGACTTTCTAATAAAACTGCGATCGCTTCGTCTCCAAATAATACTTCCCACAAATCCGCACCCGTCACGCCTTGAGGTAGCGATCGCTTTTCCCACAACCAGTTTTCCATAAGTCAATTTTAGCGATCTAAACCATTGATATATCTTGCTTTGCCCCTACACCTACATACATGGGATTTTTATGAGTAGGTCGATCTTGCCTTGACCTTCAATTCAGTGCGGCAAGATTAAGATTCCGAGAAATCAGCGATCGCGTGCCCCAAAAAGTGACTAGATAATCTGCACCTTTTGATACTTGACCTTTACCTTTTGGCTGGAATGATTTACGTTAATATAAATAAACAAAAATATAGTTACAACTAGTTAAACCATTTTGTTTGGCTAAGCTGAATCGTAGCTTAACTCTATGGTTACTCGATTCAGAATCTTTTATCATTAAGATAAAGAACCGTTAAAATCTCACTCCATACTATAAATAGAGGAAAATTACTAAGATGGGATTACCTTGGTATCGAGTGCATACAGTCCTCCTGAACGATCCAGGGCGACTGATTGCCACACACTTAATGCACACTGCACTGGTGGCAGGCTGGGCAGGATCGATGGCTCTCTATGAGACTGCCACATTTGACCCAAGTGATCCTGTGCTAAACCCAATGTGGCGACAAGGCATGTTCGTCCTACCCTTCATGGCACGTCTGGGCATTACTGACTCATGGGGTGGCTGGAGCGTAACTGGTGAAGCTGCTGTAAACACGGGTGTCTGGACATTAGAAGGCACCGCCGTAGCGCACATTGTGCTATCAGGGTTGCTATTTTTAGCAGCGATTTGGCACTGGGTAAACTGGGACTTAGAACTATTTAGAGATCCACGTACAGGCGAGCCTGCCTTGGATCTACCCAAAATGTTCGGCATTCATTTATTTTTATCAGGGCTTCTTTGCTTCGGATTTGGTGCTTTTCACCTAACAGGTCTATTTGGTCCTGGGATGTGGGTATCCGATGCCTATGGTCTAACAGGCCATATTCAGCATGTTGCACCAGAATGGGGACCAAACGGCTTTAACCCCTTTAATCCTGGTGGTATTGTGGCTCACCACATTGCTGCGGGCATTGTAGGCATCATTGCTGGACTATTTCACCTCACGGTGCGCCCACCTGAGCGTCTCTATAAAGCGCTTCGTATGGGTAACATTGAGACCGTCCTATCTAGCAGTATTGCTGCAGTTTTCTTTGCTGCCTTTGTGGTCGCAGGAACAATGTGGTATGGCGCTGCTGCTACCCCGATCGAACTATTTGGTCCAACCCGCTATCAATGGGACAACAGCTACTTCCAACAAGAAATTGACCGTCGCGTCCAAGCAGGCGTTGATGCTGGCTTGAGCCGTTCTGAAGCTTGGTCAACAATTCCTGACAAATTGGCATTTTATGACTATGTCGGCAATAGCCCCGCTAAAGGTGGTTTATTCCGCGTTGGTCCGATGAACAATGGCGATGGTCTAGCCCAAGGCTGGTTAGGTCACCCAGTATTTACAGACAAAGAAGGTCATGAGTTGTCTGTACGCCGTCTGCCTAACTTCTTTGAAACATTCCCTGTTGTCTTGCAAGATAGTCAAGGTATTGTTAGAGCTGACATTCCTTTCCGTCGCGCTGAATCTAAGTACAGCTTTGAGCAAGCAGGGGTCACCGCTACCGTTTATGGTGGTGCCCTAGATGGCAAAACCTTCACAGATGCGCCTACAGTCAAGAACTTGGCTCGTAAGGCTCAACTGGGTGAAGCGTTTGATTTCGATCAAGAAAAGTTCAGCTCAGATGGTGTATTTCGCACCAGCACCCGTGGATGGTTTACCTTCGCTCATGCGGTATTTGCACTATTCTTCTTCTTTGGTCATATTTGGCACGGTGCTCGCACCCTATTCCGCGATGTGTTTGCTGGTATTGACCCCGATCTTGATGAAGAACAAATTGAGTGGGGCGCATTCCAGAAACTAGGAGACAAGTCAACTCGTATTACTGCTAAGGCATAGGAATATATGGAAACTATCACCTACACTTTGATTTTTGCTTGTCTAATTGGTTTGTTTTTCTTTGCGATCTTCTTCCGCGAACCGCCAAAGGTGATCACAAAAGACAAAAAGTAATTCGTTGGCTCTTATAGCTAGACAAGTTACATAAAAATAGCCCTAATCTTTAAAGATTAGGGCTATTGCTTTTGGGTGACTATTTCGATCGCGATGTTTGTAAGTAATCTAAATTTCAGTTGCATCTACAACAGATCTGGATCTGAGTCCCGCACGACATAAAGTTTGGTTGAAAAGGGTATAAATGCTTTAAGCCCCTCACAGGATGGAGCGACAAGACTAAACAACAGAAATGCATTAGGCAGCTATGAGTTCTAACGATCGCTTCCCTCTGATTGAGGGCTATCTCATCAACCAACTGGTCTGTGCTGGCAGCAGAACCCTTGTCTATCGGGGCATTCGGTTAGCAGATGGGTATCCTGTGGTGTTGAAGTTGCTCAGGAGCGATCGCCCCTCGATTCAAGACCTCCTGCGGCTTCGAAATCACTACACGATTACCAAAAATCTAAATTCGGCAGGAATTGTCCGACCACTGGGTTTGGAACCCTATGGTAATGGGTTTGTTTTACTCATGCCAGACGATCGCTGTATGGCACTCTCAGACTACCTTGTCTCTTATTCTTTGGAATTGCCTGAATTTTTGGCGATCGCCATACAACTGGCAGAGATTCTGCAAGATCTGTACCAACAGCGCGTCATCCACAAAGACATCAAACCTGCCAACATTTTGATTCAGCCTGAGTCAAAACAAATTAAACTGATCGACTTTAGCCTTGCCTCTTTACTACCCAAAGAAACCTCAGGGATCGTATGCCCAAATGTTCTAGAAGGAACGCTAGCCTATATAGCACCAGAGCAAACGGGGCGGATGAATCGGGGGATAGACTACCGTACGGATTTTTACGCCTTGGGCGTGACGTTATTTGAGCTATTGACGGGACAATTACCCTTCCAAGCTGACGATTCCTTGGAACTGGTGCACTGTCATATTGCGAAGCCAGCCCCCTCAGCGTGTGAACTCAAACCAGAAATTCCAGCCGAGATCGCACAGATCGTGACAAAACTGATGGCTAAGAATGCCGAAGATCGCTATCAGAGTACCTTGGGCTTGAAATACGACTTAGCAATCGCCTTGCATCAATTCAACACCACTGGAACGATCGCACCGTTCGTAATTGGAACAAGGGATCTGAGCGATCGCTTCTCAATTCCCGAAAAACTTTACGGACGGTCACAGGAAGTTCAGACTTTGCTGACTGCTTTCGAGCGAGTCGCCAACGGAGTCTCCGAACTGATGCTGGTGGCAGGTTTTTCTGGCATTGGCAAAACTGCGATCGTCAATGAAGTGCATAAGCCAATTGTGCGGCAAAGGGGCTACTTCATCAAAGGTAAATTCGACCAATTCAACCGCAATATTCCCTTGTCGGCCTTTGTCCAAGCCTTCCGCGACTTAATGGGGCAATTACTGAGCGAGAGCGATACTCAACTGCAACAATGGCAAGCCAAAATTCGGGCGGCTCTAGGCGAAAATGGCCAGGTGATCGTTGAGGTCATTCCCGAACTCGAACGCATCATTGGCAAACAGCCTCCCGTTCCTGAACTCTCAGGTAGTGCTGTCCAAAACCGCTTTAACCTAATGTTTGAGAAGTTTATCCAAGTCTTTACCACCAAAGAACATCCCTTAGTGATCTTTTTGGATGACTTGCAGTGGGTGGACTCAGCATCGCTGAAACTGATGCAACTGCTGATGAGTGAGTCTCAGAGTCGCTACTTGCTGCTGATTGGGGCATACCGAGATAATGAGGTCTTTCCTGCCCATCCCTTGATGCTGACTTTAGAGGAAATTAAGAAACAGGGAGCAACCCTAAATACAATTACCTTAGCCCCACTTCAGCGATCGGATATTAACCAATTAGTTGCCGATACCCTCAGTTGTACGCCCGCACTGGCTTTGCCCTTAAGCGAATTGGTCTATCAAAAAACCCAAGGAAATCCCTTTTTTAACAATCAATTCCTCAAGGCGCTTCAAGAAGAGAACCTGATTAGCTTTAATCGAGAAGTGGGCTATTGGCAATGTGATATTGCCCAAATTAAAGCCTTAGCGTTGACGGATGATGTGGTCGAGTTTATGGCACTTCAGTTACAGAAATTGCCGCCACAGACCCAAGAGGTCATGAAATTAGCCGCTTGCATTGGTAACTCCTTTGACCTAGAAATTCTAGCGATTGTCTATCAACAGTCGCCAGTGGAAACCGCAACTAACTTGTGGTCGGCGTTACAAGCTGGGTTAGTCTTACCCATTACTGAGATTTATAAATTCTTTCAAGGCAATGAGCCTGACTCGGACGCAAACCTCTTCGCTCCCACCTATGAGCAAATCCCTAAATACCGATTTTCCCACGATCGCGTGCAGCAAGCCGCCTATTCTCTGATTCCCGAAATACAAAAGAACGCAACCCATTATCGCATGGGGCAACAGTTACTAAAAAATATAGCCGACTGCGATCTAAAAGAACACATTTTTGAGATTGTGAATCATCTCAATATCGCGATCGAACTAATCAAAGAGCCAGCCGCACGAGAGGAACTCGCTAAGTTGAACTTCATCGCTGGGTGTAAAGCTAAGAATGCCACGGCATATAGTGCGGCTGTGAGATACTTTGCCCTTGGGCGCAGTCTTTTAGCCAGCGATGCTTGGTTAAGTCAGTATGACCTAGCTTTAGAACTCTATGTAGAAGCAACAGAGGTAGCCTATCTCAATGGGGATATCGATGAGATGGAAAGTCTTATCGAAGTGGTGCTGCAACAGGCAAAAACAGCTTTGGATAAGGTCAAAGTGTATACGGTGCGAATTAATGCCTATACATCGCAGGGACGTATGCTCGAAGCCATCCACACGGGACTTACAGCTTTGCAACAATTTGCGATCGATCTGCCTGAATCCCCCGATTTAGAAGATATTGCCCAGGCTCGTCAAGAAGTACAGGCTCTTCTAAGTAATAGGAACCCTGCCGATCTGCTCGATTTGCCAGAGATGACCAACCCTCAAATTTTGGCGGTTTTGCAAATTATGCATGAATTGTCTGTTCCTGCTTATTTGACAACCCCCAATCTAAATGTGCTGATCATTATGCAGCAGATGATTCTATCTATGACTTATGGAAATGCCCCTAGTTCTACATCAGGCTACTCTAGCTATGGGCTATTGCTTTGTGGTGAGACTGGAGATATTGAGCAGGGCTATGAATTTGCCCAACTAGCATTAAATCTACTAGCAAAACTCAACGCCAAAAAGATTGCCGCCCGAATTTTATTTGTGACCACTGCTTTTATTATTCATTGGAAAGTTCATGTCAAAGAAACCTTAACGTTGCTGAAAAACGCTTATTCTGTGGGTTGGGAAAGTGGAAGTTTAATGGACTTGGGCTACGCCGCATATGTTTACGGCTTCCACGCCTATTTGATGGGTGATGAGTTAACCAAACTAGAACAAGAAATAGCAGCTTATAGCAAAGTATTGGCAAAAATCAATCAGCAAACTCAGCTCAACTACAATGAGCTTTATCACGAGGCTGTTCTAAACTTACTCGGTCAAACAGCAAGTCCAACTTTCTTGTTGGGTGAAGCAGAGAAAGAACAGACCCTGCTAGCCAGATATCAGCAAGCAGATGACAAAACTGGATTATGGCATTTCTTTTTCGTTAAGGTAATGCTGTGTTACTTGTTTCAAGAATTTGAGCAAGCGTTTGCATATATCGAACGCGCAGAATATTACTCATCTGGGGGGAAAGGAATGTTTAACATTGCTGCCTTCTATTTTTATGCGTCGCTTATTCGCTTGGCTGTCTTGCCTAGTTATCCAAAGTCTGAGCAAGAGGATATCCTCCAGCAAGTCACTGCCGCGCAGGAAAAAATGCAGAGATGGGCGATTCATGCCCCCATGAATCATCTCCACAAGTTCGATCTGGTAGAAGCAGAGCGGTATCGAGTCTTGGGCGATCGCATGGCTGCCATTGAACACTACGATCGGGCGATCGCCCTTGCTAAGGAAAACGGCTTTATTCAAGACGAAGCCCTTGCCAACGAACTGGCTGCGAAGTTCTACCTCGATTGGGGCAAAGAAAAGGCGGCTCTAGGCTATATGCAGGAAGCCTATTACGGCTACGCCCGTTGGGGAGCCAAAGCCAAGACGGATGACTTGAAACAACGCTATCCACAACTGCTGTCACCGATTTTGAACCAAGTCTCAACCTCGATTCTGTCCAGAGACACGATTCCTTTATCCCAAACCTCTAGCTATGCCTCCACATCCCTAGATTTAGCCACGATTATCAAAGCTTCCCAAGCTTTATCGAGTGAAATCCAGTTGGAGAAATTGCTGCTAACCCTGATCGAGATCGTGGTCACCAATGCAGGCGCTGACAAAGCGGCCCTGGTTCTCAACCAGGACGGCACGTTAAAACTGGCGATCAAGTATTTCGACAATGCGGTGCAATCGCTGGAACGCAAGCCTGTGGATGAGTGTCAGCATATTCCCCTTGCCCTGATTCATTACGTTGGTCGCACCTTAGAAACGGTAATTACAGACTACAAAGCCCATGTCAGCACTGCTAGCGATCCCTATTGTCTGCAATACCAACCCAAGAGCCTCCTGTGTGCGCCCATTCTCAATCAGGGAAAGTTGGTAGCCGTGTTGTATCTGGAAAATGCCATCACGGCGAATGCCTTTACCGACGATCGGGTCGAACTCCTCAAAGTGCTCTGTGCCCAAGCGGCGATTTCCCTAGAAAATGCGAATCTGTTTCAGCAATCTCAATCCTACGCCCAACAATTAGAACACTCCCTGAACCAGTTACAGGCTAGTGAAACCCGCTTTCGCCATCTGGCTGCCAACATTCCGGGCATGATTTACCAACTCCAGATCGCAGCGGATGGATCGGTTTCCGTTCCCTATACCAGTTCCGCCTGTTACGACCTATATGAGGTGTCCGCCGAGGAGATGATGACAGGCAAGTATAACTTTCGAGATTTTGAGCATGTTGAAGACTCTCCGAGCGTTGACCAAATGCTAGCTCACACCGGACGCACGCTGCAACCGTTTAGCCTGGAATTTCGCATTGTCACACCGTCAGGAACGGTGAAATGGATTCAAGCCGTATCCCAACCGGCCAGACAACCTGATGGTTCGATCGTCTGGGATGGGGTGGTAATGGATATTAGCGATCGCAAACAATTAGAGCAGGAACAAGCTCGTCTACTCGCAATCCTAGAAGCCTCTTCTGACTTCATTGGCACTGCCAATCCTGATGGGCAAACGACTTGGATGAACAGCGTGTTTCGCCATCTGTATAACCTGACTCCAGAGGCCAATCTGACTGACTATCGCATCGGAGACTTGCATCCTCAATGGGCTTTAGATCTTTTGCAACAAGAGGGGATTCCGCAGGCGGTACAATACGGTTACTGGATAGGTGAGACGGCTTTACTAACCCCTGATGGACGAGAAATTCCCGTATCCCAAGTGGTGATGGCGCACAAGTCCCCAGACGGAACTTTGGAATATTTGTCCACCATTATTCGAGACATCAGCGATCGCAAAGCTGCGGAAGTCCAACTGCAACTGCAAGCGCAACAACTCGAAGAATATTCCCAAACCCTAGAACAAAAAGTCGAAGAACGAACCCAAGCACTTTCCCAAGCCCTAATCAACCTCCAAGCCACTCAAACAGAACTGATTCATTCCGAAAAGATGGCAGCCTTAGGGCAACTCACTGCCAGTGTCGCCCACGAGATCAACACACCTCTGGGCGTAATTCGCGCAGCCACGGGCAATATCGTCGCAGCAAGCAGTGTCTCTCTCCAGCAATTGCCTCAACTCATGCTAACCCTGACTCCTCAACAACAGGAGGAATTCCTAAGTTTGGTGAATGCCGCCATTCAGAAATCTCAACCTCTATCTACCAAAGAAGAGCGACAACTGCGGCGACAACTGCAAAGCGAACTAACAAATCAAGGTATTGCCGATGCTAGTAGTATCGCAGCTCAACTCAGCCAGATGCAACTGGGTTCCGATCTCCATCTCTATCAATCCATTCTGCAAGCCCCGAACTGTTACGACATTTTACAGGTAGCTTACAATCTGGCATTGCAACATCAAAGCACCCGCAGCATTCAACAGGAAGTAGACCGTGCCGCTAAGATCGTGTTTGCGCTCAAAGCCTATAGCCATCAAAGTCATAGCGACGAGAAGTGTCTTGCCCAAATCGCCGACGGCATTGAAGTAGCCTTAACCCTCTACCATAATCGCCTCAAACAGGGAATTGAGATAGTCCGTAATTATAAAGAAGTTCCTGAAATTTCCTGCAATCCAGATGAGCTCACCCAAGTGTGGGTAAATTTAATTGACAACGCGATCTACGCGATCGGTCAACAGGGTACGTTAGAAATTGCTGTATCGCAAGAAGCAGAGTATGTGGTTGTAGAGATCGTAGATTCTGGATGCGGAATCCCTCCAGAGATGCAAGCAAAAATTTTCGAGCCGTTTGTTACCAGCAAACCAAGGGGGGAAGGCAGTGGATTGGGACTCGATATTGTCCGACGGATCGTGCGAAAGCATGATGGGGACATTCAGGTCTCCAGCCAGCCTAGTCGAACAACTTTCAAAGTTCTATTTCCAATACCAAGCACCCAATGACTGTAAATTTCCTGAATTTTTTGAGCCGAGCCCTGAGATGCGGAGACACCCAATGCATAATCCCACTATTGTCTGTGTTGATGATGAGAGTAATGTGCTACTTACCCTTAGAAATCAACTCATGCGGCATTTTCCCAACTGCACTATCGAACTTGCCGAAAGCGGCACTGAAGCATTGGATTGCATCGATCAAGTTCTGTCTAGTGGGGCAGAGATTCCCCTCGTAATTGCCGATCAAATTATGCCAGGGATGAAAGGGGATGCATTATTGATTGAGTTACATACTCGCTATCCCCAGATTTTAATGGTCATGCTTACGGGGCAAGCGCGTGCTGAAGATGTTGGCAATGTGGTCAATCGGGGGAGTCTTTATCGCTTTATTGCCAAACCTTGGGACGAAATGGATCTTAACTTGACTGTAACAGAGGCATTGCGGCGCTACGAGCAAGAGCAGCAACTTTCCCAAAATCAACGGGATCTCGAACAAGCCAATCGCGAACTCGAGGCATACTCCCAAACCCTCGAACATCGGGTTGAGGAGCGAACCGCCGAACTCATCACTGCCCAGGAGCGCATTATCGCTCAAGAAAAACTGGCAGCCCTAGGCACGCTCACCGCAGGGATCGCCCACGAACTCCGCAATCCTCTCAACTTTGTCAAAAACTATGCCGAGGGTTCCATCGAACTCACTCAAGACCTACTGGATATTCTACAGCCAGTCATTCAATCTCAAGAGCCCAAAGCCTCCGTTCTCATAGAATCGCTGATCGCCGATCTGCAAGAAAATGCCGCCACGATCTGCCGCCATAGTCAACGAGCCGCACAGATTATTACTAGCATGATGCAACATGCGCGTACTGATACCGAGCAGAACTCCCCGTTGCAGCCCACGCCACTACATGACTTACTCAATGAAGCTGTAAAACTGGCATACCAAGGCAAACGGGTGCAAGATAGTCACTTCAATTTAATCGTTCATACTGACTATGCTTTTGACGTGGATGTGATTCAGGCAATCCCTAGCAACCTCATGCGAGCCTTCATTAATTTAATTGATAACGCCTGTGATGCCATGCGTTTTAAACAACATGAGTTACATACGCAGTCAACTCAGCCCGCTGCGGCGTATAGGCCCACCCTTGAGGTTTCGACCCGACTGGGTGAAGAACGAGTGGAAATTTGCATTCATGATAATGGCTGTGGGATTTCCCCCCAGATTCTCGCAAAAGTGCTTGACCCCTTTTTCACAACCAAACCACCTGGCGCAGGAACTGGACTTGGGCTTTCTATCGCCCATGACATCATTGTCAAGCAACATCAAGGAACTTTAGCAATTGACACAAAATTTGGTGAATTCACTGAAATTTTAGTCGCACTGCCCTATAGCCAGCGCACACTATCCTAGTGATATCTAAGTTGCAAAGAATTTTCGGAACTAGTTTTTAATTCGGAGTTATGAAAAATAAATCAAAGCTGATTTTAGTGATCGATGATGAGGTGGAAATACAACGCCTCATGAAACAAAGATTTAGAAAAAAAATTCAATCTGGAGAACTCAATTTTCAGTTTGCACAGAATGGTGTAGAGGCACTCCAGATCCTGCGGGATTCTAATTTAATTGACATGATCTTGACCGATATCCGCATGCCAGAAATGGATGGCTTAACTTTACTGTCAAACTTAGCAGAGTTCGATCGCCCCCTCAAGGCAGTTGTGGTATCAGCCTATGGGGACATGAAAAATATTCGGACAGCGATGAATCGAGGCGCATTTGATTTTTTGACAAAGCCTATAGATTTTGAAGATCTGGAAATTACGATTAATAAAACATTGGCATTTATCGATCATTTGCGAGAACAGCAGCAAAAACTTCAAGAAGCGCTAGATCGATTGCATAATCTGGTCTTTTATGACCAACTGACGGGCTTACCAAACCGCAATGGGTTACTCAAACAAGTGACCAAAAGTATTATTTCACGACAAATTCAAGGAGGATGCTTTGCCCTGCTGATCCTCGATGTCGAACGATACTCGATCGTCAAATCTGGATTTGGGCATGCACAGAGCGATCGCTTGTTAATCGAAGTTGCGCGTCGGCTGGAACAATGGGAAATGCCATCCAAGGCGATCGCTCGGCTAGAAACCAATGAATTTGGGATTTTGTTGCAACTAACCGAAACTCAGACCAGTATTCAGACCTATGTTAAACAACTACATCAGCTATTTGAGACTCCAATTCAACTCGATGAGATTGCCATATCCTCGCTAATTCATGTCGGCATTGCCTTAAGCGATCTCCCCTACGAGCAATCAGAAGATTTTCTCAGAGCGGCTGATACCGCGATCGATTTTGCTAAACAGGGTGGAGGCGATCGCACAATTTTCTTTAACAACAGCATGCAACAGACTGCCATGCATCGGCTGAGCTTGGAAGTCAACTTACAAGAAGCGATTAAATCTCAGCAATTGCAGGTTCACTATCAGCCGATTTTCTTGGTCAACACCATGCAGTTAATTGGGTTTGAAGCTTTGGTGCGGTGGCAACATCCAACCCAGGGGTGGATTTCTCCCCTAGAGTTTATTCCCCTCGCCGAAGAAACTGGCTTGATTGTGATTTTAGGTAACTGGGTTCTAGCGGAAGCCTGCCGACAACTTGGACGGTGGAAAGCCCAATTTACTGAGGCTTGTCCACATCGTATAAGCGTTAACTTATCAGGGGTGCAATTGCATAGTCCAACCTTGTTAAATCAAATCGATCGCAATCTCAGCGACGCTGGTTTAAGTGGAGAAAATTTGGTACTGGAAATTACAGAGACGGTGCTGATGGAAAACATCAAAGAGGCGGTTGATATATTAGAACATCTTCGAGAACGTCACATTGGATTATCCATTGATGATTTTGGCACGGGCTATTCATCTCTGTCTTATCTTCAGTCATTACCGATTACAGCTTTAAAAATCGATCGCTCTTTTATTCAGGATATTGACACCAACCAAACCAATCTAGAAATCACTTCAACCATTATCGAGCTAGCGAGGCGGTTAGGGCTCAAAGTGGTGGCAGAGGGCATAGAAAAAGAAGCCCATGTGGATATTTTGCGTTCTCTTGCCTGCGACTACGGTCAAGGTTTTTTGTTTTCTCGCCCGATTGATGCAACAGCCGCCACAGCCTTAATTGCGAAGCAATGCACCAGCTAATCGGGAGTCTGTGATGAAAGGGGGGATATCAACGATCGCTGTCTATTTTTTGCCATCAAATCAATTAGAGAAGCCAACTAAATCGGGAAATCAACCATGACGCCGCCAATCACAAATAAAAGCGATCGCTTCCCACAAATTGATGGCTATAGCATCAGCCAACTACTACACGCGGGTGCGCGTACCCTTGTCTATCGAGGATTGCGAGAAAACGATCGCTGTCCAGTCGCAATCAAGCTCTTGCGAAATCCACTCCCCAACTTTAATGAATTGGTACAGTTTCGCAATCAGTATGCGATCGGCAAAAACCTCGATCTGCCTAATGTTGTCAAGACGTTCGCACTGGAACCCTATGAAAATGCCTATGCCCTGGTGATGGAGGATTTTGGTGGGATTTCGTTGCAAGAACTGTTAGCGCGAGAGGGGCATCTCGGCAAAACACCTGAAACCTTGACCGCATTTCTCAAGATTGCCATTCAGATCGCAGTAGCCTTGGATGGACTGCACCGCGATCGCATCATTCACAAAGACATCAAGCCTGACAATATCCTGATCCATCCCCACAGCAAACAAATTAAGCTGATCGACTTTAGCATCGCCTCACTGTTGCCCCATGAAACCCAAGCAATTCAAAATATCAACACTCTAGAGGGTACATTGTCCTATCTTTCACCCGAGCAAACAGGACGGATGAATCGCGGCATCGATTATCGCAGTGACTTTTATGCTCTCGGTGTGACTTTCTATAAACTGCTGACAGGACACTTACCTTTTGTTTCCCACGATCCGATGGAATTAGTACATTGTCATCTGGCAAAGTTACCCGTTCCCATTCATCAAATCAATCCAGAGATTCCACAGGTCTTATCAAATCTTGTCAGCAAGTTGATGGCAAAGAATGCCGAGGATCGTTACCAGAACGCATTGGGACTAAAGCACGATCTAGAAAAGTGTCTAGCAACAAGTCCACTGGAGCTATTTACCCTAGGTCAGCAAGATATTAGCGATCGCTTTCTAATTCCAGAGAAACTTTACGGAAGAGAAACGGAAGTAGCCAGCCTCCTAGCCACCTTTGACCGAGTATCCCAAGGCAGTAGCGAAATGATGCTAGTGGCAGGTTTCTCAGGTATCGGCAAAACCGCCGTAGTGAACGAAGTCCACAAACCAATTGTCAGACAGCGCGGCTATTTTATTAAAGGCAAGTTCGATCAGTTTCAGCGCAATATTCCCTTTAGTGCTTTTGTGCAAGCCTTCCGCGACTTGATGGGGCAATTGATCTCAGAGTCCGATGCACAGCTACAAACATGGAAAGATCGAATTCTCGAAGCGATCGGTGAAAACGGGCAGGTTTTGATCGAGGTGATTCCCGAACTAGAACTTATTATCGGCAATCAACCACCAGCACCAGAGCTATCTGGCAATGCCATCCAAAATCGCTTCAATCTATTGATCCAGAAGTTTGTGCGAGTATTTACCACTGCCAAACATCCCTTAGTTCTATTTCTGGATGATTTGCAGTGGGCAGATCTAGCCTCCTTAAAATTATTACAACTGTTGATGCAGGATACGGGACATCTATTGGTGTTGGGTGCTTATCGCGATAACGAGGTCTCGCCAGTGCATCCGTTTATGTTGACCGTGGATGAGATCGTTAAGGCGGGAGCAACTGTAAATACAATTTCTTTACCACCTTTGAAGCAAAAGGATCTAAATCAGTTGGTGGCAGACACCTTGATTTGCGATTTATCCAGCGCCAAACCTTTGACAGAATTGGTGTATCAAAAGACTAAAGGAAATCCCTTTTTCTCGACGCAGTTCCTCAAAGCTTTATATAAAGAAAATAGCATTACCTTTAATTGGGACTTGCAGCATTGGCAATGTGATATTGCACAAGCGAGACTGACTCACGTCGATGATGTGGTCGAGTTTATGGCAACACAATTGCAGAAGTTGTCAGTAGAAACTCAAGATATCCTCAAAGTAGCAGCTTGTATTGGTGCACAGTTCGATCTGCAGACCTTAGCGATCGCTTCCCAACAATCTCCACAAAATACGGCGACAGCGTTATGGCAAGCATTACAAGAGGGTTTAATTATTCCCACGACAGAAACTTATAAGTTCTTTACACAATCCGAAGTGAATTCTATTGCCCAAACTGATGCGAATGCTACTTATAAATTTCTGCACGATCGCGTTCAGCAAGCCGCCTATACTCTCATTCCTCTAGAGCAAAAACAAGCAACCCACCTCAAAATCGGGCGGCTTTTGTTATCTAATACCACGGAGCACAAACTGCAAGAAAGTGTTTTTGAAATTACCTATCAATTGAATCGGGGAATCGAGTTGATAACCGACCCAATGGAACAGAAAGTACTGGCTCAGTTAAATCTAATAGCTGGTTGCAAAGCAAAAGCCTCCGCCGCCTTTCAATCTGCTTATAACTACGCTGAGATAGGGCTTAAGTCTTTGGGTAGTGCCGCTTGGCAGCGACAATATGACATGACCTTGAGTTTGCACAAATTAGCGGCGGAAATGGCATCAATCTGTGGAGAATTTGACCGTATGGATGAGTGGATTGATGCCGTGATGAGCCATACCAAAACTCCCCTAGATCGAGTGGAAGTTTGCATCGTGAAAATTCAAGCACTATCGCCTCAAAACCAACACTCAGCAGCAATAGCTGTAGGGCGATCGCTCCTGCAAGAATTAGGGGTAGAGTTTCCTGACATCCCTACCACAGAAGATATTCAGCAGATCGTACAGAAAATTAATACCTCGATCGGCGATCGTCCGATTGCATCGTTATTTCACCAACCCGTGATGGTGGATGCTGAGAAACTTGCCATCATCAAGGTGTTAGCAGCTATTGTGCCAGCTTGTTATCACATTGGTTCGCCACTATTTCCGCTGGTTGTAGCTTCACAGGTCAATTTATCGATCCAGTATGGCAACAGTGCTACTTCCGCCTATAGCTATGGGTGTTATGGCATTTTCCTCAATAACTTTCTCCAAGATGTGACGGCAGCTAACCAGTTTAGCCAATTAGCGTATCGTCTGGTCTCGATGGCGGATGCCAAAAATATTCGCGCTGAAACCTTGGTTCCGATCGCCCTCTTTTTGCATCATCGTCAGTCTCACTTACGAGAGACTCTCCCCATTTTTCAGGCAGGTTATCTAGCTGGAATTGAAACAGGCAAGTTCGAGTATGTGGGATTTCACGGGCATGGCTTTTGTTTCCATGCCTATTGGTGCGGTCAACCGTTAACGGAGTTGGAACTCCAAATTCGGATATACCATCAACAATTGCTCTCATTTAATCAACTCAGAATAGTAGACACTTGTGCCGTTCTTTGGAAAACCGTCTTAGATCTCCTAGGAAATCCCGATCGGATAGAGATTAACTTTGAACAGGCTCCAGATGAGGAGGATCTCTTGTCTCAGGCTCTCGCCATTGGCGATTTAACCTTGGTATTTCTTTTTTATCTATACAGAGCGTCGTTAAGTTACCTATTAGAAAATATTGCCCAAGCGATCGCAGATATGGAGCAAGCTAGAAAGTACATTGTAGGAGGTAAAGGATTTATTTGCGAAGCTATTGAATATTTCTATGACTCTCTGATCGTCCTTGCCACTGTCCCCGAAAAGATTGACTTAACGGCACAACAGCAGCGAGTTCAGGAGAATCAAGCCAAGTTACAACCTTGGGCAGAGCAGGCTCCAATGAACCATTTGCACAAGTGGCAGTTGGTCGAAGCCGAGAAATATCGGGTTTTGGCTAATCGCGTTGAGGCAATAGAACTATACGATCGCGCGATCGCTGGTGCAAAAGAAAACGGCTACATCCAAGAAGAAGCGCTTGCCAACGAACTCGCTGCGAAGTTTTATCTCGCTTGGGGTAAAGAAAAAATCGCTCAAGTCTATATGATTGAGGCATATTATTGCTATGCGCGTTGGGGTGCAGCAGCCAAAGTCAACGACCTAGAAAACCGCTATCCCCAACTACTCGCACCTATTCTTCAGAAAGCTAACTCCTTTAGCTCTGACAAAAAATCTACTAGCTCCTCTAGCAAATCCTATGAAGCACTAGATCTAGCCACTCTTCTCAAAGCCTCTCAAGCAATTTCTGAAGAAATTGAACTTGATAAACTCTTGGCAAAGCTTTTAGATATTGCGATCGCTAACGCTGGCGCAGATAAATGTGTCTTACTGCTGCGAGTAGAGCAGGAATTACAAACCGTGGCTCTAGGGTCATCTGGACAGCAACCGCAAATCTTATCCTCACCGATATCCCTAGAATCAAGCGAAGATGTAGCAATTAGTTTAGTCAATCAGGTCAAGCATAGTTTAGAGCCGTTAGTTCTAAATGATGTGCGAGAAGATGTTAAATTTGCAGGCGATCGCTACATCATCCAACATCAACCCAAAAGTATTCTATGCTCCCCCATACTGAAACAAGGACAGTTAAAGGGAATTTTATATCTGGAAAACAGTTTGACCGTGGGGGCGTTTACTAGCGATCGGCTAGAACTTCTAAACTTAATTTGTTCTCAAGCCGCGATTTCCATAGAAAACGCCCAACTCTATCAAACACTGTACGAGAGCGAGAATAAATTTAGAAGTCTAGTGGAAGGAGCCAACGATACGATCTGGGCTGCACGAGCAGACAGCACGTTGACCTATCTCTCTCCCCAATTTCAGTCCATGTTTGGGCTATCTACATCTGAATGGGTAGGACAATCCTTTGCAAAATTGATCCATCCCGATGACTTGGAAAAAACTGTTGCGTCTTCTAAATTTTCGTTAGAGCAATTAGAAAGTTTATCTAACATAGAGTTTCGTCACTTATGCCAAGACGGTAGTTATCTATGGGTAATGGTGAATATAACGCCCATCACAGATAATGAAGGTAAAGCGATCGGGCTGCAAGGTATTTTGAGGGACATCAGCGATCGCAAAAATTTAGAAAGAGAACAAGCCCGTTTGTTGGGAATTCTTGAAGCATCATCAGACTATATTGGTACAGCTAGTCTAGATGGTGAAATTACTTGGACAAATCAAAGATTACGCCAACTTCTAAAACTGGAGGAAAACGAAGCTCTAGCATGTCATCGGATACAAGATTTCCATCCTCAATGGGTCTTAGATCTATTCTACCGAGAAGTATTCCCTCAAGCAATTCAACAAGGTTATTGGACTGGAGAAACAGCAATATTGACTCCAGAAGGACAAGAGATTCCTGTATCGCAAGTTTTGATGGCGCATAAAGCCCCAACTGGCGAACTGGAATACCTATCGACGATTATGCGTGATATCAGCGATCGCAAACATGCAGAAATTGCACTACGCGAATCTCAACTGTTCCTCCAAACTGTAATTGACACTTTCCCCCTTGTCGTATTTTGGAAAGATCGACAGTCTGTCTATTTAGGTTGCAACCTAAAATCTGCGATCGCTTGCGGTTTGGACTCCCCCGCAGACATTATCGGCAAGACCGACTACGATATGCCTTGGGCTGAAACCGAAGCCGATATCTATCGCGCTGGCGATCGTAAAGTCATGGACTCTGGCGAAGCCAAACTTGGCATTATCGAGACTCAAGTGCGTGCAGATGGCTCAAAGATCTGGATTGAAACCAACAAGTTGCCTTTATATAACCTTAACGGTGAGGTAATTGGCATACTGGGGACTTATCAAAATATTACCGATCGCAAAAAAGCTGAAGAGGATGTGCGAGATAGCGAAGAACGCCTGCGTCTTGCACTAATGGCTGCGAATCAGGGACTATACGACCTCAATCTGCAAACTGGCGAAGCGATCGTCAGCACTGAATATGCCACCATGCTGGGGTACGATCCAGCCGAATTCCATGAAACAAACGCCAAGTGGATTGAACGGCTGCATCCAGACGATCTAGAGCGAGTTGCAGGTACTTATCGAGCATATGTGAATGGAGAAGTAGCCAATTACATAGTAGAATTTCGACAACGCACCAAAAATGGCGACTGGCAATGGATTCTCTCGCTAGGCAAAATTGTCGAACGGGACGAGTTTGGGCAACCCTTACGGATGTTAGGAACTCACACAGACATTAGCGATCGCAAAGCTGCGGAAGCCCAACTCCAACAACAGGCAAAACAACTCGAAGAATATACCCAAACCCTAGAGCAGAGAGTAGAAGAACGCACCCTGGAACTTTCGCAGGCATTATCCAATCTTCAATCTACGCAAGCAGAACTGATTCATTCCGAAAAGATGGCAGCCTTAGGGCAACTCACTGCCAGCGTCGCCCACGAGATCAACACGCCTCTAGGTGTGATTCGCGCCGCTACAGGCAATATCGTCGCAGCAAGCAAAGTCTCACTTCAGCAATTGCCCCAACTCATGCAAAGCCTGACTCCCCTACAACAGGAGGAGTTCCTGAGTTTGGTGAATGCCGCCCTTCAGAAAATACAGCCTCTATCTACCAGAGAAGAGCGACAACTGCGGCGACAACTGCTAAGCGAACTAGACACCCAAGGTATTGCCAACGCACCCAGTATCGCGAACCAACTCAGTCAGATGCAACAGGGTCTAGATTTGCATCTTTATCAATCCATTCTGCAAGACCCGAACTGTTACGATATCTTACAGGTGGCACACAAACTGGTATTGCAACATCAAAACACTCGCAGCATTCAACAGGAAGTAGACCGCGCTGCTAAGATCGTGTTTGCGCTCAAAGCCTATAGCCATCAAAGTCAAAACAACGAGAAGTGTCTTGCCAATATTAACGATGGCATTGAGGTAGCTCTGACGCTCTACCAAAGCCGTCTGAAACAAGGGATTGAAGTCATCCGCCGCTATGACGAAATCCCAGCTATTCTCTGCGATCCTGACGAACTCACGCAAGTGTGGGTAAATTTAATAGATAATGCGATCTATGCCATGGGGCAGGTGGGTACGCTAGAAATTTCAATAGCACAGCAAACAGACTGTGTCGTTGTTGAAATTACGGATTCTGGCGGTGGAATTCCCGATGAAATCCTACCTCGACTTTTTGAGCCATTTTTTACAACAAAGCCGAGAGGTGAAGGCAGTGGACTAGGACTAGATATTGTGCGGCAAATTGTCCTAAAACATGGAGGCGAGATTCGAGCACACAGTCAAAAAGGACAAACTACCTTTCGGGTGGTACTACCCTACGAATACCTGTAACGACTATCAAAAATCTGTCAAATTTAAGCGCGACTCTGGAAACAACTGATGAGCAAACCAACAATCCTCTGTGTTGATGATGAACGCAATGTTCTCCTCACCCTTAGAACTCAATTAATGTGTTACTTCCCTGACTTCACGGTTGAAATTGCCGAAAGTGCGGAGGAAGCCTTGGAGGTTGTTGAAAATCTCCTAGCCGATGGGCTAGAGCTGCCACTTGCGATCGCGGATCAGATCATGCCGGGTATGAAAGGCGATCGGTTCTTGATCGAACTTCACGATCGCCATCCAGAAACGCTGAAGATCATGCTGACAGGGCAAGCGCGTGCCGAAGATGTGGGCAATGCGGTCAATCGAGGCAATCTCTATCGTTTCATGGCAAAACCTTGGAATGAAACCGATTTGAAACTAACTGTAACCGAAGCTTTACGCAGCTATCAGCAAAATCAGGAAAACGCTCGGCAACGTTTGGAAATAGAACAAACCAAGTTGGAGCTTGAGGCGTTGAATGCCCGCTTAGAAAGCCAAGTGCAGGAAAACATCCAACAACTAAAACTGTTTGTCGAGCATACTCCTGCTGCTGTAGCGATGTTCGATCGCAACATGCATTATCTCCTGACTTCTCGTCAATGGAAAGAGGATTACAACCTAGGGGATCGAGAAATTATTGGGCGATCGCACTACGATGTTTTCCCAGACATTCCCGATCGCTGGCGAAAAATTCATCAACGATGTTTAGGGGGAGCGATCGAACGATGTGAAGAGGATTACTTCATTCGCAGTGATGGTTCTATAACTTGGACGCAATGGGAGATTCACCCTTGGTACGCTGATGCCAATAAGATCGGTGGGATTATCATGTTTACCCAAGTTATTACCGATCGCAAATTAGCAGAAATAGCCTTGCGCGAAAGCAAAGCCAGTCTGGCTATGGCTCAGAGACTTGCCCATATTGGCAATTGGGAATTCGATCTGCAAACTCAAGAAATTACCTGGTCAGAAGAGATTTATCACATGTTTGGGCTAGATCCCACCCAACCCGTACCACCCTATACTGAGTATATCGAGAAAATCCATCCAGACGATCGCCCTACATTGCTCCGCCATATAGAAGAGGCTGCTGTCAACGGTACGTCCTACACCATTGACTATCGAGCTATCTTTACGGATGGCTCAATTCGCTATCACGAAGGTCGTGGAGAAGCAATCCGAGATAGCCAAGGGGAAATCGTAAAACTACAAGGCACTGCATTAGATATTACAGAGCGCAAAAGTGCCGAAATTGCTCTGCGGGAAAGCGAACTAAGGTTTCGAGGCATTTTTGACCAGATGTTTCAGTTCGTAGGTTTATTGTCTCCCACTGGCAAACTTTTAGAGATCAACCAGCAAGCCTTACAGTTTACTGGGTTGAGTCGAGAAGAATTTCTTAGTTATGACTTTTGGGAAGTTCCTGCTTGGCATACACCTGAAGCGGTTGAATTTGTGAGAAATGCCGTTTTAAGTGCTGGTCGCGGAGAATTTGTGCGCGGTGAAGTGGAAGCATGTGGGGTAGGGAATCATTCGATCGCAATCGACTTTTCCTTACGTCCAGTTATGGATGAGGCAGGTAAGGTCGTATTACTGATCGCGGAGGGACGAGATATCACTGAGCGCAAGCATGAGGAACTGGCTCTGCAAAGCCTGTTGCATGGAACCGCCTCAATAACTGGTAAAGAATTTTTTCCCGAACTTGTCAGACAAATTGCGATCGCGCTGGATGTGTCTTATGTCTACATTACCCAGCAGGTCGGTGAAACCTTAGAAACGATCGCATGGTACGGCGACGATCGACTTCAACCCAATCTGACCTACAAAATCGCCCAAACTCCCTGCGAATTAGCAATGAGAGAAGGTCTCTACAGCTGTTCTAGCGTGAAACAGATGTTTCCGCTAGATGAGGATTTACTGGGATTGGAAGTTGATAGTTATCTTGGAGTAGCATTACAAAATGGTGCGGGTGAAAAGATCGGGGTGCTATGCGTGCTGGGTCGCAAACCATTACTCAATCCCAAACGAGCGGAACTGTTACTGCGGATTTTTGGGGCTCGTGCGATCGCCGAAATGGAGCGACTGCAAGTTCTCGAAGACTTGCAAAATCTGAATCTGGAACTCGATCGGCGCGTTCGGGAACGAACCCAAGAATTATTGCAATCGCGTAACTTTCTCGAAGTAATTATTGAAAATATCCCACTATCCTTATTTGTCAAAAATGGTAAAGCAGAAAAATTTGGCGAATTCTTACTGTGGAATAAGACTTCTGAACTGATGTTTGGTTTGACTAAGGAGCAAGCTATTGGGAAATCAGTATATGATTTTTTCCCGAAAGAGCAGTCTGATTTC
This sequence comes from Tumidithrix helvetica PCC 7403, assembly GCF_965232925.1. Taxonomy (NCBI): domain Bacteria; kingdom Bacillati; phylum Cyanobacteriota; class Cyanophyceae; order Pseudanabaenales; family Pseudanabaenaceae; genus Tumidithrix; species Tumidithrix helvetica. The sequence goes on from NZ_CBDDRA010000005.1 coordinate 45,939, forward strand.
TTTAATGAAAAAGATCGTTCATCCTTTGCCTTAGCTAAAATCGAAGATATTCCAGAGGAGCCGATCGATAGTTTGAGTCTGGGACGAAGAATTTTGCATACTATCAAAGTTCCGATGTTCGACGAACAAGGCAACCCCGATTATTTGATCTGTATTTCTGAAGATATTACCGATCGCAAACAAACAGACAACACCATGAGACAGTATGGGCGGATGATCTCATCCTCTCCAGATGGTATGGCTCTGGTTGACCGAAACTATACCTATCGCTTGGTCAATCAAACCTATTTAGATCGCAACGGTCAGGCATGGGAAGATATTATCGGACGCACAATTCCCGATTTATTGGGTGAAAATGCGTTCCAGTTCGTGATTAAACCAAGGTTAGATCGATGTCTTGCTGGCGAAATAATTCGTTATGAGGATTGGTTTCACTTCCAAAAAGTAGGCGATCGCTTTATTCGAGTTACCTATTCCCCATATTTTGAAGAGAATGGCACGATCTCAGGCGTAGTTGTTAGTACCCAAGACGATACTGAGCGGCGCAAGGTAGAGATATCCCTGCAACAGAGCGAAGAAAGGTTCCGCGCCACCTTTGAACAAGCTGCTGTGGGAATAGGACAGACTGACTTAAATGGACAATTTGTAAAACTCAACCAGAAATTTTGCGATATTCTTGGCTACCAAGAAGCCGAACTGTTCAATAAAACCTTTGAGGAAATTACTCATCCCGATGACATTGCCCTAGACAGAGAAAATGTTAGGAAACTGCTGACAGGAGAGAGTAAGGCATTTTTCATAGAAAAGCGCTACATTCACAAAGATAGTCGCATTATCTGGGTAAACCTTAATGTATCGCTAATCAATAACTTGAATGGAGAGCCAGAATACTTTATTGGGGTCGTTCAAGATATTAGCGATCGCAAACAAGCAGAACAAAACCTCCAAGCTGAGAGATTGCGTTTGCAAATTGCCCTAGAAGCCTCTGAAATGGGTACTTGGGAGTCCAATATGGAGATAGGCTATTGGTCAGAACGCACAGAAGCAATTTTTGGTTTTGCCCCTGGTACATTTCCAGGCGATCGCGAGGCTTTTATGAAATTGGTTTATGCCGAAGACCAAGAGCGCGTATTTAGCGCCCTTGCTCGTAGTTTTACCACCCAATCTCCCTACAAAATCGAATATCGGATTAACTACCCCCATGGAGAAATTCGTTGGGTGGTTGTGAATGGGAAAGTAGCACGAAATGAAGATGGTACTGGCTGGCGGATCGTTGGCGTAGCCCTTGACATTACAGAGCGCAAACGAGCGGAGGAATCCATTCGTTTAAGTCAAGAACAATTGCAACTGGCGCTTGAAGGCTCAGGTGATGGCTTGTGGGATTGGAATATTGTGACGGGTGAAGCCTATCTGAGTCCGCGTTGGCTGGGAATGTTGGGTTATGAAGTTGGTGAACCTCTAGGTCATGTCGATACTTGGATTCAAATGCTCCATCCTGACGATCTGCCCCAATTGATGGAGATGCTCAACGCGCACCTGCAAGACAGCTCAGTTCCCTATCAGGTTGAATATCGCGCCCTTTCTAAAGATGGAACATGGAAATGGATGGCGAACTACGGCAAAGTAGTTGCCCGCGATGCCGATGGCAAGCCTTTACGAATGGTTGGTTTGCAGAGAGATATTAGCGATCGCAAAGCTGCGGAAGCCCAACTTCAACATCAAGCGCAACAACTCGAAGAGTATACCCAGACTCTAGAACTGAGGGTAGAAGAACGCACCCAAGAGCTTTCGCAAGCATTATCCAATCTCCAATCTACGCAAGCAGGACTGATTCAATCCGAAAAGATGGCAGCCTTGGGACAACTCACTGCCAGTGTCGCCCACGAGATCAACACGCCTCTAGGTGTGATTCGCGCAGCTACGGGCAATATCGTCGCGGCTAGCAGTGTCTCCCTGCAGCAATTGCCCCAACTCATGCAAAGCCTGACTCCCAAACAACAGGAGGAGTTCCTGCGTTTGGTAAATGCCGCCCTTCAGAAATCTCAACCGCTATCTACCAGAGAAGAGCGACAACTGCGGCGACAACTGCAAAGCGAACTGGCTACCCAAGGTATTGCCAACGCAGTTGGCATCGCGAATCAACTCAGTCAGATGCAACTGGGTTCCGATCTGCACCTTTATCAATCTATTCTGCAAGATCCGAACTGTCACGACATTTTGCAGGTTGCCTACAAACTGGTATTGCAACATCAAAATACTCGCAGCATTCAACAGGAAGTAGACCGCGCCGCCAAGATCGTGTTTGCGCTCAAAACCTACAGCCATCGCAGCGAAGCTGGTGAGAAGAGTCTCGCTCAAATTAGCGATGGCATTGAGGTAGCTCTGACGCTCTACCAAAGCCGTCTGAAACAAGGAATTGAAGTGATCCGCCGCTATGCCGAAATCCCAGCAATTCTCTGCGACCCTGACGAACTCACGCAAGTGTGGGTGAATTTAATCGATAATGCGATTTATGCCATGGGGCAAGTGGGTACGTTAGAAGTTACATTGACCCAAAATCTAGAACATGCGATCGTGGAAATTACAGATTCGGGATGCGGAATTCCGACAGAAATTCAAGCAAAAATCTTCGAGCCGTTTGTGACCTCCAAACCGAGGGGAGAAGGTAGCGGACTAGGACTGGACATTGTGCGACAAATTGTTCGGAAACATGATGGTGACATTCAGGTCAAGAGTCAATCGGGACGAACGACCTTTAGCCTTTACTTTCCATTGCCTATAGACCTCAAGGACAGGAGGGAAAAACTGCCATGAATCCACAAGATTTAGCCACACTCCTTAAGGCATCTCAATCGATTTCCAGTGAAATTGAACTTGATAAGCTCGTGGAAACGTTCCTCAATATCGCGATCGTCCATGCGGTTGCAGAGAAGGGCGTCTTATTACTACAAGTGGAACAGGAGCTACAGATCGCCGCCCTAGGAACCTCTGGACAGCAGCCGCAAATCCTATCCGCACCGATATCTCTAGAATTAAGCCAAGATGTGGCAAGTAGTTTGGTAAATTGGGTCATATGCAGTTTAGAACCTCTAGTCTTAGCCGATGCTAGGGAAAATACTCAGTTTGCTAGCGATCGCTACATCATCCAGCACCAACCCAAAAGCGTTCTATGTACTCCCATTCTGAGACAAGGAAAGTTGCTGGGGGTTTTATATCTAGAAAACAATCTGACCGTGGGGGCATTCACCAGCGATCGGATTGCCGTTCTCAACCTCCTCAGTACCCAAGCCGCGATCTCTCTTGACAACGCTCGCATACTCAATGAAAGCCAGCAATCTAAGCTCGATCTCCAGCAGAGCAACGCTTTTCTGGAAGCTCAGCGAGAAGCTTCTCCAGATGGCATTTTAGTGATTGACAAAAATCGACGGGTTAGTGCCTACAATCGGGGATTTGCCGAACTATGGAACATTCCTCAGAGCGTTCTTGACACCAAAGACGATTACCAGCTTTTAGGATTTGTCCTAGATCGCCTAGAGCAGCCAGAGGAGTTTTTAAAAAAGGTGGAATATCTCTACGAGCATCCGTATGAAGCTAGTTTTGATGAGATTAACTTGAGGAATGGATATGTTTTGGAACGGGCTTCTACCTCGGTAATACTGCCATCTGGAGAGCATTGTGGGAGAATCTGGAGCTTCCGTGACATTAGCGATCGCAAAGCCACTGAAGCCAAACTCCAACACCAAGCACGACTACTTGAAGAGTATTCCCAAACCCTAGAGCAAAAGGTGGAAGAACGCACGCAGGAACTCTCTCAGACTTTAGCCGACCTCCAAGCTACCCAAGCAGAACTGATTCAAGCGGAAAAAATGGCAGCGCTCGGACAGCTCACTGCCAGCGTTGCCCATGAAGTCAACACACCTTTAGGGGTAATTCGCAGTGCCACAGGCAATATTATCGCTGCGTTTAACGTTTCACTTCAACAATTACCAGTATTGATGCAACGGCTAGCTCCTTCACAACAGGCTGCTTTTATCGCTTTGGTAAATACTTCGCTTCAGCAACAGCAGTCTCTCTCAACCAAAGAGGAACGACAACTGCGGCGGCGATTGCAAACTGAACTCAGCGATCTGGGGATTGTCGATGCTCAAGCGATCGCTTCTCAACTCGCCATCCTGCGAATAGACTCAGTTCTCGAAGCCTATCAGCCCCTTCTCGAAGTTCCTGATTGCTATGACATTTTACAGGTTGCTTATAAGCTGGTGCAGCAAAGCCAGAATGCCAGTAACATTCAACAGGAAGTCGATCGCGCGGCAAAAATCGTGTTTGCGCTCAAAACATACAGCCATCGCAGTGAAGCTGGTGAGAAAAGTCTCGCCCAAATTAGCGATGGCATTGAGGTAGCCCTGACGCTCTATCAAAGCCGACTGAAACAAGGGATTGAAGTGATCCGTCGCTATGCCAAAATCTCCGCAATTCTCTGCGACCCAGATGAACTCACGCAAGTATGGGTAAATTTAATTGACAATGCCATCTATGCGATGGGGCAGCAAGGTACGCTTGAGGTTGCTATAGCGCAAACTGAAGAACATGCGATCGTGGAAATCACAGATTCAGGAGGCGGGATTCCTGTAGAGATGCAAGCCAAGATTTTTGAGCCGTTTGTAACCACAAAGCCAAGGGGCGAAGGGAGTGGGCTGGGGCTAGACATTGTTCAGAAAATTGTGCAGAAGCATGATGGTGAAATTCAAGTTTGCAGCCATCTGGGGCGCACAACATTTACAGTTATTTTACCCTTGGCAAATATCTGTGATAAACCTTCCTCTGGATACCCTTTAACGACAGGAGATGTCATACCATGCGATCGTAGCGATCGGGAGATGCCCAATGAATAAGCAAACTATCCTCTGCGTTGATGACGAACGCAATGTTCTTCTCGCTTTAAGAACCCAGTTGTTGCGGCATTTTCCTGACTGTAAGGTTGAAATCGCCGAAAGTGCGGATGAAGCGTTTGAACTCGTTGAAGATTTATTGTCTGAGGGCGTAGAAATTCCCCTGGTCATTTCTGACCAAATCATGCCAGGCATGAAGGGCGATCGATTTCTGATAGAACTACACCATCGCTATCCTCAGATTTTGCAAGTGATGCTCACGGGGCAAGCCAGCGCCGAGGATGTCGGCAATGTTGTCAATCAGGGGAACCTCTATCGCTTTCTGGCTAAACCTTGGAACGAGATCGATCTCAGTCTAACAGTGACAGAGGCGTTACGCCGCTATCAGCAAGAGCAGCAACTAGCCCAACAACAAGTGGCCCTCGAACGAGCTAATCGCGAACTAGAAGCGTTAAATGCCGATCTAGAGCAACAGGTGCAGGAGCGCACCCAGCAACTACGGCGCAATCAGCAACAACTACAGTTATTCGTGGAATATAGCCCAGTAGCAGTAGCAATGTTCGATTGCCAGATGAACTATCAGGTAGCCAGTCAGCGCTGGATATCAGACTATAACTTAGGCGAACAACCCATCATCGGGAAATGTCATTACGATGTGTTTCCTGGAGTTCCCGATTACTGGAAAAAGATTCATCAACGCGGCTTAAATGGATTTGTAGAGAGAAACGAACAAGACACATACATTCGTCCCGATGGGAAACAGGAGTGGGTGCGTTGGGAGGTTCGTCCTTGGTACGATACAGAAGATTCTATCGGTGGCATCATTATCTTTGGCGAAGTGATCACCGATCGCATTCTGGTAGCAGAGGCACTTCGGGAAAGCGAACGACGTTATCGCCTCCTTTCAGAAGTTAGCCCCGTTGGCATTTTTCACAACGATCTGAGCGGATCTTGCATTTATGCGAATGCTAAAACCCTACAAATTACAGGGCTATCTCTAGAAGAAAATTTAGGTAACAACTGGGGCAAAAATTTACACCCCGACGATCGCAGCTGGATGTATGCCGCTTGGACTAACTTTGTCGAACAGATAAATCTTGGGCATGATGCCGAATATTGCATCGAACACCGATATCTCTACCCTGATGGTTCGATCAAGTGGGGCTTTGTTCAAGCCGTTCCCGAACGCAATATAAATGGCGATCTGGTGGGATTTGTCGGTTCGGTTGTTGATATTACCGATCGCAAACAAGAGGACCTAGCCCTGCAAAGCTTGGTAGAGGGTACTGCTTCTGTTACAGGTAAAGAATTTTTCTCTGAACTGGTTAAACAAATTGCGATCGCCCTTGATGTGTCTTATGTTTATCTTGACCGACAAGTGGGAGAAAACCTAGAAACGCTTGCCTGGTATGCCGAAGATCGGCTTCAGCCCAATTTAGTCTATAAAATCGCCCATACTCCCTGCGAGTTAGTGCTTCGAGAAGGTGTCTACGCCTGCTCTGGCGTGAAACAGTTGTTTCCACTTAATCAAAATTTGGTTGGGAGGGATGTAGATAGCTACCTAGGTGTTGCCTTGCAAAATGCCGCAGGTGAAAAGATCGGAGTGCTTTGCGTGCTAAATCACCAACCATTATTCAATCCCAAACGTGCCGAACTATTGCTCCGCATTTTTGGAGCGCGAGTCACTGTGGAATTAGAAAGATCGCAGACTTTAGACGATCTAGAATCTCTCAACCAAAATCTGGAAGAACGAGTAAATAAACGCACCCAAGAATTAGCAGGATCTAAACTAATACTACAGGAGAGTGAAGAAAGATTTCGACAGCTAGCAGAAAATATCGATCAAGTCTTTTGGCTTGCGCCTGCGGATCAAAGTCGAACCATGTATGTCAGTCCAGCCTTTGAGAGAATTTGGGGATATACCTGTGAAGAACTCTACCGCACGCCCATGCTTTGGTTAGAAGCCATCCATCCGCAAGATCGCGATCGCATCATGATATCACTAGAGAAGACTGCTGAGAACGGACACGATCGAGAATACCGTATAATTCGACGCGATGGAGAGATTCGCTGGATTCACGATCGCGCCTTTCCGATCCGAGATCGATCCAGTCAGGTGTATCGCATTGCAGGAATTGCTGAAGATATCAGCGATCGCAAACGTACAGAACAACAACTCCAGTCAGAGCGATTGCGTTTGCAACTGGCTCTGGAGGCTGCTGAGATGGGAACTTGGGAATCTAACCTAGATACGGGGATTTGGTCGGAACGAACGGAAGCAATTTTTGGCTATGCACCAGGCACTTTCCCCGGCGACCGCGAAGCCTTTCTGAAATTAGTTTATGTCGAAGACCAAGAACGAGTATTTCAGGCACTTTCCCATAGTTTTGCCACCCAATCTCCCTACAACGTTGAATACCGAATTAATCACCTCAAGGGAGAGATACGATGGGTCGCAGTGCGTGGAAAAGTCGTGGAAAATGAAGAGGGTAATGGTTTGCGTATGGTAGGTGTTGCCCTTGACATCACAGAACGCAAACAAGCAGAGGAAGCCCTACGTCAGAGCGAGATGAAATATCGACGTATTTTTGATAATTCTCAGGTGGGGATTTTCCGCAGTCGCATTGAAGATGGGCTGGTTCTCGCCGCCAATCAATATTTTGTAGAGCTAACAGGCTATCAGTCTATCAATGAAGTTGTCGGCAAGAAAAAAACGGCAGACTTTTATAGTATTGACTTGCGCCAGCAAGTTCTCGAACACTTACGTCAGTTCGGTCAACTCAACAACTTTGAGTTTGAGTTCCAGCAGCATGGGGGCAAACAATGCTGGGGATTGGTTTCCTTAAGTCTCAATCTAGAGGAGCAATGCATTGATGGAGTCATTAATGACATTAGCGATCGCAAACAAGTCGAAATTGCCTTGCAAGAGTCCCAGCAGTTTATTCAGAGTATTGCCGAAAACACGCCTAATATTATTTATATCTACGATCTGAGCGAACAGCGTAATATCTATTGCAACCGCGAAGTTTTTAGCATCCTTGGTTACACAATTGACGAAATAAAAGCCATGGGGAAAAACGTCTTACCCTCGCTTGTCCATCCAGATGACTGGACAAAAGTCTTAGAGTATCAACAGACAATCGCTGCGGCTCAAGACAAACAAATTATCGAGCAAGAATATCGAATGCTTCATGTCGATGGCAGTTGGCGATATCTATTAGATCGAACGAGCGTCTTCAAACGAGATGCAGAAGGTCGCGTGCTTCAGTACATCGGTGCAGCGCAGGATGTGAGCGATCGCAAACTAGCCGAGGCAGAGTTAAGAGATAGTGAAGAACGGTTGCGCCTCGCTCTGACAGCAGCAAATCAAGGACTCTACGATCTCAACCCACAAACGGGGATAGCCATTGTCAGTCCAGAATATGCCACGATGCTGGGGTACGATCCCTTGGAATTTCAGGAAACAAATACCAAATGGATCGAGCGGCTACATCCAGATGACATCGAGCGCGTTGCAGCAACCTATCAGGCCTACGTTTGCGGAGAAATTTCCGATTACAAGGTAGAGTTTCGACAACGGACTAAACATGGAGATTGGAAGTGGATTCTCTCCATCGGGAAAGTTGTGGCATGGGATGAAACTGGACAACCCCTGCGGATGTTAGGAACGCATACGGACATCAGCGATCGCAAACGGGCAGAAGCTGCTCTGCGCAAGAGTGAAGCCCTCTTGCGACGTGTTTTTGAATCCAATGTGGCAGGTATGGTTTTCTCTAACTTTGACGGTTACATTGTGGATGCCAACGATCGCTTTTTGCAAATGTTGGGCTACAGCAGGGAAGATTTACAATCGGGTTTACCGCCATGGAATGAGATCACACCGCCAGAGCATGTTGCCGCAGATATGCACGCGATCGAAGAACTTACGCGCACGGGTGAAATCAAGCCTTGGGAAAAAGAATACTTCCGTAAAGATGGCAGTCGCGTACCCGTGTTGATTGGCGCTGCGTTTATCGAGGGTAGCGATCCTCAAACCATTGCTGTCGTCGTAGATATCAGCGATCGCAAACGTGCTGAAGAAGCATTGCGTCAAGCCAATATAGACCTTGAAGTTCGCGTAGAAGAACGCACGGCTGAATTAAAACAGGCTAAAGAAGCTGCCGAAATGGCTAATCGCGCCAAGAGTGAATTTTTGGCAAATGTCAGCCACGAACTACGTACACCTCTGAACGGCATTCTCGGTTATACCCAAATTTTGCAAAATTCAACAACCTTGACCGATCGCGATCGAGAGGGTCTAGGCATAATTTATCGCTGCGGCACCCATCTTTTGACCTTGATCGGCGATATTCTCGACCTTGCCAAAATCGAAGCAAAGAAGCTAGAACTTCAGATTGCCGAGCAGTATTTAGCCCCATTTCTGCAAGACTTAATAGACATTTGCCATATCAGTGCGGGGCAGAAAAACATTGATTTTATTTATGAATCTTCTTTCCCGCTACCGAGAGAAATCTATGTCGATGCCAAACGGCTGCGTCAAGTACTGCTCAACCTACTGGGCAATGCGATCAAATTTACAGACCTTGGCAGTGTTACCTTTCGAGTGGATGTTCTTGGGCAAGAGCAACAGCTTCTAGCAAGTGGTGCAGAAGGATGGACGGAATTTACAATTCGTTTTACGATCGCTGATACGGGAATTGGAATCTCTTCAGAACAGTTAGAACGAATTCTTTTACCCTTTGAACAGGTAGGAGATACCACTCGTCAATCAGAGGGCACAGGCTTAGGTTTAGCAATTACCCATAGTCTCTTGACCATGATGGGTTCTACCCTAGAAATTCAAAGTCAACTGGGTCAAGGTAGCGTATTTGGGTTTACACTTCAAGTCCGTGCAGCCGCAACTGCGATCGAAGAACCTAGAACAACTCCTCCACCTCAAATTATTGGCTTTAAAGGACAACCGCGCAAAATCCTTATTGTTGACGACAAACCAGACAACCGCCTTATTTTCCTCGATTTACTTCAGCCCTTAGGGTTTGAGATGCAGGAAGCCGAAAACGGGCGATCGGGCATAGAGCGTGCAGTTTCATGGCAACCCGATCTGATCGTTGTCGATTTATCCATGCCAAGTATGGATGGCTGGGAATTGATTCGTCGGTTGCGTCAACTTCCCCAAGGTGAATCTTTTGCGATCGTGTTATCCTCAGCCAGAGCATTTGAATCCGATCGGCAAAAGAGTTTAGAGATGGGAGCGAACGCCTTCCTAGAAAAACCATTTCATGCGGAAAAACTCTTGGAGATTCTACAAACCCATCTAAATTTAGAGTGGAGCTATGCACCTATTGACAGACAAATCATCCAGAAAAATGCCAGCGATCCTGAAGTCACTTCAGTCACAATCGTTCCGCCATCCCCAGAGATCCTAGATCGGCTTATGGACTTGGCACTTAAAGGAACGTTGAATAAACTGATCGATACTGCAACCCAATTAGAAACATCAGATCCTAGTCTGGTTCCCTTTGCTTCTAAACTCCGATCTTTGGTAGAAAGATTTCAAATCAAGGAACTCAGGAAATTTATCCGTTCCTATAGAGAGGAATCAATCTGATACCATTTTCAAAAAATGATGCAACGCATCTTTTTGAAAAGACCGCGCTCTGCGCGGAACTCAAACCTCGATCTGTTGCAAATTTAAGTGAAATTGGTATGATTTTCATGAAATTTCTATCATAGGGCAATTCATGAATTGTCCTGCCATAAAAAAGAACATCACTTCCTCAAGGATAAAACCCGTACGAAGCAATGTTCTGTCAAGCTATGAATCGCAGATATTTATGAAACTGCCGCCGCTGTGCGACGACGCTTGCCAGCCGCAGGCGTACCATTGGGGTTTGGCGTTGCGATCGCAGCACCAGTAGCCACTGATGTAGCAGTTTTGCTGCCAGCAGGTGTTTGCAGTAACAGCACCAACATCGGACGACTCTGAATCTTATTTTTGATCATGCGATTCACGTCGCGCTCTAACTGATAGCGAATGCCCGTCCAATCGACCTCTTGTTGGTCGCCAAGATTCCGAGCAAAAGATTCCCAGCAGTTACTCAGCGAAGTTTCAAGAGTTTGGGTGAGGTGTGCCATCAAATCGGAGCGATCCATTGCCAAGACTACGCCATTGAGTTGTACATCTGGCGTTGCAGATAGTTTGCCATCGGCTCCCACGGAAACCGCGATGGTGACAATGCCATCTCCTGCAAGCTGTTGGCGATCGCGCAGCACATCGCCCTTGACAAAGCCATCACGCGAAGAATCCACCAACTCCACGCCCGAAGGAACCTTATCCGCAACGCGAATATGGTCTTCGCAGACTTCCACAACATCGCCATTTTCCGCAATGATGATATTTTCCTTAGGAATACCCATGGCTTCTGCCATTCTGCCATGTTGCAAGAGCATGCGCAGTTCGCCGTGAGCAGGGAAAAAGAACTTAGGACGAACCAGCGCCAGCATCATCTTTTGATCTTCTTGAGCGCCATGTCCAGAAACGTGGATGCCCTTATCTTTACCATAGACAACATTCGCACCCATTGCCATTAGCTTATCGATCGTGCGCACCACAGGAATCGTATTTCCAGGAATCGGATTGGCAGAGAATACAACCGTATCGCCCTGCTGAATCTGTAATTGTCTGTGGCTACCATTTGCCATGCGGGTCAGCGCAGACATCGGCTCCCCTTGCGAACCCGTGGTGAGAATGAGGATTTGGTCATTCTTATAATGGCGCAGATTTTGCAAGGGTTGTAATAACTCATCGCGGCACTTGACATAGCCAAGGGTACGAGCATGAGCAATGACATTCAACATCGATCGCCCGACGATACCCACCACACGACCTTGCTTTTCGGCAATATCGAGAATCATGTTAACGCGGTGAACCGACGAAGCGAAAGTGGTGACAATCACTCTTCCCTTGGCAGTGGCAAAAGCTCTCTCAAGGTTGGGGTAAACCGAACGTTCTGAGGGAGTTACGCCAGGAATTTCGGCATTGGTAGAATCGCTGATCAGGCATAACACACCTTTCTCACCATGCTCAGCAAGGCGATGGAAGTCAAAATACTCACCGTCAACAGGCGTATGGTCGATTTTAAAGTCACCCGAGTGAATTACTAATCCTGCAGGCGTATTAATCGCGATCGTGCAGCTATCGGCAATGGAGTGGGTATTGCGAATAAATTCGACAAAGAAATTACTACCGATGCGGACGACATCGCGAGGCATCACCCGTCGCAATTCGGTTTGGTGCAATACGCCCGCTTCTTTCAGTTTGTCTTCTAGAAGTGCCATGGCAAGGCGGGGACCGTAAATCACGGGGATATCAAACTGCTTGAGATGGAAAGCGATCGCGCCGATATGATCTTCGTGACCGTGGGTCACAATCATGCCCTTAATCTTGTGGCGATTTTGGCGCAGATAGGTCATATCTGGCAGCACGATATTCACCCCTGGCATACTGCCTTCGGGGAAGGATAAACCTCCATCTAGGAGCATAATTTCATCATTGATTTCAAACACCCATGTGTTTTTGCCAATTTCTTTCAAACCACCTAAAGGAATAATCTTCAGTGCTGGAGAATTGGATTTGTTAGTCATATGTTGTTTCTGTGTTTCGGTTTGTATTGAAGTAAAAGGAAAATCTGTTTGGTTGCGAGCGATCGGTAGTTAAAAGTCAATTTGCAACAAACTACTGACAACTGGACAACTGGATAATTGGAAAGTTAGCAACTGGAAAACTCAATCTATGACGTAATGCCCAAGCGATTCATTACGGCTCTGAGTTTGGTTTCAAGCTCTGGAGAACTTTTCACAAGGGGTAATCGTAGGACTCCTGTATCTAAGCCAACCATATGCAGGGCTGCTTTCACAAGAATAGGATTTGTGGTCAGAAATAAAGCTTTAAACAGAGGCAATAGTTGAATATGAATCTCTGTAGCGCGTTGGACATTCCCCGTAATAAAAGCCTGAATCATGGACTGCATCTCATTCCCAACCAAGTGAGATGCCACACTAATAACTCCTTTTGCGCCTACAGCCATCAATGGCAAGGTTAGAGAGTCATCCCCCGAGTAGATGTCAAAACTAGTGGGTGTAATCGCCCGAATCTGACTGGCTTGATCGAGATCCCCAGTGGCTTCCTTAATGCCAATAATACTAGGAATTTCAGCCAACTGCGCAACTGTTTCTGGTTCCAGCTTACAACCAGTGCGCCCAGGTATATTATACAAAATCATGGGGATATCTGGTGCGGCTTGCGCGATCGCGGCAAAATGCTGATACAACCCAGCTTGGGGGGGCTTGTTGTAGTAGGGCGTGACCTGCAATGTACCATCTAGCCCTAAGTGCGCGGCTTTTTGGGTAGCAGCGATCGCTTCAGAGGTAGAGTTAGAACCCGTTCCTGCAATAACTTTGGCTTTGCCAGATACAGCTTTTTGGATGACTTGGAATAATTGATATTCCTCATCCCAACTCAAGGTCGGCGACTCACCCGTCGTGCCACAAATCACCAGAGAATCTGTGCCGTTTTCGACCAGATGTACTGCTAATTTTTCTGCACGGACATAGTCAACTTTACCCTCTAGATCGAAGGGAGTGACCATTGCAGTAATTACCCGACCAAAGTCAATCGCACTCATAGGCTGAGAAAGTTATCCCTTATTTAGATCGAACATAATGATAGGAATGAGAAGCATGTGTCATCAATCTCAGGTTGTGAATATCTCTAATATTTTGTAGAAGAATAAACTGGGAATTTGGTTCTGGCAACAGGGGCTTTTACGATCGCGGATTAGAGTAAGTTCTTGGCAATCAATAACTCCGCAATCTGAACCGCATTGAGAGCAGCCCCCTTACGAATTTGATCGCCACATAGCCATAGATCTAATCCAGCAGGATGAGAAATATCCTGACGAATACGACCCACAAGTACCTCATCTTTGCCACTGGCATCGATCGGCATTGGGAAGTAATTTTTGCCAAAGTCTTCTACCAGCTTGATGCCTGGAGCTTTTGCCAAAATCTGACGAGCCGCCTCAGGGCTGAATGGTTCGTCAAACTCTAGATTAATCGCCTCAGAGTGGGCGCGAAGTACGGGAACCCGTACACAGGTAGCTGTAATCCTCAGATCGGGGGCGCTGAAAATCTTGCGAGTTTCATTGACCATTTTCATCTCTTCTTCGCAGTAGCCCTGCGCGTTAAGGGCAGAGTTGTGTAAAAACAGATTAAATGCCAAAGGATAGGGCAAAATCTCGGCTTTCGCAGGCTCTTGATTGAGAATTGCTTGGGCTTGTTGCTTGACCTCTTCCATGGCTCGTGCCCCCGCACCACTTGCCGATTGGTAAGTCGCGGCAACAATGCGTTTAATCGGTTGGACTTGATGCAGGGGAAACACCGCCACACTCATGAGAATTGTGGTGCAATTGGGATTTGCAATAATTCCTTGGTGTTGTGCAACGGCTTCGGGGTTTACCTCAGGAACGACTAAGGGGACATCAGGATTCATCCGAAAAGCGCTGGAGTTATCGATCGTAACTGCTCCTGCCTTGGCAGCGATCGGGGCCCATTGCTTAGACACGCTGCCACCCGCTGAAGCCAAAACTAGATCTATGCCATCAAAGGAATCAGCCTGTACCGTTTTGACCGTCAACCTGTCTGTGCCAAACTGGATTTCTTTACCTGCGGAATATTCCGAAGCGAGCAGTGTTAGCTCGCTCAGCGGGAAATTTCTCTCGCGCAATAACGCCAATAACTCTGTACCGACTGCTCCTGTTGCGCCTAGTATGGCAACTCTATAGGATTTACTCAATGAACCTCCAAAAACATATGAATAAATGAATATCTCTGTGCTGAATCGTTAAATCTACTGTTTAAATTTGTGGTTTAAAGCTTTTATTAGGATGTCAAAAGCAATAGCATCAAGATTCTGTCTGTCTTTCAATCCTTCACGTTGAGCTTTTCTGTGCTGAAGTCTGTTGACTGAATCGTTTTATGACGGTGTGTTTATACTGCATCTTCAGTTTGAATACACTTGCGCTTTTATAACTTACGGCTTTTTTGTCTTGCTTCGACTGGAAATTTTGCGAGGACTTGAATGCGATCGCTCAGACCCCTACTACATTTCTAATGCCATGCCCCCGATTGGGCGTTTTTATGCTACACCGTTGTTGGCTTAAACTGCTATGGAATATCTTGCGGCATTACTAACCATAAACCATATAAGTCAGGTATAAGTCAAGCTTCTGAAGCTAAGTTATTAAGGGCCAATAAAGATGGCATCTTCAATGTCTTTACGGCTCAGCGAATAGGGGAAAACTCGTTGCAAATCTCGATTTCCTGCGATCGCATTGATATAGCGCACCCTGATTTCTTCGACTTCCATAGAAATCTCAGCTTCCCAACTCGGACGTTTAACTCGCCACACACTCAAATTAGAACGATCTTGTCGGCAGCCCTGAATCTTGAGCCAAGACTCTAGCACGGGCAGTGTGTGGTTATACAGCGGTGTTTCAGCAGGTGGAAGGATCATTATGCAATCATGCCTTAAGGTTATGCAAACGGTGAAAAATTCATGGAGGTAGATAGGATTTCAGGTAGGAGTGCATCTCCGCGCAGCCAACCAATTAGCAGGACAAGCAGCACGCAGGCAATCAAGGTGACTGCCATAAGAAAAAGGACAAACAATTCGCCACCAGATAGGGGTCGTTCGCAGGGCAACCCATCGTCCTCCTGTAGGGGATGGCGATACCTATTACCTAGATTCTGTGTTTCCGAACTATCTGTTTGATGATTTAGATAGTTTAACCGTGAAAATCGAATCATTTGGTCGTAGGTGTTACGCCGCTCTGGGTTACTTAGGGTGGCATAGGCTTCATTAATTTGCCTAAATTGTTCGATCGCAATTTCTTTAGAGAGCTGGGTAGTGTCAGGATGGTAAAGTTTGCTCAGATCTCGATATGCTTGCCGAATTTGGACTGCACTTGCCCATGGCGTTAGTCCTAATATAGCGTAATAGGTTTTGGCTTGTTTAGGGGCGGACTGCATGGAAGACTGCAAATCGATCTAGGGGGCTTAAGCACTCTGTATTGTACTGCACTACATCTAGCGAGATCGCACTTACGATCGCTACTGAAAAAATACAGGCAGAATGGCTGTGTGTAATTTTAACGAATTGGTGGTTTCTACGCTCAGATCGTTTACGCTAGATTACTTAGCCTATAGCAGTCCAACTCAAATTCATTACGCCGAAATCATTGTGCTGGAATAACTGAACCTGCGATCGCAAAAATCATGGAATTGTCTGAAAGGTAGAATCTTCATGCCCTGGACTCGCATAATTAGTGCTGTTGTTGCCATTCCTCTGGCATTGGCAGCGATCGCATTTGGTGGTTGGGCATTCACCATCATCTTTGCAATCTTGATTTGTCTGGGGCAGTTGGAATATTTCAACTTGGTCAAATCGAAAGGGATGTCGCCAGCAACCAAAATCACCCTACTGGTGAGCCAAGCTTTACTGATTGTGGCACAGGTAAAAATAGAGTTTGCGGATGCCGTCTTGCCCGTCGCTGGCACATTTATCTGCTTTTATCTGTTATTTCAGCCGCAATTTGCCACGATCGCCGATATTTCAGCCTCAATTTTAGGGTTATTTTACGGGGGCTATTTACCTAGCTTTTGGGTGCGTCTGCGCGGTCTAGAACAAGGAGATCCTTTGCACTTAGCCGGCCAGTTGGGTGCAAACTGGGACTGGGACTTTTACTTAAGTCAGGGGGGTATCTATGTGTTGATGTCCTTTAGTTGCATCTGGGCCTCAGATATTGGCGCTTATGTGATGGGCAAAATATTTGGACGCACAAGGCTATCAGATATCAGCCCTAAAAAGACTGTAGAAGGTGCAGCTTTTGGCTTAGTGAGTTGTGTAATCGTCGCTCTAATTTGGGCGTTTTGCTTAGGCTGGCAGACTTGGTGGCTGACGGGTTCTATGTTAGGTCTATTGATTGGCTTAGCAGGCTTGTTGGGAGATCTTACAGAGTCGATGATGAAACGAGATGCGGGTGTCAAAGACTCAGGTCAGATTATGCCTGGGCATGGGGGAATTTTAGATCGTGCGGATAGCTATGTATTTACTGCACCGCTGGTTTACTATTTTGTGACGCTAATACTGCCCCTGATATCGATTTAACTGCCTCGATCGCAATAAGTTCCCCTACTAAAAACCTAGACTAAAACCTAGACTAAGGGGAAAGTGACACACACTTCGGTCAACTCACCAAAGATGCTATGAATCGTCAGTTCGCCCCCATAAAGCAGGGTGAGTCGCTTGGCGATCGCAAGTCCTAGACCAGTACCTTGCTGTTCGTAAAGTTTGCGCTCAAACTGCATATATGCCCCGACATTGGCAATCTGTTCGGCTGTCATGCCACGACCGCGATCGCTCACAGATAAACTGAGGCGATCGTCAACAACTTGACTAACGATCAGAACAGGTGTGCCCACCTCTGAATATTTGAAAGCATTGTCTAAGATTTCTTCGATGATTTTTTGGAATTTAGCGCTTGGCAAGCCGATGGAGGCATTCTCTAAGGTTACTCTGAGGTCTGATTCTCGACGATTTTCTTGGGCTTTTTGCACGGCTTTTTTGGTGACAATCGTTTTCACATCTGCGCGATCGCTCGGCGTTGCCAAGTCGATCGCTTGATTTGCCGCAGCAATTTCTAGCTCAGCGTACATCAGAAAATTTTGAATCAGCCGATATAACCTTTCCCCACAGCTATGAATATCTTGCGCCAACTCCAAAACCTCATCTGGTCTAAGCGTCTGATGCTCCTCGATCAAAGCTTCAGATAGCCCCAAAATTCCACTCAAGGGGGTGCGAAGTTCGTGGGGCAAAAGCAAGGTGATGCTACTGCGCAATTCATCGAGTTTGACGCGAAACTGCTGGTCGATCGCTGCCTGCTTACCGAGTCGGGTCGTAATTGCCTTTAATAACTCAGAACGACTAATGGGCTTTGTGAGATAGTCATCAGCACCCAAGTTCATGCCATAGCGCAAGTTATCTTTTTGAACTTGGGCGGTCAAAAAAATAAAAGGAATCGTAGCAAAACTAGGATCTTGTCGTAACTCTGAAATTACTCCATAACCATCAAGCTCTGGCATACTGACATCACACAGGATCAGATCTGGCTTATGATGCTTTGCCATTTGAATGCCTGCTTTACCGTTGCCTGCTTCAATTGTCAGAAAGTTATCGGCACTTAAAACATCTAGAATCCCCTCACGAATATCATCTTCATCTTCAATGACGAGTATTTTGATCATGGCTTTGCGACAGACTAGATTATGGATGTTAGGGCATTTCTAAATAACGACAATTTTTAACCTAGTTCCGTTTTTCCCTTACATATACTAAGGCAAGATTGAGGATAATACTGTTATGGAGTTTGCTCAAAAATAAAATGAAGTACTCTATTGGTCAGATTTACTGATTCAAGGTTTATGCCTAAAATCTTGTAGTTGTCTGCTAGCTGGAAAGCGATATATTACCCCGACTGGACTTCGCCACATCTATGCCTATCCCCAACGATATTCCTGTTGCTCAACGTGTTAGCGATCCTCAAAAGGAGGGACAATCCGCACAACATAAAACAGGTTCTACAAATCCTGTGATGCGATCGCTGCGAGCAGTCCCTTGGTGGGGGTATGGCTTAGCAGTCATAGCGTTTCTCACACCCTTAATCACAACTCGTTTATTGTTTGTGTTGAGTGAGTTGAGGCAGCCTCAAGTTTCTCAAACTTCACAGCCTCAAGTTTCTGCATCCCCATTGCCCGACTTGACAGCAAACAAGCCTCAACCAACCGTAACGACACCCCCCGAGCCGATCGCCGATAGCCAGCCTTCAAACGGAGCATCCGTGATGTTTGGGCATTTTGCCTATGAAGAAGCTCCTGCTAATACCTTGCGTCCGATTTCTAGGGCAGGGGATGGCTATGAGATCAAACTGCGGGACGCTGCTGCTAAAAGTTATTTGAGCATGGTCGAGGCAGCCAGAGCTGAGGGGATCGACTTAGTCGCTATTTCAGGTTTTCGCTCTAAAGAAGATCAACGCCAATTGTTTTACGACATTAGTCGCGAGCGCAATCAAACCCCCGCTCAGAGGGCTCAGGTGAGTGCGCCCCCAGGCTATAGCGAACATCACACAGGCTATGCGGTAGATGTGGGCGATGGCGCAAACCCCAGTACAAACCTATCCCCTAGCTTTGATAAGACCGTTGCTTTTCAGTGGCTAGAAAAAAATGCGGCGAGATTTAGCTTTGAACTGTCTTTTCCGCCCAACAATCCCCAAGGCGTGATGTACGAGCCTTGGCATTGGCGATTTGTTGGTGACGATCAAAGTCTGGCAACATTTTACAAACGTCGAAATTCTACGACCTCGGGCAATCCTTCCTCTTTTACTGCCCCATCTGCACGTTAGTTTAGGCACATTAATTTAGGCATATCCACTTTAAAGCCAGCATGTACAACCGAATTTTTAGCATCATCCTGTTGGTTCTGCTGGGACTGGCTGTTGGTATCTATCCAATGGGAGATCGTCATGCGATCGCTGAAAGCAAAAAAACGATTGCACCACCCTCAGATACTTCATCAACCACACCTTCGAGCACACCCGTAATGTTTGGGCATTTTGCCTACGAAGAAGCCCCCGCCAATACCTTGCATACAATTTCTAGGGCAGGAGATGGCTATGAGATCAAACTGCGGGACGCTGCTGCTAAAAGTTATTTGAGCATGGTCGATGCAGCCAGAGCCGAGGGGATCGATTTGGTAGCAATATCAGGTTTTCGGACAAAAGAAGTGCAACGCTATCTGTTTTATGAAATCGCGCGGCAACGCAACCAAACCCCTGCCGAACGCGCTCAGGTAAGTGCGCCCCCTGGCTATAGCGAACACCATACAGGTTATGCAGTGGATATTGGGGATGGCGCCAACCCCGGTACGAACCTATCTTCCAGTTTCGATCGCACAGTTGCCTTTCAGTGGCTAGAGAAAAATGCGGCGAGATTTAGCTTTGAGCTGTCTTTTTTGCCCAATAATCCCCAAGGCGTGATGTACGAACCTTGGCATTGGCGATTTATCGGTGACGAGCAAAGCCTGGCAGCCTTTCGCAAAGATCGAGAACTGACCCATTCAGCCGATCCCTCTCGCTAATTTCCCAGTCTGCATATACAAACCACGATCGGTATAACCCATGATCAATAGCCTCGACATTTTGGCGATCGCCATTTTTAGCATTACGATGTTGGCTCTGCTGGGGCCCGTTGTGGGGATATCACCATTTGTGCCAGCAGGAATTGCCGTTTTGCTGTTAGGGCTGTATGCGATCGATCGCGCTCTGTGGCAGGGAAAAGGGGGTGATTTTTTGATGTCATGGTTGCGGCAGCGATCGCCCCAATATTCTCAACAGGTTTTGTATCATGAGACTGGACATTTTTTGGCGGCTCATTTGCTCGGCATGAAAATTTTGGGATATCGCCTCAGATGTTCGGGGGATTACAAATTTGGGCAACAAACCGTGGGAGAAATGCCCGTAGGAATTGAGAGGGGTGTGGCGGTTGAGGGCATTTTAGAGCCTAAAACTGCGAAAGATGCCAAATCTGAGCCTCAGGTAAATGGGAAGATTACTCCCAACTACCTCGATCGCTGCTGTACTGTCTGGATGGCAGGAATTGCCGCAGAGCAACTTTTTTGTAAGGGTACGGAAGACTATGGTGGCGCAGAGGATATTCGCCAACTGCGTGCGGCGATCGCGACGTTTAAACCAGCATTTCAACAGGATGTAGAACTAGAACAGCGATGGGCGCTCCTCCGCGCTAAGGTTTTGCTACGCGATCGTAAGGATGCCTTTGAGGCACTTGCCGCTTTGATGGATCGAGGTGCAAGTATTGAGGAATGCTGTGAAGCGATCGATCTCAACATTGAAAAATCCATAGAAAAGAATCTATTCATAACGGCAGAATAATAGCTTTAGTCATGGACTTCGTTATGGATATATAATCACTGTTAGAAAGATTGCACCAACAACAATTCATACGAAGATATAGCAACGGAGTAGAAGCTGAATATGAGTACCATGATTTTCCCCGGATCGGCTGTGAAGGTGATCAATGCAGGTGACACCTACTATGGTTTTGAGGGACAGGTGCAAAGAGTCACCGATGGTAGGGTTGCTGTGATTTTTGGCGGTGGCAACTGGGAAAAAATCGTCTCTTTTCGCGCCTCTGAGTTAGAGTTGGTCGATGCTACGATCGGGCCTGGCAAAGGCAAGAAGAAAAAATAAGCACATTTCTGATTTGGAAATTACCCCACCCCAACCCTTCCCTTGCACTAGCCGCGAAGCGACTTCCCGCAGGGTAGGGGAAGGAACACAAGATATTTCCAGTCTTCCCCCTTTGCAAGGGGGAATTAAAGGGGGTAAGTCCGACTTATTGTGCGCATAGCAGTTCCCTTATAAGGTCGATCGCTTTCCCGTAACCTTAGGTATTGAAGCTTCATGAATGTAAGACGCACCCTCCAAGGCTGGACTAAACGCTTTTTCCTGAGTGTATTTCTAGCAGTCGTCACGTTACTTCTCACCTTAGCTGCGGGAGCGCAGATGCGATCGCCGCAACTGCACCTCACCTATCCGCCCTTAAAGCACGAAACCTACAGTAACAAAATCTTTTTCATTGGTTCGGCTCCGCCCGAGGGGGTAGTCACAATTAACGGTGTGGCGATCGAACGCAATGCGGCGGGGCATTTTGCACCTAGCTTGCCATTACAACTGGGGCAAAACAGCTTCACGCTTGAATATCAAAATTCTCAAGGGCAAAAACAGGCTTCGCAGGCGATCGCTACGAACATCATCCGACTTGCTACGAGAATTGCGCCGCCTTCTGAGTTGGGATTTATCTCTGATTCTTTACTTCCCAAACAGGATATAGCGATCCAACCCAACGAACGAATTTGCTTTGAAGCGATCGCCACACCGAATGCCGATGTTTCCGTATTTCTAGGCGATCGGACGATTTCTCTAAAGACTAGCCAGTCAGAGACACAACTGCCACCTAACTACGCAGTCTTAACGGGCAATAATCAACCCTCGGTGGAACCAGCGATCGGTAAATATTTAGGCTGTACTGCTTTTGCGAACTCTGGAATCCTAGGCAAACCTGAGTTTCGAGTCACCAAAGCTAATCAAACCATCCGCCAACCAGCCCAAGGAATAGTGGAAGTACTATCGCCCGATCGCCTCCAGATCGTGGAAGTTACCGTTCCTTCTGCCATAACTCGCACGGGTGCGAGTAGCGACTTTTCACGGTTGACCCCACTGCCCAAGGGTTCAAAAGCTCTAATTACAGGCAGACAGGGGGATTGGTTTCGACTCGACTATGGCGCTTGGATTAACCGTAAATCTGTGCGAATCCAAGATGTAGAAGCCCCCATCCATTCAACCATCCATAGCCTCGGCACGAAAAAAGTCTCCAATTGGACAGAGATTACTTTCCCTTTAGAAGTTCCAGTTCCCATGACCGTGGCGCAGGGCGATCGCACCCTCACCCTCACCCTCCACAATGTGACCGCCCAAACCGATACGATTCTGATTGGCAACGACCCCGCGATCGGGCAAATCACTTGGCAGCAAATCGCCTCGCAACAGAATGCCCCCAGTCAGGTGGTTTACACGATCGGACTCAAATCTAGCCAGCAATGGGGCTACAAACTGCGGTACGAAGGCTCGAGTCTGGTGCTCTCGATCAAACATCCCCCCCTCCTGCGATCGCAACCTGCTGCGCCTCAACCCCTTGCAGGCATTAAGATCGTGCTCGACCCCGGGCATGGTGGAGATGAAGACTTGGGGACGCGATCGCCGACGGGCTATCCAGAAAAAACAGCGACGCTGATTACCTCTAAATTCTTGCAAGCCGAACTGCAAAAGCGCGGTGCTACCGTCGTCATGACCCGCGACAAGGATATCGATTTAGGTTTGGAAGAACGGGTAGACACGATCGATCGAAACGAACCCGCGATCGCGTTGAGCATTCATTACAACGCACTTCCCGATGATGGGGATGCAATTAATACGGCAGGAGTTGGCGCTTTTTGGTACCATCCTCAAAGTAGCGATTTGGCGAGATTTTTGCAAAATTACTTAGTCAAACAGCTCAATCGTCCCGACTATGGCGTTTATTGGGCAAATTTGGCACTCGTTCGCTCGACTACAACGCCATCCGTGCTTTTGGAACTCGGTTTTATGATCAATCCTGATGAATTTGAATGGATTGTCGATCCAGAGCAACAGCAACGACTGGCAACAGCGATCGCCGATGGCATCACGGCATGGTTCGCCAAGATTCCCGCCTCATAGGGAAGAATTCACCCAATATTATGCTCATTATGAGCATTTTTATCTAGCTGGCTAAGGGCTTCAGCAAAATCTCTAACGCCTTTAAACTGGCGATAGACAGAGGCAAAACGCACGTAAGCCACCTCACTCACGGTTTGGAGATGCTCTAAAACCATTTCACCAATCTCTACGCTCGTAACATTGTGATTTTCTCGAAGCTGAAGCTGCGACTCGATTTCATCGATCGTTGCCTCTAACTTTTCTTGTAATACCCCCGTTTTTTCGCAGGCCCGAACCATACCGCGCAGCAATTTAGAGCGATCGAAAGATTCTGCCGTCCCATCGCGTTTAATCACGGTAATTGGCACAAATTCAATTCTTTCGTAGGTCGTAAACCGACGTTGGCATTTTAAACATTCTCTTCGGCGTCGCACGCTATGCCCTGCCTCTGCTGCACGAGACTCTAGTACGCGACTTTCCATGTTTTGACAAAAAGGGCAGTGCATAGCGCATCCCAAAAAATTTGGTTCTGTAGGCAACCATTCATTATATAGGCTAGGCTACGCAAATCTAGGAACAGTCTCAGCTTGGCGATCGCATTTTAGAATGCGAAAGGATGTCGCTGAAAATGTTAACATTAAGAAAATCTGTAACTATCACTACCGCGTAAGCATATGGCACAAAAATCTACAGTTATTTCTCCCTCAATTCTGTCAGCCG
Organism: Tumidithrix helvetica PCC 7403; assembly: GCF_965232925.1. Taxonomy (NCBI): domain Bacteria; kingdom Bacillati; phylum Cyanobacteriota; class Cyanophyceae; order Pseudanabaenales; family Pseudanabaenaceae; genus Tumidithrix; species Tumidithrix helvetica. The sequence goes on from NZ_CBDDRA010000005.1 coordinate 69,973, forward strand.
ATTTTAGTCGATTAGGCGAAGAAATTAGTGCCGTTGATGCTGCTGGCGCAGATTGGATTCACGTTGATGTCATGGATGGTCGGTTTGTCCCCAATATCACGATTGGGCCATTAATCGTTGAGGCAATTCGTCCTGTCACCAAAAAAATTCTGGATGTGCATTTAATGATCGTCGAGCCAGAACGTTATGTGCCTGATTTTGCCAAAGCAGGCGCGGATATTATCACCGTTCATGCCGAGCATAATGCTTGCCCTCACTTGCACCGCAATTTAGGTCAAATTCGCGAACTCGGTAAAATGGCTGGCGTTTCACTGAACCCCTCTACACCCCTCAGCTTTATCGAGCATGTCTTGGATCTTTGCGACCTCGTGCTGATCATGAGCGTTAACCCAGGTTTTGGCGGTCAAAGCTTTATTCCTACCGTTATCCCCAAGATTCGTCAGTTGCGTGAAATGTGTGACGAACGCGGTCTCGACCCATGGATCGAAGTTGATGGTGGTCTTAAGGGCAATAATACTTGGCAAGTTTTGGAAGCGGGAGCCAATGCGATCGTGGCTGGTTCAGCCGTATTTAAGGCGAAGAACTACGCTCAAGCGATTTCTGATATTCGCCACAGCAAGCGCCCTGAGTTGGTAACTGCATAGATCGTTATAGATCGCACAAAAAAGGGAGCGTACTATATTCAGTTAACGCTCCCTTTTTCGATCTCGTAAAGATTTGCTCTCTCACCGATCCAACCTAAATTCTTATCCTGCCCTAAGGTTATACCAATTTCTCTTGAAATTGCGACAGATCGGGTTTTGTGTTCCGCGCTCCGCGCGGTCTTTTCAAAAAGATGCGTTGTCATTTTTTGAAAATGGTATTAAATCAGTGCGCGATCGCCCATTCGGGTGATTCATAGCGGATTCGTGTTTTTGGGGAACCGTGCGATCGCTCTTGCCGTCAAACGCTTACATATCAGTTCCCATCACACATTCCAAGCTTACGGAGTCAACTTTGACTATGAACCTCAAGTCCACCTTTTTAGGTGTTTTTTCGGCTGCCATACTTAGCTCCCCCGCAGTGTTGCAGATCGCACCTGCCCAAGCAAATTCTATTCCCTATAGTGGAGAAGAACTGGTTTCAGTTCAAGTGTATCGTGCCGCTTACCCAGCGGTTGTTACGATCAGAGCAGGAAGTAGTACGGGTTCGGGTAGCATTATTACTCCCGATGGCTTGGTGTTGACAAACGAGCATGTGATTCGCGGCGTAAATCGAGTCAGTGTGACACTGCCCAATGGCAAAACCTATGCTGGGCGAGTGGTTGCCACTGAGAATAAAAACGATCTTGCCTTAGTAAAGTTGCAAACTAACGATCGCTTGCCAACAATTCCTTTGGCTGGTGCAGATAGTATTGAGGTTGGACAGAGAGTGTTTGCGATCGGCAGCCCCTATGGACTTTCAGGTACGTTAACAACAGGAATTGTCAGCCGTATTGGGGTTAATGGAGACTTACAGACAGATGCCGCCCTGAATCCAGGGAATTCGGGTGGGCCTTTACTCAATTCTCGTGGAGAGTTGATTGGGGTGAACAAATCGATTTTGACTCCAAATGGGAAAAGCAATGTGGGGATTGGCTTTGCCACCAGCGCTACGATCGCTCGAAGCTTCATCGCACAAAGTACTTCTGGTTCCAACCATATCGCCACCGTACCTAATCCATCTCCATCTTTAACTTCCATTCCAAAATCTGTTACTCCCAATCCAGTTACATCCACTTCAGCTACTGCAAATCCAGCGATTCCTAATTCAGTCATTCCCGTAGAGTCCGAAGTTCCATCGCAAGTTGCTCCCAATCGTCCTCATCTAGGTGTGGCATTACAGACAAACAGCATGATTATTCAAGCTGTGCAACCAGGTTCGATCGCCAGTGAATTGGGCTTAAAGGAGGGCGATCGCTTGGTAGCTCTAAATGGATATCGCCTCACAGATGTTCGACAATTGATTAACTTCCTCGATCGCCGCCCAAGTTCGGCAATTTTAACGGTCGCCCGCGATCGGCAGTTTGCTAATTTACATGTATTTTTCTAGAACCCTCAGGCATCCAAATTTTCATAAAAATACCCTGATTGCATGCATGACGCTCCAGATCGGATGTTGAAAATTAGTTGAAGAATAGCGGCTCAAATGTGATTCATACCATTTTCAAAAAATGATGCAACGCGTCTTTTTGAAAAGACCACGCTCTGCACGGAACCCCTAATCCGATCTGTTGCAAATTTAAGAGAAATTGGTGTCAGTTCAATAGTGATGAGGTTAAAGGGAAAATGTTTTCGCCTTGTATAAAGATTTTCTGCAGCCATCAGACCAAGAAATCCCCCAATCTTGTTGAGTCTTGGTATTCTAGTTAGTGAATTCTTTCAGCGAATTTATAGAGCCTGCCATGAGTGTAAATCTGTCTTGTAGCCTAAGCGATCGCTGTCTTGACAGCTCCCAACCCAATAGTCAGCGTCAACTGGCGATTACAGTATCTGCTACTGCGGAAATTGGCACTGGAGCCCCGTTAAATCTTTGCCTCGTGCTCGATCACAGTGGTTCCATGGGGGGAAGACCTTTAGATACCGTCAAAAAAGCTGCCCGCGATCTAGTCGATCAGATGGTGTACAGCGATCGGCTCAGCGTCATCGGCTTCGATCATAAAGCTACAGTGGTCGTAGAAAATCAAAACGTCGATCGCACGGAAGCGATCAAGGGCAAAATTCAGTCGCTCAAGGCGTCAGGGGGAACCTGCATCGACGACGGTATCAAGTTGGGCTTGCAAGAAATGACCAAGGGCAAGGAGGGCACAATTAGTCAAGCCTTCGTGCTCACAGATGGTGAGAACGAACATGGCAATAACGATCGCGCTTTTCAGTTTGCGCGTCTTGCCACCGAGTACAACATGACACTGCATACCTTAGGTTTTGGGGACAACTGGAATCAAGATGTTTTAGAGCAAATTGCCGATGCAGGCGGCGGCACGCTCACCTATATTCAGTCGCCTGAGGAAGCAGGGGAACAGTTTCGACGGCTCTTGCGTCGAGTACAATCCGTGGGGTTAACCAATGCCCATTTGGTTTTACAACTAGCTCCCAACGTGCGCATTGCTGAATTAAAGCCGATTGCCCAAGTTGCGCCTGACACGATTGAGCTTCCAGTCCAAATGGAAGGTGACACCGTAGTGGTGCGCCTTGGCGACCTGATGACCGATGTCGAACGGGTGGTCATTGTCAATCTGTATATCAATCAGGCAAATGCCTTACCTGGCAGTACACCCGATGCGATCGAAATTTTGGCAGCCCAGATTCGCTATGACGATCCTGCCCAAGGTAAAGTCAACTCCATGTCTGCCCCAGTGCTAGTTGAAGCCACTTTAACCAAGGACTTTAACTCCCAGATCGATCCGCAGGTGCAAACTCAAATTTTAGCGCTGGCGAAATATCGTCAGACACAACTGGCTGAGGCGAAACTACAGCAAGGCGATCGCACAGGAGCAGCCACAATGTTACAATCAGCGGCAAAGACTGCTTTACAGATGGGCGATCGAAATGCAGCCACAGTCCTTCAAACCAATGCTACCCGCTTGCAATCTGGTACTGAGCTGAGCGAAGCTGACCGTAAAAAAACTCGGATTGCTTCCAAGACTGTCTTGCAGCCTCCTTCCCCATAAGTTGCTAATCCATAGAATCCATTGTTAACAACCAGACTATGATTATTTGCCCAAGTTGCGCTCACTCAAACCCTGACGGTGCTACAAACTGTGAAGCCTGTTTTACACCTTTGCCAGTGGTTGTGATGATTAACTGCTCTAACTGCGGTGCTTCTGTCCAATCAGATGCCAGTTTTTGCGGACATTGCGGCTTCGACCTCAAATCGACAAAAGCGGCAGAAGTAGCAGTATCCGTCGCACCAGAAACAGCTGTGCCTCAGCCTGTAGCTGCAGCATCAACATCTAGTCCAGTTGCACCAGATCCTTCACCAGTTGCCCCACCTCTTACGTCACCCGACGACTTAACCGAAATCAGTACCGTGCCACCCCCCGTAATCGCAGCTGTGGCGGCTCAATCGGTTGGAACCAGTGCTAAGACACAACTGCAAACGATCAGAGCTTCACTTTTACACATCCAAACCAATATCACACTAGAATTACCTGCCCATCTGCCTGTAATTCATTTGGGCAAACCCAATAACGTTATTCCACCTGACATTGATGTCTCAGGATTTCCCGACTCAGATGTTGTCTCTCGCGTCCATGCTGATATTCGCTTTGAGGGAGATGCCTTTTACTTTGAAGATACGGGTAGCTCTAATGGCAGCTATATTAACAACACCGCATTACCCGCAGGCAATCGGCATCGCCTCCGCGCTGGCGATCGCATAGCGTTAGGCAAAGGTGACAAAGTCAGCTTTATCTTCCAAACCACCTAAACCGAGGAATTAGCAAGCAACTCAGGCAAGGAAAAGTGCTATCGCACTTGTGGCAACACATTTTTTCCCATTTCAACCTTTAGGGATATTACTTTGGACTTATTAAATTTAATTCTCATTTAGGATAGTCTGTATTTAATGATTAAATCGATCCTCTTTTGGTTTGCTTAGGTGAAGAGCTGAGCCTTTTCAGTCTTAGGGTTTAGCTCTTATTTATTGCATTCAATCATTGAGAAAACTGCTGGTTTTCAATGGGAGAGTCTCGATCTACCTTTAATTCTATTGCGAATAATTCTACTAAATAAATTTTAAGATATTATGGAAATTTCGCTCGAACTGGAGATGTTGTTGAGAGATGAGTAAGCTTGACTGTGGCTATCAAGCCAACCCGACATTCTTTCAAGGTAGTTTGCAGGAAAGAAAAAAAGTAAAAGGTAAAAGTCAAAAATCAGACTTCCAGTTTGAAGGGCGATTTCTGGGATTTTTGACTACTGAAGATCGGGAAGCTCGCTGTAAATATTTTCGCATTCACACATCTAGAGGGGAATATACGATTAAATTGGCAAAGCAGTTCAGAGCCACACTAGGTCAAACCCTCGTACAAGGCAATTGGATCGAAGTTTCAGGTGTCCAAAAATTTAATCCGACCAAGGGTACGTTCAGATTTAAAGCTCATCATGTTGCGGTAACCAATGTCACGCCAGTCAACAGTGCCAAGGCAATCCTTGCCGCTAAAGTAATTCCTCAAGCTCAATCAAGTCAGCCAAAAACGAGTATATCCTCTAAGCCTCAAGCCAGTATCTTGATTTGTCAAAAAGCAGATTGTGTCAAACGTGGCAGTGGCAATGTCTGTAAGGCTTTAACGCAAGCTCTAGACGATTGCCAACTCAGCGATCGCGTCCACATAAAATCGACGGGTTGCCTCAAAGACTGTAGTGCCGGACCTAACTTAGTGGTGATGCCAACCAAAACTCGCCATAGCAAAGTTAAACCCAAGCATATTCCCGCGATTGTGGCAGCGATCGACAAACAGTTAAAAAACTGAGTCCTTCCAGCTAAATTGTTCTATCATGCCTGTAGCTAGTGGAGGTATAGGAAGTGGTAACACAATCTGAGCCAGCGATCGTCGCGACAAACGTACATAAATGGTATGGCAGTTTCCACGTGCTCAAGGGGGTGAGCTTAACCGTCAGTCGAGGCGAAGTCGTTGTAATTATGGGACCATCTGGCTCGGGAAAGTCTACCTTTGCCCGCACGTTCAATGCCCTTGAAGATTATCAACAGGGCAGAATCGAGATCGATGGCATTGAGCTATCGGATAATCCTAAAAATATTGATGCCATTCGCAGCGAAGTGGGCATGGTATTTCAGCAATTTAATTTATTTCCCCACCTAACCGTACTGCAAAACATTACGCTAGCCCCGATGTGGGTAAGACGGTGGTCAAAGGCAAAAGCCCATGAAATCGCCCTGCAACTGCTAGAAAGGGTTGGAATTTCGCAACAGGCAAATAAGTATCCTGGGCAATTGTCTGGCGGTCAGCAACAACGGGTGGCGATCGCCCGCGCTCTAGCCATGCAGCCCAAAATCATGCTGTTTGACGAGCCGACCTCCGCCCTCGATCCTGAGATGGTGCGCGAAGTTTTAGACGTGATGCGATCGCTCGCAAACTCTGGTATGACCATGGTCGTAGTCACCCACGAAGTCGGCTTTGCCCGTGAAGTTGCCGATCGGATTATTCTGATGGATGGTGGCACAATTATCGAAGAAGGAACCCCAGAGTCCTTTTTCCAAAACCCCCAAGAAGAACGCACCCGCAAATTTCTATCCCAAATCTTGTAAATTAAGAATAAAGAGGGCGAAGCATTCGGGTATCAATTCCTGCAATTTGAATCAGCTTATCTTCCGAATGCTTCGCCCCTACACCGAAATCTCCCCTAAGATCGATTACGAATTACTGACAACTAAAATTATGCTTCCCCGCGATTTATTAAATGGATTAGAACATCGAGATGTGGTGAGTCGTTTGCTCGATCGCGGCGATCAGGCTTTGCAAAAATGGGAAACCGTCTGTAGTGATTTTCTCTCCCCACCTGAGCTAATTGAAGCAACGACAGTTTTATCCAAGCTCACAGAAATTCAATTCATGGCATGGGGTGGCTACGCGCAGGCAGAACGGCAGAGGTTAGCGATCGCTAGAGCCGATCTTCCCCTAGATCTGAGTATGGTTAGCCTTGCCGCTGTGGATGTAGCTGGAAATTTTTTGTTTGACACTGCCACCCATCCAGACTTTCTCGGTGCGATTTTAGGATCGGGTATCGAGCGGCAAAAAGTTGGCGACGTGAATGTTTTAGGGGAAAAGGGAGCGCAAGTAATTTTAGTACCCGAACTGGTGGAGTATGTGGAACTCCATCTCACCCAAGTCAGAACTGTTCCCGTTAAAACGCGAAAAATAGAGCTTACTGAGTTAAAAATTCGTCCGCCACAGGTCAAGGAAATTGCCACAGTAGAAGCCTCCTTGCGACTCGATGCGATCGCTTCGGCAGGTTTTGGCATGTCTCGCAGCAAAATGGTGGACTTGATTGCGTCAGACGATGTCCGCGTCAATTGGAAAAGTGTCACCCAATCTAGCTATCAGCTTAAAACAGGCGATCTAATTGCGATTCGAGGTAAAGGTCGTCTAACGGTAGGTGACATCTCAGTCACCAAAAAGAATCGCTATCGGGTACTCTTAAATCGTTCCATGTGATCTAGTAATTCGCATTTTGCGATTCAATTGCTCGACACCATTGATGCTGAGGATTATGCGCGATCGCATTTTTATAAAACTCGTAAAGATTACCTCAAGCAAAATTTGTGTTGGTTGTTAAAGATTATTACGAAATCAATCTATGGTTATGATATTTATCTAAAATAATATTTACTTGTTAGATTGTTTACCTATAGCAATCCTAAATGACACATAGCAATCCGATCTGATTTGTGAGAACAGAAAATGTTCGTAGAGTTCATTTCACCAAACACTGTCTCACGATTGATTTAGGATTGCTATATAAGAGATTCTTTCTTCTGTATAGAATCGTACGGGCAATTCATGAATTGCCCGTACATACAAATCAAGGAGGATTGCTATATAAAAAAGTGGAAGCCGTAATAACCAAAATACTTTTTGGAACGGATTTAAAAATAGAGCAAATATATTCCTTACATTACTAACAGTTGAGACGCACAAATCGATTTTAATAATTTATTAATTAGGAGATTTACTCAATCATGTTACACAAATTTATTGCTACTTTTGTCATTCTTTCAACTGCTTCTCTATCAATTTCTCTAGGAGCAACTGCAGAAACTTACGTTGGTACTCCTATTACTGACAAGTGTTCAGAAGTTATTCAAAGATCCAAATCAGACATGGAGAGCAAATCAATCCAGCCAAGCGAAAAAGTTACTATTGACACTGCTGCAATCAAGGTATGGGCTGAGGAAGTTGGGGTATTGCAGTTAAGATCTATTAGGAATTAGTCTCAGATGGTAGTTTTCATATCAGGGCTATTTCAGCCCAATTGAATCCTTGACAAGGCGGTTTGTTACCCTTGAATTGGCGGTTGATGTACCATTCCTCGATCCGCCAATGTTGCAGTAAACGGTCGTCTAATGCTGGTGCAATCTAGACCGAACAAAAAAATGGCGTTGCTGCGGACTGGGTACAACCTCTGCTATCAACTCTAACAACGCCATTGGTTCTACAGTCATCGTCGCGATATCTTCAGTTTGTTGCTTTTCTTCTGTAGATGTTTCCCAGAATGTTAATCCTCTTATTGCTTTGAATAGTGCGCTGTAACCTCAGCGAAATAACGGATTCAGACTTAACTGCACTACACTTGGGGCGCGATTATTACTACAGAGTGCATCCAGCAAGTCCATCGCACTATCTGCTCGTTGCTTAATCTGGTTGTATATCTGTTCTCGGAATTTCTGAAGTTCACTCTCTGTAACAACTATTGGCATAATAGATTTGGGGATAACGATCTGTTTTTGATTGAAACTGTCATTATCCCTTCTTCCTTTGCTTTCATCTCTTTTTTACTTCATTCTTGTCCAAAGTCCAAAAATGAATAAACCATTGAGCAAATCCAGAGGTAAAACTTTAGTATGGCTTATCGTTACTTGTTTAACGTTGGTAGGGGTAAAAGTTTTTCAAGTCACAATTTTGTGCATCCCAATTTTTGGGGTCATCATTTGGATGCTATGTCAGCTTTTATTAATCGTCCCGTTGGTTTTGGCGATTATTTACCTTCGGCAGCAGTTTAAAACAGCAAAATTTCTGGCTTTGATTCCTTTGGCGATCGCAACATTAACGACTCTAGTTGTTTATCTTACCGATCCGATCGTTACAGACTTCTATATTTATTTACCGATGCGGCAAAGCGCGATCGATGGAGCTTTAGCTACTCAAAATGCTCCAAATCAATACAGTTTAGAGAATTTCTTATTAGGAAAAGTTCAAGTAAAAAAAGAAGTGTGGGGAACGCAAGTAACTTTCCCTAGATACACAATTGGAATGGGAGATGGAGGAGCAGATTATATTTACCGTTCTGACGATCGCGATATTTCTATCACTAGAGAGGAATATCAAAAAACTAGAACGACTCCACCAAAATTTCCTGTGCCACCAACTTTCAAACAAATTCGACGAATTACCAATCATTGGTTTTGGCAGGAGGAAGAGTGGTAAAGGCTTACAATGATATTAATTCGAGGTAAGGGTGAAGCCTTTAGATATCTACCATGTGGTTTTACTGTAATCTAAATCTTCCGAATGCTTCGCCTCCCTTGGAAGTTATATGATTAAAAAGTTACGCGATTAAAGCAATGAACGAGCGAAATCGAAAAGTGCCAGATTTGAATACAACCGAAAAACTGCAAAACCCATTGGAACATGTTGTAATCGCAGCGTTTTATCACTTTGCAGATTTGCCCGACTATCAAGAAATCTGTCCGATCCTAAAATCCTTTTGCGATGCGCAGAATCTTAAGGGAACAATTTTATTGGCGCGAGAAGGAATTAACTCGACGATCGCTGGGAGTCGTGAGGGTATCGATGCTTTGCTCGATTATTTGCGCTCTGACCCCAGACTACAAAGTCTAGAGCATAAGGAATCCTACAGCGATCGCATCCCGTTTCAGCGGCTCAAGGTGCGGTTAAAAAAAGAGATTGTCAAAATGGGCGTACCTACGATCGATCCTACGCGCACGGTGGGAACCTATGTAGAGCCAAAAGATTGGAATGCTTTGATTGCCGATCCGACAACGATCGTGATTGATACTCGTAACAATTATGAAGTCGAGTTGGGTACGTTTGAGAGGGCGATCGATCCCAATCTGGAGATTTTTAGCGAATTCCCTAGCTATGTAGAGCAGAATCTGAATCCTGAATCCCACCCCAAAATTGCCATGTTCTGTACGGGTGGGATTCGCTGTGAGAAAGCCAGTGCTTTTATGTTAGAGAAGGGCTTTACTGAGGTCTATCACCTCAGAGGTGGCATTCTGAAGTACCTTGAGGAAGTACCTCCCGAAGAAAGTCTCTGGCAAGGAGAATGCTTTGTGTTTGACGATCGCCGAAGCGTCGATGCCCAACTGTCGCCAAAATATAGCATCCCAACATCAGAACAACACAGCACCAACCCACAGGCATGAATGCTTCCGCCCCTATATCCTCTATCCTCTTGAATTGATTTTATGGCATTAGATCGGGAAACATAGCCGCGATCGCGGTTTCATTTGCGACACAAATGCCGCGTTCTGTAATCAACCCCGTGACCAGTCTTGCAGGCGTGACATCAAACCCGTAATTGAGGGCGGGGGTTTCTATGGGGGCAACTCTCACCTGTCCGATGTCTCCACTTGCCAAGAGTCCCTGCATATAGAGAACTTCGTCAGCACTGCGCGTTTCGATTTCAATTTCTTTGACTCCATTGGAGACCTGCATGTCGAAGGTGGAACTCGGCAACGCCACGTAGAATGGAACTTGATTGTCGTAGGCGGCAAGGGCTTTGAGATAGGTTCCAATTTTATTGGCGACATCGCCACTACGGGTGACGCGATCGGTTCCCACAATGCACAGATCGACTTTGCCGTACTGCATCAGCAATCCGCCCGTATTGTCAGCAATGAGCGTATGGGGGATTTGGGATTGACCTAGTTCCCAAGCGGTCAAATTTGCACCCTGATTGCGGGGGCGGGTTTCATCCACCCAAACATGAATATCAATGCCGCGATCGCGTGCTTCGTACATGGGGGCAAGGGCAGAGCCGCGATCGACGATCGCCAGCCAACCCGCATTGCAATGGGTGAGAATATTCACCGTTTTTCCGCCCTTCTGCTCGGCTATTTTCGCAATGACATCGCAGCCAAATTCGCCGATTTTTTGCGAACCCAGCGCATCCTCATCAGAAATCGCGATCGCTTCTTGGCGTGCCGTCGCAATAATGTCTTGCGGAGAATTCGTGGATTCTAAAGCCTTGAGCATGCGATCGACTGCCCACATCAAATTTACAGCCGTAGGACGGGCTGAGCGAATCCGTTGCGCTAAGATTTCGATTTTCTCCAGATTGCCCTGACATTCCAAAGCGGCAAGATAGACCCCAAAGGCCGCCACGCTACCAATGACGCCTGCGCCGCGCACGGTCATGTCTTTAATCGCATGGACGGCATCCATGCTGGTGGTGAGACGTTTGGTTTCGTAGCTAAATGGCAGCTTGGTTTGGTCGATGACGATCAGACTTTCACCTTCTAACCAAAGGGCTTTGTATTTTCCTTCACTCATTGGGGGCTAGTTTAATTACGCGCTATGCAGTCAAGATAGCAGATTTGGGTTAATGAATGGCAGCTTCAATCGCCTCCCGATCCAAGTCTTTACCAATAAACACCAGACGGGTTTGACGCGATTCAGAGACTTGCCAGGGGCGATCGTAAAAATGCTCGAATCTGGCGCCAACTCCCTGCAAAACGAGACGCATGGGCTTATTGGGAACCTCTACAAATCCTTTAATGCGATAGATTTCCTGCTCTTGGACTAACTTCTCTAGTTTGGCGACAAGTGCAGATGCCTCAAAGGCGCGATCGGCTGAGATACACACAGAGGTAATGCCATCATCATGCTCGTGCTCTTCTTCGGTGTCGTGATGGCTAGGACGGCTCTCTAGGTTATCTTCTACGGCAGCATTAAAGCCGAGCAAAACATCGGCACTAATCGCCCCATCCTTACAGGCAATAATTTTGACATGGCTGGGCAGTTCCTTGTGCAACCAGGTTTCTACTCTGGTTTGGGTGGCAGCATCGACGCGATCGACTTTGGTTAGCAAGACTAGATCGGCGCAAGCAAGTTGATCTTCAAATAGCTCTTCTATCGGAGTTTCATGCTCAAGGTTCGGATCGGCTTGGCGTTGGGCTTCTAAGGCATCTAGATCGGTGGCAAATTGTCCGCTGGCTACGGCTTCGCAATCGACCACAGTAATCACACCATCAACCGTTGCCCCTGTGCGGATCGTCGGCCAACGAAAGGCTTGGACGAGCGGCTTGGGCAGAGCTAAACCCGATGTTTCAATTAGGATGCAGTCGAGGCGATCGCTTCGCTTGAGCAGTTCCTGCATCGTGGGCAAAAATTCCTCTTGTACGGTGCAACAGAGGCAACCGTTGGTTAGCTCGATAATGTTTGTGTCGAGGGTTGCGGTATTTTCGGTTTCATCATCGCAAACTTGGCACGATCGCAAAAGCTCCGCATCTATGCCGACTTCACCAAACTCGTTGACGATAACGGCGATACGCCGACCTTGACTATTTTGTAAGAGATTGCGCACAAGTGTGGTTTTACCAGCTCCTAAAAAGCCTGTGATCACTGTAACGGGAATTTTGTGCATAGAGGATTTAGAACTGATTTGCCCATAAGTTTGTATGTTTACATCCAATCATAATTTGCCCAGCAATCGATCGGGACTTGCCAATTGCAAGCATAACTAAGAAGAAGTAGCAATTATTTTAGATCTTGACTCGTATATCCTATATGCATAAATCTCTGAACTGCATTTAACACTGTTGCAATTCACTCTTAAAAATTTGTTTGGGTTTCTTTAGAATCTAATCGACAAGGACGAGTATGTGGGCATTAACCCTATCTAAACATCGGGAGGAAATCCCTCTAAGCTTGACATGTATAGCAGGCGTCTGGTGAATTAGGAGATCTTTTGCGGATAGTTATCATACGTAGCAAGGCTTATACAAAAACTAATCGCTAATTACTGAATGCTAACCGCGATGATATGTCTAAATATTTTTCTAATTTCTTATTGCAAGATATAGTCATTTGTACTAGAGTGAAAATACGGAGTCTAGTAGGAATTACTAGCATTAACTGTATCGGCTGTCTGTCTGGCGCTTTGATACAGATTTGGGTGATGTTGATTGGGTGCTGTTAACTCAACACCCAATTTCAAAGGTTAGCTAGCAAACTGGTTGATGCTCAAGGTAAAGCATTAACTTTAGGTACATATTTAGCTTAAATACCGTCTTGATAGTTGTTGTTTAGGATGATTGCGTGGTGACACTGTTGAAATTTTCTTGTCTCTCTTTTCTTGGGTTGTTTGCTTGTCTGGGAGTTTTAAGCGGTTGTAGTGATAATTCCACCCCTTCATCTTCCTAAATCTAGTTTTGTAGGATGCGTAACGCATCGCTGATGTCGCGATCCCAAACTCCAACAGATTCAGTTCCATAAAAAGAAATAAATTAAAAATTCAACCACAGATTTTGGATTAGCTTTTAGCTGCTCAGGGTTTTGTCTACCCAAAATTCGTTTCAAGATGCTCTACAGATCCACTTTATAAGTTTTCGATACCCATTCTTTTTTGAACTTCACCTTACTTTCCCCTCAAAATTTATGAAACGATTTCGATTTAATTTATCTAAAAAAGTGGTAAGCATTGCGCTTGTCACAGCCCTGCTGACAATTGCTTGCAGTCAAGCTACTGGAATAAATTCCACAATTTCTACAGTTCCTCCCATCGCAAACGCCTCTGCTAAAATTGCTTCTGCTAAGTTTGCCGATCGGCAAGTGGTGGTGGATTTTGCCGATCGCGTGGTGGTTCCGACTTATCAGAAGTTTACCCTTAAAACTAAAGAGTTAAAGACAGCCGTGGATGCTTTCGCGGCAAACCCTAACGAGCAAAACCTCAAAGCTGCTCAAGATGCTTGGATGGCAGCGCGCGTGCCTTGGGAGCAAGGCGAATCTTTTACGATTGGACCAGCGAAATCTTTGGGCTTAGACGCCGCGATCGATACATGGCCTTTGGACAAATCAGATGTTGAAAAGATTTTAAAAAGTAGCGACAAGATTACGTCCGAATATGTCCAAAATCTCCAAGAAAGCCAAAAGGGATTTCATACGATCGAACTACTTTTGTTTGGCGGAGATGGTAAAAAAGCGATCGCTGACTTTACCCCACGCGAATTTGATTATTTAAAAGCGGCAACAGTTGTGTTGGACGCTGATGCCAATAAACTGCTCGCGGCTTGGACGAGTGGGGTGGATGGTAGAGCCCCCTATCGCGATTCCTTTGCCACCGCTGGAAATAATCCAGTTTATCCTTCTTTACCCGATGCCGCCCAAGAAATGGTGGAAGGGATTATCGAGAGCACGACAGAGGTAGCAGAGAAAAAGCTGAGCGAGCCATTTACCAAGAAAGACCCCAAAGCGATCGAATCGCAATATGCCACGGCTAACCCACTCAACGACTTTAGAAGCAATCTCAACTGCGTTAAGAACGTCTATTTTGGCACTACGGAGAATCACGCCCTAGGTAAATCGGGGCTAAGTGCTTACGTTGCAAAAGTCAAACCCGAACTAGATGCAAGGGTGGAAAAAGAAATTAATTCGGCGATCGCGGCAATCGATGAAATTCCTACTCCTTTCCAAACTGCCATTTCCGATCCGAGTGCTGCTGAAAAGATTAAAAAAGCGATCGCGGCAGTAACCACAGTCAAAGAGACCTTTGAGAAGGACGTTAAACCTCTAATCGTGCAATAGTTCAGGAACCCTATGAAAGCTCATTCCCTTTCCCAGAGACCGTTGCATAGATGGCTGAGACATCAAGTTGCCAAGTCTTTAATTCTACTGGTAATATCCGCCGCGATCGCCATTGGTATTCAGACATCACTCGACGCTCAAAAGTCTCAGCAGTTGAATGTTGACCCCTTCTCTGGTGGTCAAACTTCGATTTTCAATCGCACTTCTCGCGCCTTTGATAATCCTGCTGCGAACCTCACGGAATTGGAACAACAAAAGCATAGCGAAGCCAATGCCACCTTTAACGATATCTTTGTGAGTGCGCCTGCCGATGTGAATCCGGGATTGGGTCCTTTATTTAACAATACTTCCTGTAACGGCTGCCATCTCCAAAATGGTCGAGGAATGCCCGTCATAGGGTCGGCGACATCGCTCAAATCTCAGCTTTTAGTACGAGTCAGCCTACCACAGGGGCAACCAGAAGTCCCTGGTGGAGAGGTTCCCGTGCCGAATATCGGGACGCAAATTCGCGACCATGCCATCTATGGCTACACGCCGAATGCCAGCGTTACGGTTAAATGGGAAGAGACCGAAGGTAAATATGGAGATGGTACTGCGTATAAATTGCGATCGCCAGTCACCACAATCCAACTCCCCGATCGCAAATCCCTTCCACCTGAAGTCATGACTTCTCTGCGACTGCCTCCACCGGTAATTGGTTTGGGCTTGCTAGAGGCTTTAGAGGATAAAACCCTTTTGGCTCTTGCCGATCCTGAGGACAAAAATGGTGATGGTATCTCTGGGAAAGTGAATGTGGTTTGGGATGTGGAGAAAAAAGCCACTTCTCTGGGGAAATTTGGGTTAAAAGCCAATCAGCCCAACCTACGCCAGCAATCGGCAGCGGCTTATTTTAATGACATGGGCGTGACCAATCCTGTCTTTCCCGAACCTGATGGGAAGACCAGCGATATTACGGATGAGAAGTTGATATCGGCAACCTTTTATACCCAAAGCCTCACGGTTCCAGCGCGTCCGGTGGCGATGCTGAACGATCCAGTGGTTAAAACTGGCGATCGCTTGTTTCATCAGGCAAACTGTGCCAGTTGTCACATTCAAACCCTACGAACTGGCAAACACGAACTGGCAGCGGTCGCCAACCAAACCATCCATCCTTATACAGATTTGCTTTTGCACGACATGGGCGTAGGGCTGGCGGACAACCGACCCGATTTTCTCGCCACGGGAACCGAGTGGCGTACCTCGCCTTTGTGGGCGATCGGCTTAACCCATACCGTACTTCCCTATTCTGGATTTCTGCATGACGGACGCGCTCGCACCCTCGAAGAAGCAATTCTTTGGCATGGTGGCGAGGCAGAAAAGTCTAAAGAATCGTTTCGGGCAATGCCTGCAAGCGATCGCGCCGCACTTTTGCAATTCCTGCATTCTCTATAACCCCCCAAAACATGAAAGAACTCGATACCCAAGCTACGATTGACCTGCTCAACACCATTATGGAATTTGAGCTGGCTGGAGTCGTTCGCTATACCCATTACTCCTTAATGGTTACAGGCGCGAATCGCATTCCCATTGTTGCTTTCTTTAAAGCACAGGCGAGTGAATCCTTATTACATGCCCAGCAAGCGGGTGAAATTTTGACTGGACTGGATGGTCATCCTAGTTTAAGGATTGCAACCATTGAAGAAACTGACAAGCACACCGTTCAAGATATCTTGGCTGAGAGTCTCAGTCATGAAAAGAAAGCGCTTGAACTCTATAAGAAGCTTTTGGACGTGGTGGACGATCGCAGTGTTTACCTAGAGGAGTTTGCACGCACCATGATTGGTCAGGAAGAACTTCACACCCTAGAAATCAAAAAAATGTTGCGAGATTTTAGTTGATCTGACTTTACGTAGAACCAAGTATCGCGATCGCAGATGTCTGCGGGGTAGGTACATACCCTCTCCCTCAAATAATTGCTATAGGGGCATGCCCTTCTTTACATAAATTGTCATTCCTTAGAGAGGCTGAAATATGTTTGAATTCGTGAATGATGGTGAATACCCTAGCCTAGAACTAGGGTATTCAGGTAGCTCACCGCAAAGGGAAATACGTCCTTCCCCTTTGCTACCACTACACTTGATGCAGCATAGCTTTCAAAAAAATGAGATTATTCCTTGCCAAGTTGGAATTCTCTGGCAAATTCGCCAAGGGGTTGTACGGACGACCACATGGTCTTTTGAAGGTGAGAAAGCTACGCTCGGACTTTGGGGAATGGGTGATGTGATTGGCGAACCGCTATCAAATGTAAGCCCCTATGAGATGGAATGCCTGACCACTGTGATAGTTGACTTTTTACCTTCAGGGCTTTGGTATCAAGCGCTCGATGCGATTTTTCAGCATGTTCAGCTTACCGAAGAACTTTTAAGTATTATGCATTGGAATCCGATCGCCGATCGCTTAAAACTTTTCTTGATTTGGCTTGCCGAGAAATTTGGTCGAGAGATTCAATGCGGCAAGTCAATCGATGTAAAGCTAACGCACCAACAAATTGCAGAAATTATCGGCACGACTCGAGTAACCATTACTCGTTCGCTGATTGAGTTTGCCAAACAAGGGTTGGTTCTGTATGATGGCGGTTGTTTTATACTCACCTCGACATTTATCAATCAATACTATCGATACTGAATGTGAAAATGTTTGGCGGTTGGGTTGACTGAGTTTGACAGTTTGTCTGTTGACACAAGGTCAACCAAAGATGAACTTGGGCTGGGGTTCGTACCGATCGCCTACGAATGGCTTCTTAAAAAGTTGTTTTCACGACATAAATCATGATTTTGATAATCATTATCATTTTTGGCTTATGATGGTTTAATTTAAATCTACTTGTCTGAATCAAGTTGTCTACTCTATTTCGTGTGAGGAATCTATGAATTGCGATCGTTTATCCAAAAATCTGGCGCTGATTGGCGTGTTGGGCAGCATCCTCAGTTTAGGGAGTACTGGCATTGCTTCTGAGTCTATGGCTGAGACAATCCCTGCAAGCAATGCAGCGACTACACTGAATCCTGCAACGACTCCTGTATTCTCACCAGAAATACAGAAGTACAGTCAAGATTACAGTCGGCTATCAGGTAAAAACGACACCACCGCTCAGAATGTCACTTCTGTGTCGCAACTGTCGGATGTCAGACCCACCGATTGGGCATTTACAGCTTTGCAATCTCTGGTAGAACGATACGGCTGTATCGCTGGCTATCCCGATCGCACCTATCGCGGACAAAGAGCCTTGAGCCGCTATGAGTTTGCCGCAGGTTTGAATGCTTGCCTCGACAAGATCAATGAAATTATTTCGGCGGGCTTGGCTGACAAAGTCAGCAAGGAAGACCTAGCAGCTTTACAAAAGCTCCAAGAGGAATTTGCCGCAGAATTAGCCACCCTACGCGGTCGCGTTGATGCCCTCGAAGCCAAAACTGCCAAACTGGAAGCGCAACAGTTCTCAACCACAACGAAGTTGGACGGACAGGTAATCGTCGCAATTAGTGGAGGCACCTCAGGCACGAGTACGTTATTTTTACCTAACGACGATCCGACATTGCCACCGACTAGCGGACAACCAGGGAGAACTAATACGACGGTGATTTCGCGGGTGAGGTTGAACTTTAATACCAGCTTTACAGGAGAAGATTTACTCTACACCCGTCTGCAAGCAGGAAACAATGGCGGAAATGCAGGTTCTCTCTTAGATGCAAGTACATTTAATACAGGCTTTATTGGATTCCAAAGTAGTTCCATTTTTGACTATAATGCGGCTGGAACTGCCTTTGCTTTAGATAAATTGCGTTATTCTTTTCCTCTGGGTAAAGATGCCACTGTGACCATTGCCGCAGCATATTCACTGAATGAATTTCTCGACACCAATAGCTTTGCCAACAATGAGGCAGTGGACTTCTCAACGCGCCTATTTATCAACAATCCCCTGATTATGCCTGTCAATGATGGTGCAGGGGCTGCCTTTAGTTGGAATATCGGTGGAAGTGCCTTTACCCTAAGGGCTGGCTACGTGGCTGCTGATGCAGCGGCTGCAACGACCGATCCAGCCACTGGCATTAATCGGGGCTTGTTTGGCGATCGCAACCAGCTCACCGCAGAGTTGGAATTTGCCCCAAAAGTATGCGACAAAGATGATTGCAATCCAGGCCCATTTGCCCTGCGCTTGCAATATACTAGAGCCTCTCTAAATAACCTCGACCTCGATGCAGGCGGTGTCAATGCGGAATGGGCGATCGCTAAGAACTTTGCTGTGTTTGGTCGTTATGGTTTTGGTAGCATCAGTAGCCGTAGCACTTTGATTTCCACTGCCCTGCCAAGCTATATCAATGCTGGGTTTACAGGTACGAGCATCAGTCCGCAAACTTGGTCGGCGGGTTTTGCCTTCCCCAACCTGTTTAAAGAAAATGCGGTGGCAGCGATCGCGATCGGACAGCCTTTTATTGCGAGTACTGTGGGTAACAGCACGCAAACCAATGTGGAACTGTTCTACAACTTCCCCATCTCCGACAATATTCGGATTACGCCCGATTTGCAATTTATCTTTAACCCCAACAATAACAGTGCCAACAGCACGATTACTGTAGGAACGCTTCGCACAGTGTTTACGTTCTAAAAAAATCTATCTGTCTTTGTTTCAAGGTTTCGCTCCCCCTTAATTCTTCCTGCTTTTCAAGAAGAATTGATTCTCCCCCCTTTTTCCTAGCCGCGAAGCGACTTCCCGAAGGGTAGGGGGGCTGGGGGGGATCGAGTGGGAGGTATAGTCTCCACACTTACGGATCCCGAATTCATGCTAATTTATCTGCAAGGTCAGGCGAATCGTACCTTGAGCAGAGGCAGGAACAGACCAAGTTAAGAGCGATCGCTTGATTAACTCCACTAAGCTCGTATCAGTCAGGGTCGAAGCTGTATCGTCTAGGATGATTTTTCCCACACGACCGTTGACCACTGGGAACTCCAGCACGATCGTACCGCTACCACTGGGTAGGCTCAGGGTTCGCAAATGCTGTGCGATCGCCTGTTCCAAACTCACATTAGAGACACCCGTAGCTCCCGTCACACTCATAACTTGAATGCGTGGATTAGACTGGAAATTAGACTGAGTCTCAGATGCAGGTTTTTTAGCCGTAAGATCCGCAGGATCGACTTTGGCTTCCTCTCTCATGGGAGTCGTATTGAGACTAGGCTGCGCTCTTCCAGTTCGGGCTGGATAGGGGGCAGGGGGTGCCAAAGGCATCACCGTGCCAGGTACTTGAGCGCTATCTTTGTCCGCACCAAAAATGCCATCATAGCTGACCCCTTGAGGGATTTCTACAGGAACCTGTACCCTTTCGCTGCCTCCGTCAGGATTGACCCGTACCTCTTCGCTGACTGCCACAAAAGAAGTGTATTGAGACATTAAGTGATAGCTCAACGCCGTATTCGTCACCGCATCGACCAAAGATTTGACTTCATTGCCAAACATCTGATTCATCAGGTCTTTGATCCTTGCCCGTCCCCATAGTTGGGCGATGCCAGTATTGCCGCGGCGGGACGCATCCTGCAAGGAATCGCTTCCCGTGGGAAAATTAACGCTAATCGTCTTCTCATAGCGCTTGCCGCCTGCCGCCGTACCCGTAATTCGCAAGATGCCACTGGTTGTGTCTTGCTTGCGCCCATACAGTACCAAGGGTTGATTGGCGAAGAGGTCAGGAGCCGCACTGGGATAGATTTCTGGGGCAACACCGCTGCCCTCCCACTTGACTTGAATGTTCGTCAGCACGGGATTGTTGATCTGCTGAAAGAACTTCTCGGCAACGGCTTGGGTGGGTTCATCTTGGCGCACCACTTGGGCTGTGCCCCTTCCCACCTCGGCTAATCGATTCAGCAAAAAGCGATTGGTCGAACTGCCCACACCAAAACTATAGAGGCGATTTCCCGGCTTCAGACGTTTCTGAACTGCGGCGATCACCTCATTATCATTACCGATATAGCCATCCGTAATTAAAACAATACTGCGCACGCGACCGTCAGATGGCGAAGGGAAATTCATTACGGCATTGATGCCATTCATCAGTTCGGTTCCGCCTTCCGCATCGAGCTTGTCAACATAAGCGATCGCTTTCTGACGATTTGCCGCCGTATTCTTTAACGGATAGGAAGATAGTTGTTTGGTTGTGGTAGCAAAGTCAATAATCGTGAAGGTGTCATCAGGATTTAGACCATTGATAAACCGACGCATGAGTTCCTGAGACTTCAGTAATGGATCGCCCGATTGCGAACCCGATGTATCCATCAAAAACACCACATCCTTCGGTACGATTTCGTTGGTGCGATAGTCGATCGCGGGGATCAAATAGGTAGCAAAATGACCGCCTTGGTCGGTACTCGTCGAAAGGACTGTGGACTGAGCCTGTTCGCTCGCCACCTGATAGCGCACGATCAAATCTTTATTGGGAATGGTATCTTCGGGGGAAAGCTTCAGTTCGATGCGATCGCCTGTACGACGCATATTCAATTTGTGCGAAGTGGAACGAATATCTTGAATCGGTACGCCTGCATCTAGATTGACCGTGACATGGATATCATGCCCCGAACGCGTGCCTGGGGTCAGCACAGGGGGCGTAATCCGCGAGGCATCGGGCACTTGTGTGGTATCTTTCCCATTTCCAAGGGGCTGACCGGGGATATAGCGCGAGCCTACCACCATCGGGAAGACAAATTCGTAATTTCCCTTCTCAAACTTGAGGCTTTCGGTATAGCGAATCGTGACATCGATTTGTTCGCCCGGTTTGATGTTCGCGAGGGACTGCGTAAAAATATTATCCCGTTCTTGATCGAGCAACGCTGCGGTACGCCCCTGTTGCCGCGCTCGATCGTAAATCGCTTTGGCTTCGTCCCGTTTTTTGATATTGCCTTTAATGACGCGATCGCCAATCTTAATCTCCATCTCATCGACGGCTGCCTCATCAGGCAGGGGAAATACGTAAATCGCTTCGAGGGGGCGATCGAAAGGATTTTGGAAGGTCTGCGTCACCTCTACCCGCGACACATTGCCAGTCACATTGGCTTTGACCTCTGTATGTTTGAGTGGAAAGACCTGCTGCTTGCCATCTTTGACCTGAACGAATAGCCCCCCTGTGGGACGAGGTTTAGCGTCTTTGTTGGGATCTTTCCCTTGATTTTGGCGATCGCCTGTAGGCTCGATTACTGCATTCGAACTAGCCATAACATAGGATGATTTACTTGCTTGAGGATTAGTCTGAGAATTAGCCTGGGCAAAGGAATAATGGACAGCAAACCCAGTTAAGGCGATCGCTGCGGGTATGATATATGCGAGTTTCATAGGTTGATAGCTGAGTGCTTATTCAACACAATGACACCGATATCACGCCTCGCAATCTCAGTTGCAGTTTTTGTAACGACAATTTTCTTATAAGATATCAAATGCGTTCTATATATGGGAACTGATATGGCTCTGTCGCTATTTTAAACGCTCTAACTTTTGAATTTAGATTTTAGTAGAGGTAGAACAGTCGTGAATGTTGTGCCTTTACCCACTGTACTTTCGACACGAATCTGTCCTTGATGACTTTCGACAATAGCAAGCGCGATCGCCAATCCTAGACCTGCACCACTCGTGTTTTGAGCGTTCGCTTTATTATTGGATTGCGGTTGATAGCGATAGAAGCGTTCAAAAATTTCAGGCAGTACGGTTTCAGGAATTCCAATTCCTGTATCTTTGACTTGAATTTGAATTTGATTTTGCGGTTGCAGTACTTGCTGGATGATTTGAACGTTACCACCTTCGGGCGTATAGGTAATTGCATTACTGACCAGATTGGTAAATAAACGCGCCAGTCGATCGCGATCGCCGACCACAACAGCCCCTAAATCTACTTGAGCCATTTGCAGATCGACCTGTTTCGCTTGGGCAATGACTCTTTGTTCCTCAAACACCTCTTGAAGGATCTGCATCAGCACACAGGATTCCTTTCTAGTTGATGCCGAACTGCTATCTTGTCTTGCCAAAAACAGAAGGTCATCTAGCAATCGCCCAAGACGGCGCGTCAAGCGTTCGATGACTTCTAACTGATGTTGTTGAATTTCCCAACTAGGATTGGGGTCAGCAAGCGCCACTTGAACATTGGTTTGAATCACGGCGATCGGATTGCGCAATTCATGGGAAGCATCGGCAGTAAACTGTTTGAGTCGCTGATAGGAATCTCGCACGGGCTGCATCGCAATGCCTGATAACCACCAACCACATACACCCACGACGACAACCATCAAGGTCGTACCAATCAAGAGTTCGAGAAAGAGTTCTTGAATCGGTTTTGTGAACTCAAACCAAGGATGGCTAATGCGGAGATATCCTAAGAGACGATCGCTGAGTTCGATCGGATCTGTAAGTTGGCGTAAAGGCTCGGCAGGACTTGGGTAGATGGTTCTATACAAAGGCTGAAGCGAAGGAAAATCTTGGAGATCGAGCGGTAGGGAATTTGCTTTAGACATGGTTGTCCATAACAGTTTTCCCTGCGGATCGAACCATTCAATATCTATGTGATCTGCCTCTAAAACTTCCACATTGCGATTGAGGCTGAGACTGAGCGTGTCTTCGAGGTCAATCAATTGCGATTTGATCAGCGATCGCTCCAAAACTTCGGCGACATGGGCGATCGTGTCATCGATGCGATCGACCAACGTAAAACGCACATAGCTATAAAACCCACTGGCAAACAGCAGCAGCAGAATTGCGGTCACAATACTGTACCAAAGTGCGAGGCGGCGGCGGGTTGTTTGAAACATTAAGTGTTGATCGGATCGCTCAATCTCACTTGAGAAAAAATACGATATTCACCCAAACTCAGCAAAGGCAGACTGGTGGTTGATTTGTTTGCCCTAGCCTTACGATCGGGATTCATGCACACCAAGTTATAGCGAATTTCTTCGGTGTAGATTGTAAATGCGACATTGAGCATATCAAGAAAACGGATTACTGACCGACATTCCGCTTCCGAATATTGACTGTAATAGCGAATTAGTTCGGCAATTCTGACATCTAGAAAAGATTGGCAAGCCCCACAGAGCAGGACAAGTTTTAAAAGCACGATCGCGAAGTATAGAGGATTGGTTTGATTAATTAAGATTGAAAATATTTCTGTGGGTTGCTTTTTGTCTTGCGTGGTAAGGTAGCTAATCACCTGCTTACAAATTCTGAGCATGAGCGCTGGACTGATGGGTTGATCGTCATACTGACATTGAAACCCCACTAAGTTTTCAAATAGTTTAACCGTAAAGGTTTCTGAAATTTCTGGATCGTCTTTTTCAAAACCAAGATACGCACAAAGTTCAAGCTTAAACTCACCGCAATCCAATCTACTCGTTTTTTCGATGAAGTTATCTGCAAAAATTCGATAGCTCAAACTGCCTCGCTTTGTGAGCATGGTTTTGACCATCTGGATGACATTACTTCCCAGACTGGTAGGATCTTCCCAAGAACTCCAAGGTCTATTCATGGGTCTGAGCCTTGACGTATACATGGCAAGATCAAACTTAAACTGAGTCCTAATTTTTCGCGCTAATGCATCGGCAACTTGTCTTTGTTCGCTTGAGCTATTGGCATCGGCGCATTGATACATGAGCAAATAGGATGTGTAGCGATCGCTCCATTTTAAAGAACCACCACTCACCTGCCTTAAGGTAAATAACTTCAGGGTTTGGTAGCTTTCACTACCGACAAAGTTTTTAAGCCAAAGCCGCAAAGTCTTGAGCTTAGGGGAGTTCGTTTTTTTATCAAGAATCGGATCGATAAATAGGTCAACTAGAGCCTGCACAGGGGCTTGGTTATTGATAACACTCCAGTTATTGACCAAGATGTAACAGCATCGTTTCAACGTGTAATGAAACTCATTCTCATCATAGGCTACGACAATGCGATCGAGTGCCTCGAAAACCCCTAGGTACTTGACAGCAGTAAAGTCTATGAACAACTTTTTGAACTCATCTAGGACTTTTTCTGGTCGGTAACGTCTAACAATGTCTAAGAAAAAGTCGTAGATTTGTCTCTGAGCTTGCTCAACACTTTGAGAATTTTTTTGGTCTACCATCCAAAACAAGCTAGTTTACCTCTCACATAGTTCTCTTACCACAATATGAATGAATGCGTTTGCCAAATTGCTAACAAAACTCTGCCCGCAGACCGAAAGTTTTAAGGTAAATACTTTGGCTGCGCTAAGTCACCATCATGGATTACTTCAAAAAAGATAGTAAAAACATTCTGGCACTAGGCAGTTAGGGTAGTAAGCGACTTAGGAGACACAAACAATATTGAAGTGTTTTCAAACATGAACGAAAGAACTTCACTTAAAGCCTTACATCATTTGCTGATATACATCAGACGATTTGTAATGCAAGATGTTTCAATTTTTATTTTTGAAACGTTAAGAACTAGCCAAACTGAATCTACAGCAATAACAAACAGCTACCAAGTATCTGTAATCAGATGACCATACTGAGTGTTATTACTCATTTCTAACTATATATAACGACACCATGGTTTCTGATTGCTATATCTACTCCATTATTCATATACCTGAGCTTTTAGCAATGGCTCAATAGTTATTGGAAGTTAGCAAAAAACAGCAAAAAAGTTATATAAAAGTTATATTTCAATCTGAGTGTCGTTATTTCTAGGCTGACTAGAAGGTTGTTTTCACCGTAGGTTCTTTGTAATCAAGCTCTTTCAGCTTTCTAAGAATGCGACCAAAGTACTCCTGTAAATAAGACTCTAAAGTCGTCAATTCATCCTTGTCGATCCCAAATAACTCACAGGTTCGATCCATCTCTGCAGTAAAGGGGATGCCACTCGCGAGAACTTCGGCATAAGCCATGCGCTCGGCAAAACTCCAGCCCCATTCAAACCCAAGGGCAACTTTGCGGGAAAATCGCAGTAATCCCAGTGGCATACGGGCTGTCCGAGCTGTTCGTCCTGATAGACGCTCGCATTGCCGCAGAATGTCTGCGGGCAACCAAGCTTTAACGCCAGCGATCGCAAAAGATTCACGCTCAGCTTGCTCTAGAGTAAGGGCGCGCACGGCAAATTTAGCAATGTCTTGGGTATTCATGTAAGCGATCGGCGAAGATTCACCGCCTACCCAGATCGTCTGATTTTCTAAAATTGGGATGGCATACTCTGCGATCAAATTTTGAAAGAAGCCGCAGGGCTTGAGAATGGTGTAATTGAGATTGGTTTGGGCTAAAAACTTTTCGGTGCAATGCTTAATATCCATCAAAGGTACATTGGGATATTTCTCAGCATTGAGGATCGAGAAAAAAATAAACCGTTTGATATCAGCTTTTTCAGCGGCTTGAATCAGAGAGACTTGACCTTGCCAGTCCACTTCTCGGATGCGTAAGGTATCGGTAGCTCTTGTGGTGGCAGCATCAATGATTTCGGTTACGCCTTCTAATGCTGCGGCGATCGTCTCTGGTTTTGTCAGGTTACCAACTGCCAACTCGGCTCCCCACTCTTTGAGAAAGCTAGCTTTTTTAGGATAGCGAACAAAGCATTTAACTTTTAGCCCCTGATCTAACGCATGGCGAGTAATTTGGCGACCAAGTGTGCCTGTGGCACCAACGATCAGTAAGGTCATAAATATTTTTTTATTAAATCAAGGTTTGTAAACATATATAAATTTAACAGATTAGGTTAACAGATGTGTGAATAGCTCTAGTGAGACAGTCATTCTCATCATGAGAATGGCTGGGTTGGAAGAATCCCCCAAGGCATGATGGGGCTTGAAAATTGAGGCACGATCGCAGCGCATCATCTTAGGATCGTCGATTGCAATGCTTGAGTTGAATCTAACTTAAGACTTATCTTTAGAAACTGAGATGGTCGAATGGTGACGATCGCAATAAAATCGGGATCGTATATATGAATACTGCGATCGCAAATTGCCTCGCTAAAGATCCAAAGCATAAAATCTTTGGCAATGTTGCTCTTATCTACAATGATTCATGGTGGATCCAGAGATCGTAGGGGCAATTCATGAATTGCCCCTACGATGCTGGGTAGTTAAAGAGAATTCGCTTACCATTCGCGATAGAGCTTTTCGGCGTAAAACATAATCTCTTCGTTAGGAAGTCGAATTTTGGGTTTTTCTCTAGGATAAAGGCTTTCAAGAGCATTGCTATCTTGCTCGACAACCGTACTAACTGCCCTAAGAAAGGATTCCTTTAATAGATTTTTTAGGAAGGGATATTTCAATTTCGCAAATGCCAGCACAAAGGTCTTAGTTCGATTGGCTGTTTCAGGGTAGAGAATATGAACTTGGGCGACCTTGCCGATCGCTGTCTGGGTTTCAAAGACAGTCGTTGAGGGAAAAGCATATTCCAAATAGCCCCGATAGACTTTAGGAACTGTGAGCAAAACAGGGTCGCGCAAAATTTCCCTGAGACTATTGCTGGCTCTGTATAGATCTTGGGTAACTTTGGTGTAATAGCCATTTTCTTCAAACTGCGGAATCTCGTTTTTGACGATTCTAAAGAGTTCGCGATGGGTTCCATTTTGGTGATTAAAGTCATAGTTAACCATGAGGGAACTCAAAAAATCTGACTGAATGCTTTTTTCTCCTGCCACACCAATAAATTCAAATTTATCGACAATACGTTGATGTAGCTCTGGAATCGGTAATTTTGGTGCAAATCCTCCATAGGTCCAGATGCAATCGTTGGAAACAATTAGCTCTAAAGCCTGAATCAGGGGTTTCGCTCCCGATTTGGAGTTGGGTTTACCTTCTTCGCAGAGCCTTCCCAGCGTGTCAAACTCTAGGGCATGAAAAGGACAGGCGATCGCATTGCCGTCCTGACAAATCCAGCCATCTGAGAGGGGAGCCTGCATATGCGGACAGATATTATCGAGGGCAAATACTTCTCCTTGGGAATTTTGCCAGAGTACGTAATCTTTTCCTTGAAAAGTAATCTTGTGGGGCTGGTTTATGCCCAGCATAGAGCGATGTGCGATTAACCAAGGAGCACCTGCGAGAATTGATTCCATTTCATTCTCCAAATTTATGGGTTTAAAAACGTAGAATATAATGTGACATATTATTCATGATTTCATTACTCCTGAGATGTTTCAACTGTTTGGCGATCGCTATGTGCGTCAACTGATTGAGACGATGGCAAACTTGCTGCGATCGCGCAACTCCACATTAAATCCCCAAAAATGTGAATTGATGGCTGAGGTTTGTCACTATTGCTATAACACGGTTTTGCTGCAAGCACTACGCAGCAATGAAGCGCATCAGCAAAAGCTGTACGAGGAGTTGCAAGCCTTGTTAGTGTCCTATTTACAACCCCATGTCGAGCCTGTTTCTTTAGAGAGCAACCCTCAGATTGAGAATCCCAAGGTAATGAAAGTAATGATATGCCCTCGCTGTAACTCTAACCGCATCTCAAAAAATGGTCATCGTCATGGCAAACAGCGGTATATTTGCAAAGACTGCGATCGGCAATTCTTGCAATGAGCCAGCCAATCTTTCTCCTAAAAAGCCGATCAGGTTTAGTATTTGGATGCAAATAGACGTCGATCTAGCGATCTTCGTTAAGAGCAGTTTTCAAAAAATCCCAAGTTATTTGCTGTTCAGATGTATCTTCGTCATCATCAAGCCAAGAATCTAACAAAGCGATCGCAGCTTGATTTTTTTGTGCTTGCTCGGCATTGACAACGGGTGAGGTGGCTGATGGAATTTTCTGCCGAAACTGACGTAAGGCACTCAGTAAATCTGCCCAATACTCTCTAGGAGTTGCTTCAATTTCATAAAGTAGCAATTTGAGAGAGGTTGTAGTCGCGCCAGAGCTGTTTACCATAGAGCGAGATTGCGATCGAAGGTGATTAACTCGATTTTAACGCAAGTATTACAGGAGTTGTAGAACTTGTCTAAATTTGATTGATTTTTAATGTGGGCTGAGCCAGCCAATCTTTCTCCTAAAATGCCGACTGGTTTTGGTAATGGAACGCGATCGCAATTCTATCATTTCCCCTGTAGGGGCGATGCCCCTGTGCTCGCCCTACCTGATTTACCGTAGGAGGATTTGTCATAAAGCCAGAAAATCGAGGTTTAGGAATATCTATGATTTGTGTAAATCGGGAAAACCCTGATGTGGATTGTCCCATCACGATGTAAGTTCGGGCAACCACGGGGGGATTGCCCCTACCTCAATTGAAAAGAAGTCCTCACACTCAAACAAAAAAGAGAACTCAAGAAACAACAACGCGAAAACCGAAATTGACGATCCTAACATCTAAAATGAGCCTGCAGCGACTCGCCGAACGACAATTGATTGCATTGTTGCACCACGAGCCACCCCGCAGAGCGCGTCTCGATCGATCGCCACCATTGAGCCAAGATTTACCATCGGTCGGTGCGCCTTGATAGTTTTCATGCCACACATCTTCGCACCATTCCCACACGTTACCATGCATCTGATATAAACCCCAAGCATTTGGGCTAAAACTTTCTACATCGACAGTTTTTTCTCTATATTCACCTTTTGGCGCACCAGCATAAGGATGATTGCCATAATAATTTACCAACTCAGGTGTAATCGTTTCGCCAAAATGAAAGGGTGTGGTGGTTCCAGCCCGACAAGCATACTCCCATTCTGCTTCGCTAGGTAGCCTTACATTCTTTTTTGTCTTTTCAGAGAGCTTTTTACAAAACTCCTTGCAATCATCCCACAAAACGCCCACCACAGGCTGGTTTTTGCCTTGAAACTTTACATCATATTTTTCTGATGGCTTGGTTCCCATCATCGCTTCCCATTGGGAATTTGTCACGACACATTTTCCCATCCAAAACGATGAAAGTGTGACCTCATGAATTGGTTTCTCGCTATCATGTTCATTACTTCCCATCATAAATTTCCCTGCGGGGATGTTCACTAAATCAAGGGTCACTCCATTCCCTAAATCTAAACGAATATACTCCGCTTTTCCTCTTTTGCGCTCTAACGACACGATTACTTGCTTTTGCGCTGTGTCAACTGATTTTCTACCAAGTCCCAAGAAACCATCAGGCACTTGTTGCGGGACAATCACAATTTTTGTGTCTAACTTAACTTGAACAATATCAAATTCAAACTGAGTAGACGTACTCTGCTGTTTTAAACGCTCTTCCTCTTTGGCTTGCTGTCTCAACTGGTCTAACATCGAAGACATGCTCTGCTGCTGCCTCGCCCATTCTGTTACTTCTTGCGTTCGGATTTCCCTCAATTGCCTCTCATATTCAACTTGTTTCGGTGTGAGAATTCTATGCTTGATTTCTTTGATATCTTCTTCTCGCAAGCCTAGAAGATTTTCATAATTATCTAACTGATCCAGCACGACTTTACTAAAGGGAAATCCTTGGGCAATCTCGTCTTTCAAATCTTGTTCGTACTCTTCAAGTTTTTTTGCATATTCCACATACGGGCGTAAAACTTCTCTAACTATCTCATCACCCTCTAACCGATCAATTTTTAGCTCTATCCTATACAGATCCAGAGATTTCTTCGCAAACGTGGAAATCCTGCCGTTACTGTTACTAGCTGTTTTTTCAGCCTCTTTCCGAAACTTGAGCTTTGGATCGCCTTGGGCAGCTTTTGCCAATACAATCCGATGTCCTTCTTTGACTGGATAAAACTCTGGCGACATATTATCGTTTGTGCTTTTAACCTTATCCCGCACATACTCATACAAGTCCTCAACCGAAATATCCTCATTGTCATTCTTTGCGGCTGCCCCAGTTTTTAGTCCTTCAACCAAAAAATGTGTATAGAGTGACAAATCAAATCCTTCTTGCTCAAATGCGTATTGGGTTGAACTCGATGCAGTCAAAATCGCCCGACCTTCGCCACCCAGTTTGGGCAACACGTTCACAGTGTCAATATTTTTCATCGGCATTCCCTTTGGAAACGCTCCACTATGGCAGCAGTCCAAAATTATTACCTGACGCTTAGATCTGCTCTGATTCATCGCCTTATGCACGTAGTCTGAGGGCATAGCGGTGGGTGGTAAGGCATCCTTGCTCGTTGACAGTACGGTGAAATAAAAATCGCTACGGCTATCAGTTACACCATGTCCAGAAAAATAAAAAAGCAACAAGTCATCCGTTTTGCGGTTTGCAAATAGGTTGTGAATCGCTGTTTCGATCTCGCCCTTCTCAACATCCTTTAAAACCGTCACATCTGACTCAGCAAAGCCACCCACTTCAGGGTTTACCAAAACTTCTCGCAGCGCTTCCACATCCCGTACCGCACTGGGCAAAGGATTGAGTCCAGCCGTGTAGTTACTATTGCCAACCAGTAGCGCGTATCGCCCCATAGTTCCTACTAATTACCAATAAATTCCTTAGCCTGCTGAACTGCCAACACTAAATCTTCGCGGCTGCTGGCAACAACCTTTAGTTTTTTGCCATTACCTTCAGCCTCAAGCGTGATTGGCTTATTATTCAAGCGATCGCCCAAAAAACTCAACACTTTCTTGGCATTTGCCACGCTGACCTCAGCCTTCAATACTCCCACCAAAAAGCCACCAACACTCATATTGCCCTTTGGTGGGTTGGGGTCGCGCACGCGATCTACGGCTTCGATGTCACTGCGATCGCTCAGGTCTCCTAGCAACCGCACCACCTCTTCGTCAAGCTCTTCATTCGTCAGATCGGGATCGGTAAACGTAATGGTTAAAGCAATCATCGACAATTCCTTCGGTAAGACTAGCGATTTTCAAATCAATATTCTTTGCCCAAAGTAGGGGCAATTCATGAATTGCCCCTACTTTGGAATACGCAATTTTTAGATGCAGGCATCCTTCGCAGGGGGCTGCGTTTCAATTGTAATCTTAGAATACCCTGAAAAACTCACTAATCTTGTCACCGTCAGTTCGGCTTTTTCGTTAGCCATTTCGAGCAAGCCATTGTTGCAAGCTGCCGTACTGATTTTACCGATCGCCTCCTGTTGGGCGAGGGTTTGCAAACTGTGGCTGATGTCTGGAGCCAAACCCATCACGCCCTTCTCGTAGTTATAGACCCGCGAACGATTTACATCAATCTTGCGATCGAGAATCTTAGGCGGTGGTAAGTGAATCACAATGGAATCTCCTTGGACGACAACATCTTGCCGTTGGAGTTTCGATAAATCCACCCCTGCCCGCACTTCCCCATAGGCGACATACAGCAGTTTGCTCGATCCAACCGTCCAACTTCCCAATGTCCAATCCTGTTGGGTGGGAACCACAGCTTCCATCACAAAAATAGCCGTGGTCAGATCGCTAGCGCCGCGAACTTGACTGATCACGATCGTGGATACATCCACCTTGGGTGCAGGCTGTGTCAGCGACACCATGGCGCCGAGGTCGTCAAAAAACTTCCCTCCCTTGTGCCACATTCCCACAAGCGATAACGCGATCGCGACACCAATTCCCCCCGTCACCATCAGGGTCACATTATGGAAAAAAGTTTTGATGCCACTGGTGGCTGGCTGCTGATTCTCTACTCGCTCAATCACGATCGCGCTCCTCGCTGGATAAGGTATCCATAGCCTAACATCCTCCAGGGCAAGGATTCACACAGGAAACATTGGTTGTGGGGATTGTTTCAATTTTCTCAGTTTTGAGGTTGAGTCGCCATGCCTGCCGAATTTGCTTGAATAGATCGGCATCGCGATCGCTCTTAGTCACTTTCACCAATGCCACAATCCCAGCATCAGGTTTACCGTCGAGCATACAGCTACTGGTATTGACAAATTCTTCATCTAAAAGTTGCGGAATCAGTTGCACGTCTAAAACTGCGTTTACAGGTGTTTGCCCACCCGTACTAGTAGGACGATAGCGCACGGGTTTGAGCAACATCAGAATGCCACCAAAATCATTCTTTTTGATGACTCGCTCAGTCCCCTGATTAGAATTGTCCCCACTAAAATTAGGGGCGACATGGGTGACGATATACTGACAAATCGGTTCACCTAGACAGCTACCTCCAATGTACCAATTGGGTGGTGAGGTATCTTTTAAGTCCCACGTTAAATATTCAGCCAGAGCTTGGCTTTTGTAGGCTTGTTCGGTGTTGCTGTCTTGAGCGAATAGGGCAGCAGCTTTTTTTAAGGCAGCGATCGCGCCGCGAAAATCTTGCCTTTGGGTTTTATGCAGCGCTTGCTGAAATAGCGCCTCGGCATCTTGAGGGTTAGAATTTTGGGCGATTTGCTCAAATTGAGGCAGGTTAGTGGGTGCAGCATAGATAGGCTGAAGGATGCCAGCAAATCCTGCTAGCAAGCTAATTGATAAAATGCCAAGTCCCACACTGTTTTTCTGCCTCATAGATTTCCATTTATGGTTATTGCGGTAATGTTAGTTTGCTTTGACCCACCATTTGCATGACCACATTGCGGCAACCTGAGCAGTCACAGCCCCGCTGAGAGATCGCCAAGTCTCCCACGCGATCGCTGTACAAAAGAGTATTTTGATCGTCTGCTTGAGAGTCGGAAGGATCTGCCGATCTTGTGATGACAATCGAGGTAACAGATGCGGGATCGATCTGGCTAGATAGTTGACCAGCGTGAGCGGAAGAACTTCCCAGTAGCATGAATGTGAGAAAGAGGGGACTGGTGAGCAGAACTAAAGCAAATTTTTTCATGATTAGCACTGAAATCGTATGCCTAATAATACCCCAGACTTTTAACATTCTCGATTAGTTCCAAAGTGTTTCAGCGCATTGAAATCCAGCAAGTAAGTTGAATATTGTAGTGAGAGATTTTGACCTGTGGGCGATCGCCAATAATTTATCGCTTATGTTATTGTGTACTGAAGTGTACACTTTTTGTCGATCCACGTCCTATGGAAATCCAATCTGTCGGAATTAAAGAATTTCGCGCTAATTTACACAAATACACCAAGCAAACATCGGAACCTATAGCTGTTACTTCTCATGGCGTGCCCATAGGCTATTACATCCCTACACAACCCACACCCCAAAGACAAGATTTGCTAGCTTTACAAGAAGCAGTGCAAAAAATCACACAATTATTACAAACAAAAGGTATCAGTGAAGATGAACTACTAGCTGATTTCCAAGATGCGAAGAGGAAAAGTGCACAGGAACAATGAGGAAGTTACTTGTCCTAGATACCAATATTCTCGTTCGGGCGGTGTTAGGAGAGCGAGTTCCCAATTTACTAGAGAAGTATAGTTCTAACTGTAGTTTTGCTACTCCCTCCAGTTGTTATGACGAGTTGAACGACCATTTGCCCAAAATTTTATAACAAAGGAATCTTCCATTAGAGCCATTCTTGAATGCGATTGAGAATCTGACAAAAGTGGTAATACCATTAGCTCAGGAAATTTATAGCGAATATGAGTATGATGCTCAACGGCGAATAGAAGATCGAGATATCAAAGACTGGCAAATAGTTGCTCTTGCTTTATCGTTAAATTGTCCAATCTGGACGGAAGATCGCGACTTTTTTGGAATTGGCATTGCAACATGGAATACTCGAAACGTAGAGATATATCTTGCATTGGGTAATTGATCGAATTAGCAAGAGATGGTTTATCTTCACGATCGCCGATCGAACGCGTCGAGCTTGACAAGTAATTCCTTACCTGGGACGCGAGAATAATTCTCATTTCCCTATAAGAATTTAAATCATGCAAGTCAATCCTAAATGTGCGATCGGTTAGAGTAAACTCCAATGCCTTATTACTCCAGAACGAACTAGGGCAAAAGTGTTAGTAAAATTTGACAAATAACTACTCAGCCAATTACGAAAAAGAGGCGATCGCAGCCCAGAACCAATCATCATGAACCTACCTATAGACATTAGTTCCGCCTTACCAACTTTTGCGATCGCTCTGCGCGAGGGCGTTGAGGCATCCCTCGTGGTCGGCATTGTGCTTGCCTATCTCAAAAAAGCCAACCGTTCAGAATTAAATGCCCAAGTCTACTGGGGAATCGCTACGGGCATTGCCGCAAGCTTTGGCTTAGGCATTTTATTTAATGTGGGGCTGCAAAGTTTTGGCATAGAGGACTCGCCTCTATTTAAGCAACTGTTTGAAGGCACGTTGAGTGTAGTCGCGATCGCCATGCTCAGTTGGATGCTGCTGTGGATGACCCAAAATGCCAAAACCTTGAAAAGTGAAATCGAAGGCGCAGTTGGTACAACCCTCTCCAGCACTTCTTTAGGCAAGGGATCGCGATGGGGAATCTTTAGCCTGATTTCGATCGCAGTCTTGCGCGAAGGTATCGAGGTAGTTCTGTTTATCTTTGCCAAATTTCAATCAGGACTGATCCCGATCTCGGCAACGATTACGGGCACAATCGGAGGTTTGGTCGTTGCTACGGCAATCGCCGTGGCGCTCTTCAAATTTGGCGTAAAGATCGATATCCGCACCTTCTTTCAGATGATGGGAATGTTCTTGCTACTGATCGTGGCAGGGCTGGTGATTAGCGCCCTCGGTCATTTTGACAAGGCGGTGGATGCTTGGTCGCAACTACCTGCTGCTACCAACCTTTGTTTTTTCTCCGATCGCGCTGCTCAAATTCATTCCTGCATCCTCGGCCCCACCTTTTGGGAGGCAAGCCAAGTTTTACCCGAGCGCCAATTTCCTGGAGTTTTGCTCAAAGCCCTATTTGGCTATAAAGACAGGCTATATGTGGTTCAAGCGATCGCCTATCTTAGCTTTTTAACCATTGCAGGCTCTCTCTATTGGAAAAGTTTAGGCAGCAAACCAACCCCTCCTAGCACTACCGCCAAAGAAAAGCAGGCAGATATTAGTCCTGTCAAGCTATAGCTTCGACTCCGCTCAGCTAAGACCACTAAGCCAAGAGAGGTCAGCGAGCGAAGTCGAACTGCGCTGAATCGAGCTAAAGGTTTACGACATGAGGCTGGCGATCGCGTTTTGCAACTCGGTGGCTAGTGCGATCGGATCGGCGGCAGGATCGGATGTATTCAAAACATTAGCAACTGCCTCTAGCTGAGGACGCACGAGATCCATTACATCTTGCACGGGGCGGAGGATTTTTTCTTGGGTATTTACCTTGCCGAGTAACTCCCCTGTGACAAGCATTTGTTCTTGTAACTGATCGAAGGCTTGTTGAATCTCATGCTGTAGTTGTTGATGCTCGTGGGTCTGACGGCTCAGTAGCTCTTGCTGTTGCTGTGTATAGTTCTTTACCGTCTCGATCTGATTTTCCATCTTCTGAATTTCTTGTTCTTGTCGAGTCTTTTGCGTCTCAACTTGAACGAGTAAGGGCAGTAAATTTTGGATCGGACTCTCAATTTTCTGTCCGCTCTGACGACGCTCAAGGATGGCTTTTTGTTGGGTCAGGATCGATTGTCTTTCTTGAATATTTCGCCTTTGACCAGTCAACGCTTCTTCAAGTAGTTTGTACTGCTCTTCAGCAAACTCTTTGTTACTTTCTAGCTCGATGCGGGCAAACTGATCGGCTTTAACAATTTGACTTTGAAAGTCAGCAATTTCTCCCTCTAAAGCAGCCAGTTCATCTTCTTGAGCGCTAAAATAGCTCGACATTTTATCAAATTCAGCTTGCCAACCATTGATTGAGGCTTCTAGCTCATGGATGGGCAGATCCTCAAGCCGCTTTGCCTCATCGGGGTCGAGGATACCTATACTAGAGCCACCTAAAGATTCAACAATTTGGCTGGTTTGGGCAAAAAGTTCGGTCTGTGCCTCTAGCTGAACCCGCGCGATCGCCAAGTTATTTTCTTGCAACTTTAAGATACCCCTTTGTGCCTTTAGCTCGGCTTGGGCATCAGCCAGAGCAAGTTGTGTCTGCTGCCATTGGTTTCTGCGGTTTTTTAGTTCTTCTGAGGCTTTCGTTAAGGTGCTTTTCTGTTTTTCTGCTTCTTGCTTTTGGGTATCTAGCTCTTGCCAAAACCCTGTCAAAAGTTCCTGACGTTCGTACATCACGTTCAAAGAGGATGCGATCTTATCTTGAATATCGTGAGGGCTAACCAAACAGGTCATTAACTTGCTGACTAAATCCCGTAGTTGGGCTGCTTGCTCAGTGTTAAGAGAAGCTGCTTGAGCATCAAGGCGTTGTTGCTCAGATTCTAAACGTTGTCGCCACTTTTCAAACTCCTCACGCTCTTTGCGAAGCTGTTCTTGTGCTTCGTCTACTTCTTGCTTTTTAAAATCTAGCTGCTCAAACTCTTGCTCTTTTACCTCTAGCTCAGTTTCGCGGCGGTGAAGCTCTTGACTCTGAAAGTTTAAAGACTGCTTCCACTGCTCGACTTCTTCCTCAGCCGATTTATATTTTTCCTGAGCGCGGGAAAAGGTTTGCAAAATTGACACAATGCGTTTAGAAGCATCCTGTAAGCTTTGCAATTGATTGCTGGCAGAGACATCGGCAATGACTAATTGCCCATCTTTTGCTTCTTTGGCTTGATTGGCATCTTGGATGGGGATGGTTTGCTCGTTGTTAATCGTTTGCCAGTTATTTTCACCAGCATTGCGTGCCAGCAGACGAACTACTGCTTTCCCTCCTACCCCAAAAGCTGCCGTTTGCTTTTGAACTTCTGCTAAGTACTGCACGCTACTTATTCTCCTATGTTTCCGATGGTAACTCTCAGACTGCCACTTAAACCGATCATGTTATAGCTGACTATCTAAATTAAAACATTATGAATAAGCCTTATATTAACCGTCATATTAATCTCCAGTTGGCGAAAATACAAACCAATTTGAGTGGAATTTTATATTAACGAATCATCAGGAGAAATATTTTGCCAGCGATCAAAATATCTGTTACCTCATCGCTGCACGTTTTGCGGATCGAGGGCATCGCGCAAACCATCTCCCAATAGATTGAAAGACAGAACAGTCAAAACAATCAATGTTGCAGGTGCCCAGATCAGCCAAGGCTGAAGCACAATGATCGAGGCATTGGTAGATAAGGATAGCATATTGCCCCATGATGGTGCAGGGGGTTGAATGCCCAGCCCCACGAGACTTAACACTGCTTCAGCGCTAATAAAACTTGGAATCGATAATGTTGCTGAAATAATCAAGTAGGTGGCAGTTTGCGGCAATACATGCCGCAGAATTATTCTCATAGGGTTTGCACCCGTAGCTTTGGCAGCGGTGATAAACTCTTGCTCTTTGATCGAGAGTACCTGCCCGCGAATCACTCGGGCTAAACCTGCCCATGAAATAAAAGAGACAAGCGCCACGATCAGCCCAAATCTCTGCATATTGTCGATCTGAGGTGGTAAAACCGCAGCCAACGCCACCAACAAGTAGATCGAGGGCACAGACATTAAAACCTCAACCAAGCGCATTAGCACGGTATCGATCAGTCCGCCGAAATAGCCCGAAACAGCCCCAACGATACTACCGACGCTAAATGTGATCGCTGTGCCGATAATTCCAATAAACAGGCTAAAACGTCCGCCAAATAACAGGCGGGTTAGCTGATCGCGTCCTTGTTCATCGGTACCTAGTAGGTTTAAACGTCCTGCATCACTTGTGCTAAATAGATGTCCATTTTGAAACAAGAGGATTTTAGAAGGCTTAGTGAAATCTACAAGAAGAGAGCGATCGCCTGTTTCTAAATTTACGGTTCCCTGTGTAGTGGGATAGACATGCGGCCCTATCAACTCACCCTGTGGGGTTTGCCAATAAATTTGGGTTGGCGGCAGCAAAGCTGCATATTTGACCGATTCTTCTGCTTTGTAGGGCACGATTAGGTCTGCAAAAATGACAGAGGTATAGAGCACGATCAACACGATCGCGCCAAATTTTGCTAATGGATTTGCTTTAAGCCTTTTCCACCAATTCATGAGTTTTTGTAGTAATCGAGCAGGTAGGGAGATGACAGTCGCACGAAACCGAGAATAACCCTTACACAGGGTATACGTAAGGAATTCGCGAACAGATTAAAATCAGACTTTGCTTTTCAAGCTCGACTTTTGAGGATTAGCCTTTAAGTGCTTTGGTAAAATTACGGCGATAGTTGCCATTCATAATGAAAAGCACGGGCCATAGTAGGGCTAGTCCGATGCGGTTTTGGGTGAAGTTTGTGCGATCGAAGCCTGACAAAAACTTCCAGATTCCAAGGACATAGACGACTAGGATCGCAATTCCAATCAGTTGTGGCATAAACTTTACTCCAATTTAAACTCATTCATATTCTACTTATTTGACTGTGTTGATTTGTTTTGCAGCCCCAACAAATCAACATTAATAAATGGTAGCGGGGAGCCATCATAAATCAAAGGAAATTTGCCATCCCATGCTTCTAAGGCTTTGTTTTTTAATACTTCAGGTGTCAGTGTAGATTGGATCAACGATTGGGCTTCAGCTCGACCTTTGGCGCGATTGACCTCAGCTTCAGCTTCCCGCTCTGCTTTTTGGGCAATATAAACAGCTCTTTGCGCCTCTTGCTCGGCAACCTGCTTTTGCTCGATTGCATCGGCAAACTCTCGGGTAAATTGCACATCTAGCAAGGACACCCCATCAAGGATGATGCCATAGACCTTGAGGCGATCGTCGAGATTGGCATCAATTTCGGCTTTGAGTTCGGGGCGTTTGGTCAAAATTTCCTCGGCATTCTTTTTGGCAGCGGCGGCTTTAATAATTTCACCCACAGCAGGGTTAAGAATACGATTGACCACTTGGACTTCGTCGCCAATGCTTTGGTACACCTTATTGACTTTGGCAGGATCGACGTGCCAGTTAACCGCGACATCTAGCTTTACCTCTTGCAAATCTTTAGAGCCAACCTGCGACAAGATATCTGTCTTTTGCACCCTCACACTAATTTGCCTGATTTCAGTCATGATCGGTACGCGCCAATGTAGCCCTTCATTGAGAATCTCGTCTTGGACTTGACCAAAGTTCATGATTACGCCTCGATAACCAGCCCCAACCACAACCAGGGGACCTGCGGAGGCTAATAAAAAGATAAGGGCAACGACAAAACCAGCTGCCACAATGAGATTTTGATTAAGCTGACTACGCATAGCAAAAGTGTTTGAGTTTTGAGCAACAAAGTTAGATTGAAAAAAAATGACATTTTCTTGTGTAAGAAGTTGCCAAGTTTGTTATTATAGTACTCTCCAGTTGGGCGGATGGCGGAACTGGTAGACGCACCAGACTCAAAATCTGGCGAAGAAATTCGTGAGAGTTCGACCCTCTCTCTGCCCATAAATTTCACCTATAGTAATCCCGCATAATACATGAGAGATTTTTCTCTGACTAGAATATTAGGGACTTGCTCAAAAAAGTTAAACTGTTTTCTCAAAAATAATTTTCAGTAACTTCGCGTTGTAAATTGGGTTGAGCAAATGAGTGACCTACCATTTCTCACAGCTATATCGTTGGCAAGAGTCTACAGTTCGCGAGCTAAGCTAAGAAGAGATGCTGCGCTTATACGAACGTAACTGGCGTTATTTGGGAGTACTTGAAAACCCTACAACAGAGGAAAAGGCACTTACGAACTACTTCAAGATCTAGGTGCATCAGCTCGCTTAGTTCAGCATGTTAAATTAGTTGGAGAAGCGGCAGAGTCCCTGATTTTACAGTTTCAAAAACTTGGCATATCATTTGATTCAGACTGGATTCGGTTAGGTGTTGTTTCCCATGATGTTGGGAAAACCTTACATCCTTCAGAGCTATTGGAGAAAGGGAATCAACATGAAGTATCAGGTGAGCTGTCATTATTAACTCTAGTACTCCAAATTTGACCTTATGAGGCGTAGTCTTTCATTCCATTCAGCTCCATTCCAGTTCTAAAGAAGGCATAAGTCGCTGTAAATTCTTTAACGATTTACCCTGCCAAGGAATATTCTCAGAGCCTTGAACGATGATGTGAATGTTTCCATTTTGACGCACTTTAATCACAAACTTGGATAAAACATTAATTCCTGAACTATTGAGAAACTGCAAAAGCCTTAGATCCAGAACTATTTTGGCAGGATTTTCATGAATCACTTTATCCAATAGATTGACAATCGGAGCATACTCCTCAGTTCCAGCTAATCTTAAGGAGCCTTCACAACATATCGTGGTATCGCCTTCCTCATGCCATACATGATAGTCTTCACCCTTAATGTCCATTCTCCATCAACTCCTATCTTTACCTTAAATAATATTTCGCTCGATGATTGCTAAATTTTAAACAAAAACTTGTTTTAAGACTGCTCTACCTACAGTGGCAACTGTACCATTGTAGTGACAGTAACAATTTTAGGTTCCGATTGAATTTCTTGAAACTTCCAGCCCAACGATGCGCCATAGTCATTGATTAAGGTCAGATAGCCTAGCCCAGATTGGTTGTCTTCTTCTGCAATACTTTCCACTTTTTGAATATAAAGCTCGTAGGGATCGTGCGTGGTTAACTCCGTAAGAAATGCTTGAAACCGATCGAGCATACTCAGAACAACACAGTTTGCAGACAAAAAGATTAACTTGTCATTAAAAAGATAAAGACTGAGGCTAATCGGTTGCTCTACATTGTCATCGCTATACTTCATAGCATTTTCTAGTAGTTCATTGGCAATGTAGCTAACCACGCCTTTAATCTCAGATTGCTTGCTGATGCCCTTTGTGCTTGTTGGCTCGCCAGGGAAAAAAGTTGTCATGTAATCTGCTAAAAAATCGGCGGACAGACCGTTATTACGCCATCTTTTTTGGATTGGGAGCGAGCTAGGTGAAAATCCAAGAACTAAAAATTCAGTCTGTTTGGGTAAGTTTTCTAAGAAATCTCCAAATACTTTTACCATGTTTCTATGCAGCGAATTGTTCGGTTATTCATAGCTTGTTATTGACCTTTGTATTGTTTACTATAATTTCGCTCAATTTTATAAAACATGCCTCAATAGAAAATATTTTGCCCTAGAATCGCGACTTATGGCGATCGATTTACCAAAATGTGAGGCGATCGCAGCATAGATCTTTCTTTTCCGTTTAGGGGAGCCAGCGAGGGTGCGAACCCGAGAGCAATAGAGGTTCAGGCTGGGAAAAACCAGAAGCAGCATTTAATTTGAGCAATTTGAGCTGAGGCAGTGATTGTCTTGTTGAATCTTGAATTGCGGCAGTTGTGGTGCCAAGGTTATCGGTACGGAGATCGCTGCGTTGTTCTCTGTTATTTGTCCTATTTCTAGGATCGGAATCAATCTTCAGATCGTCTTTCCTAGCATTCCGTTTTTCATTTTTAATAGTGGAAGTCTCTCCTGTGGAAGCCTCAGGTAGATCGACAGGATCGAAGGTAAGCAATGACCCATCTGGTGAAATACTGATTTGGAGGTTTCGTTGTCCTGGTAGATTGAGGAGTCGATTCATTTTTGCTGTCTTTAAATCAATCGCCGCAAGATAGGGTGTTTCTTCGTACTTACCTTGAGTCTGATCGACATCTGTCATCAAGCAATAGAGCGTTTTTTCTTGCGGATCGAACTGAGCGCTGAGAATGGAACCACTGGCTTTTGCGAGTTCTTTCTGGATGCCTTGATTGTTGACAACATAAAGCGATCGCGTGTAGTCCTTGTTATATTGAATCATGGCAGCTTGAGTGCCACTGCGACTAAAGTTCAGTACTGTACCAAATCGGGGCAAAAAATCTAACGGTGGGGCTTGGGGTTCCAAGGGCAGAATGGCGATTCCTTCTCCTTGGGCGATCGCCACAGAAGTGCTGTCAGGTGTGATCATAAAGTCACCACCAGGTTGATTATCTAAGGGTTTTGCTTTCTCCCCAGCTTTAATCACCCAAAGCCCATACCGCCCTGCCACCACTCGGCTCAAACGCTGAACTACAATTGACTTCCCATCCGCAGATAGATCGAATTTGAAGTTTTGGTATTCATCACTATCCAATACCAATTGAACCGAGTTCCCCTGTTGATTGGAGCGATCGGAAGTCAGCTCCATGGTGTAAAGCTTTTGGTCGAGCGGATTCACAAACGTGGTTGGTGGATTTGTCGATGGATTCACAGATCGCGGTGATGGTTCCGCTCTTTGGGTAGCGCTAAATAGAACCTTATTGCGGTTGGCATAGATCCGAAAGTCTGATACTACCAAATCGGTAGGGGTGAGTATGCGCTTAGATTTTTGGATGAAGTCATATAGGATTAATCGTCCCGCCTCCTCACCCTCCGCACCGATGTACATTAATTGGGGTTCTGGCGTGGAGAATTTACTGCTAAAGGGCTGAATCGGTATTTTCTTGCCTGTCTCATTGGCAAAGAGATCGAAGGCATTCTCTAGTTTTACGGTGTAGGACTTTCCATAAATCGCAGGAGCAATCAAGGTATAAGCCAACTTTCGCCCTGCCCAACTGGTCTTACCCGCTAAGGGTGGATCGAATTTAAGATTTGCCACCACACTTTCTTGATTCATGGGGCGGTTAAAGGTCATGGTAAAGGCAGTATCATCAGCACTGACGCGCTTATCTTGCCAGCTAAAATCCCGCACTACAGGTGCAGTGCGATCGCCCACCCATAGCAATACAATCGTCAATAGGGTGAGAATAGCAATAACTGCGATAGCGAGGCGATCGAGTGGCTGGGAGAACCACCGAGAAAACCATTGAGAACGAGAGTTTCGAGACTGCATATTTGACATGACATAATTCGCCAAAGAAACGTTCTATGACAACTAGAGATGACCTCACTCTATATCCTACTGCTGATGGCTCCACAACCTTTTGGTCTGAAACCTTTCAAGAAGCCTTTCACAGCCAGTTTGGGGCAAAACAAGAAGCTCAAGCTAAATTTGTGATCCCTGCCCAGATCCCCGAGAAAGCTGCAATTTTAGCTACGGCAACGAATTCGCAGACCAATAGTCTCAATATTTTAGATGTTTGCTATGGCTTGGGCTACAACTCAGCGGCAGCGATCGAGTCCGTGTCTTCTGTACTCGCTTTGAGTAAAGAAGCAACGGATCGGGAAAGTTCACCATTTCTACATGTCATTGCCTTGGAGAATGATTTGCAGGTGCCGCAACAAGCGATCGCGCAAGGACTGGCGAATATTTGGTCGCCTAGCGTTGTTGAAATTTTGCGAGAAGTCGCTAC
Source organism: Tumidithrix helvetica PCC 7403 (assembly GCF_965232925.1). NCBI lineage: Bacteria > Bacillati > Cyanobacteriota > Cyanophyceae > Pseudanabaenales > Pseudanabaenaceae > Tumidithrix > Tumidithrix helvetica. The sequence goes on from NZ_CBDDRA010000005.1 coordinate 113,572, forward strand.
CAACCAGCAGATCGTCACAACGGGATTGCAGATGCAATTACTGATTGGCGATGCCCGCCAGACGATCGCAACCGTACCCGAGCGCTGGGCAGACGCAATCTTTTTAGATCCATTTTCACCGCCCCATTGCCCCCAACTATGGACTGTTGAATTTATGCAGCTTTTGGCAAACTGTCTCAAATTCGATGGCTATCTTGTCACCTATTCCTGTGCTGCGGCAGTGAGGGCTGCCATGCTTGCAGTCGGTTTTACCATCGGCAATACGATTCCTGTAGGGCGTAAATCGCCTGGGACGATCGCCAGTTTGTCACCCGATTTAATTTCACCTTTGTTAAAAGCAGATCTCGAACCACTCCAAACCCGGGCTGCGATCCCATATCGCGATCCCACGCTGAGCGATGTAGCGATGACGATTCTCAATCGCCGCCAGACCGAACAAAATGCCAGTAGCTTACCTTCAAGTTCTAGTTGGCGAAAGCAACACTTCAAATCAGCGCAATTCTCTTAGGGTAATTCTTATAAATTTTTAGCTTGATTCTTATGAATATCTTGGCGAATTCACAAAGTAGCTGTATCAAGAAAAGCCACTTTGCGAACTCAGGCAATTTAGCCGATGCCCTATACTGCCTTAAAAATTGTAAAGTTGTTACTCTAGATTAAGAAGTTCGCGCTTCATCACTCGATCAATAACTTCTTTACGGAGTAAATATCAAATTAACTCTAAAATTAATTTTAAACTCCCCAGCCAACCTTAATTTATCCAAATTCAGCTATGTCTCAGTTATCTACTGCTGAACTTGCCCAACAAGGAGATGCAAAAGCGATCGCGGAGTTACTCAGTAAATCGCTCTTGCCCTATGAGATTGCTGTAGATGCAAACTTGATGGATGGTTGTCTCCTACTCCATCTGATTTCCGTTCAAGTGATGGATCAGGTCAAACTGATGAACATCGTGCAGTCGGAGCTAGCTCCTTTACAGATCGCATCTATTACAAGAGTGAAAGTTCACGGCTGGCGCAAGGATTCGGTGATTCACGAACGCCGCTTGTTTTGGACCGATCAGTTTAAGCTAGAGCCATTCGTTAAATCATCACATAAATCTGAGACTAGCGATCCAAATCTGACTGGGGAATCTACATTTAACCAGGTCATTCATGAAATTGCCCAAAAGCGTGATGCTTCCTCTGTTTCGGTTTCTAGTGATAAGGTCAAAAGCGACAGGTCAGATCTGGCAGATACACCAAACACTTTGACTGGGGCTGCGATCGGCTCATCTGCTGCCAACGCAAATCATCTAAGCTCCAGTGCTTCTCATAAATCTGGGACATGGCAACTTTTACTACTCAGTTTATCGATCGTCGTTCTTGGCTTGGCGATCGGCGTGGTGATTCGGGTACTTACGGCTAAATCCAATAGCATCCCTACGGACACTCCTACAAATATCGTCCCAACTCCTACGGTACAAGCCCCAGCTACCCCCAAGCCTGACGCTACACCGACACCTGATGCGAGTCAGGCAGCGGAAATCAAAATTACGCTCGAAAAGTTTAATCAAGTCCAAAAAGGTATGACCTTGCAAGAAGTCCAAGAAGTTATTGGTAGCCAGGGAAAACTAATTGCCGAAAGCAAAATCGGTGAGGTGACTGGGCAGGTCTATTCTTGGAAAAACCCCCAAGGTAGCAACGCCATTATTGAATTTAAGAATGGCAAGGTCGTTGCTAAAGCACAGGCAGGCTTGTAAGTAAATCTTTTTAATTTTAGACAAATATCTTGTTTTCCTGAGAAGTTAACAAAAATTAACAATATTTGAGAGCGAAATAGGCACTCAAAATGATGAGATTTCGATTAAAAAAGCCTTAAACCCGCTCTGTGTAGACTAAAGAACATTTGTAAAGAAAGTTTGAACTCTTAAGGGAAGTATCGATATAATTACTGAGGTTTTGTAACCCTGATCACACTTTGAGGGTCTAAAATAGGAGGTAAAAAGTTGGCTAGGAGACGTAAGCGCAAGAGTAGACGTCGCCAAGAGGGGCGAAAGATTCTAGAGCATATTCCCCAATTTAATATTGACAGTGGTGAGGATAAACCTGTGACGGCTGCCCGCAAGTTTATTCATTCTTCTGGAATTTTGCCACCAGCATTATTGCTAGTTAGGCGAAATGAGCATACTACAGATCGGTACTTCTGGGCAGAAAAAGGCTTGTTCGGAGCTCAGTATGTTGAAGAAAATCACTTTTTATTCCCTAGCTTAAAGCCGCCTGAAGAAAAACTTGAAGCCGTTGGTGCTGCAAGATAAATCTTTATTTATAGGTTGCTTTTAGTCAATCGCCAATTAAATAATTCCCAGGACTTTACTTCCCCCATCGTTGCTTAACTAAATCTCACATTTGTGAGTTGTTAAGTAACGGTGGGGGATAGTTATTAGAATCATTTGTATTGTCATCCCCCTGCTTTCAAATACTTATACAACCAACCACAACCACCGAGACAACTACGTTTGTCTTCTTCAGAAACGTTAGAACTGGTGCGTAAGTATTCTTGTAACCACTGACAACCACGCATCAGTAGATTTTCTAGATCGAGATTCCACATCACGATCGCACCATCTTCACCCGCAGAGACGAGGATGCGACCATTGGGGCTAAAGCTGACAGTCCTGACGGGGCCTTTGTGCCCGTTAAAGGTTCTCAGCAACGTGCCGTCAACGCTCCAAAACTGGACGAGCGAATCTTCACTGGCGGAAGCAATCGCTTTGCCATCAGGACTAAAGCAAATACTGGTTACTTCAGCACTATGTCCGTTCAGGGTCTTGATTAATGTGCCATCGATGCTCCAGATCTTGACACTCTGGTCCATACTGCCTGTCGCTAATAGCAACCCATCGGGGCTAAAGCAGACTGTATAAACTTCAGCGCTGTGACCATCCAAAGTTCTTAACAGGACGCCATCCCAACTCCAGATATTGACGATTTTGTCTTTACTAACCGAAGCTAACATACTGCCATCTGGACTAAAGCAGACACTATAAACTTCAGAACTATGTCCGCTCAGGGTTTGCAGCCACTTGCCATCTGCGGTCCAAATTCTCACGGTGCTGTCTGCACTACAAGAAGCAAACACCTGTCCATCACATCGATAGGCAACGCAGTAGACAGCGGCTCGATGCCCGCTGAGGGTATCAATTAAGGAACCGTCCTTGCGCCAAAAACGAATACTGGCATCACCACTGGCGGAGAGGAGTGTTTCAGAGTCAGGGCTAAAGGTAACTGAATGCACGCGATCGTTATGACCTTCAAGCGTTGCCGCTAAGGTTCCATTGGCATTCCAGAGGTTGATCGTTTTGTCTTTACAACCCGAAGCCATTAATTGTGTATCTGGGCTAATTGCCACGGAGGACACTTCTTCAGCATGCCCCAAGAGCCTGCGGATGGGTGTGCCCCGAATATTCCACAATTTAACGGTGGTATCGCGACTTGCCGAGGCGATACTTTTGCCATCGGGACTAAAGGCTACGCTTTGGACGACGTCGCCATGCCCGCTAAAGGTTTTGATCAGCCCCTGTTCGATATCCCAAACGCGAATGGTTCGATCCCAAGCTGCTGAGGCAAGGGTTTTACCGTTGGGACTAAAGCAAACTCCCCAAACCTTGTCTGTGTGACCGTGGAAAGTTTTGAGTAAAACACCATCAGTTCCCCAGAGCTTGACGGTTTTATCGCGACTGGCGGAAGCGATCGCTTGACCGCGCGGGTCGAAGCACACGCTTTCTACAAAACTGTCATGCCCCCTGAGTCTGCGTTGAATTACCCCTTGAAGATTCCAAATGATCAGCAGGCGATCGGCACTACCAGAAATTAGGGTCTTGCCATTGGGGTGAAAGGCTACACAGGTCACCCAACGCTCATGTCCACCTCTAAGGGTACGCAGTAGGACCCCATTCAACTTCCAAAGACGAACCGTTGTATCTTCACTTGCCGAGGCTAAAATCTCACCATCTGGACTAAAACAGACATCCAAAACTGGTCCTTCATGACCTTTGAAGGTTTGGGTCGGCTGCTCTTTAAACAACCCTGTCTTTTCATCCATCTGCCATATCTTTACCATATTGTCTCGGCTGGCAGAGGCAAGCATTTTACCGTTAGGGCTAAAGGCAACGCTGGTCACCCAGTTACTATGTCCTAACAGGGTCTGGATCAAATTGCCGTTAGAGCCCCAGATCTTGATGCTGCGATCGCTACTGGCAGAGGCAATCAGTTTGCCATTGGGGCTGTAGCAGACACGATTGACCCAAAAACCATGTCCCTCAAGGCGGTTATATTCATGAATGCCATAGACAACTTGCTCTAAGGCGGTAATCGAGCGAATTTGCGTATTGGCTTTGAGATTCGCTAAATTCTCGGCAGAAACTTGGGTGACGAGGCGCTTGAGTTGGACGCCTCCGATCACGCCCGCGATTAAGGCCTCAATATAATTATTTGATAAATAGAGTGCCTCTGAGGAAATTGTCATCGCCACGATGCGTTCGTTGATTTCGCCCATTTCCGCAATAATGCGTTGCTGGCGCTCGGTTTCAAGGCTGATTTCGAGATCTTGACTTAGCTTTTCGAGGCGATCGGCATCGGCAGCTCTTGCCGCAATTAACTGTTCTTTTTCGCTGATGCGCTTGCTGGCTTCCAAAAAATCTTGGTCGAGCTTTCCTAGATTGGGCTGGAGTTCTGCCCAAGCTAAAGCTTCGACCAATCGGCTTCCTCGTAAAAGCGCAGACGTATCTTGTTCTTCTGACCTTGCCCATGCTTGTAGGGCTTCTTGATAGGGGCAATCTCTCAGTTCGTGAAGTTGAACTTTGCGATCGAGCTTAATCACCACAATCGAGACATCGTCTTCTGGCTCATCCCGCTCAGAAAAACGGTCAAGCTCGACTTTTAAGCCAGTCAAAATCTCTTTTGCAGGCAAATGTGCCAGATTAATCAAAGATTTTTTAAAGGGTGAGATGCCATCAAGACCCGCTGAGCCAAATTCATCACCGTCTGGGCTGACCGCTTCAAACAAACCATCGCTGCAAAATACAACGATATCTCCTTCTTCTAGCGTTCGCTTGGTTGACTTAAAGAAGGTATCGTCATACCTGCCCAAGGCGATCGCGGGATTGACAACTTCTTCACATTTGTTGGTTGCTGACCGATAGATAATTGGGCCTGGAATGCCAGCATTCCCCAAATGAATCTCGTAGCTGCCTAAATCTAAAGCTCCGTAACAGAGTGCTACCGCATCTTCGGTGCGACTTTTGCAGAGTAGTTGATTGAGCGATGACAGCATGGACACTGGGTTTTGCAGTCTACCTTGCTGGGCGTAGGCATCGAGTTGACCTTTAAACAAAGCTGCATGAATTGCCCCAGCCACAGATTTGCCTGAAGAGTCGGCGATCGCGACGGCTAATGTGCCAGGCTGCTCTAAAAACTGATAATAGTCGCCACCAAGATCTACTGCCGTCCAAACTTCAGCAGCAATATCTAATCCCAAATAAACTGGTAAGGTCTGCGGCAGCAAACTTCTTTGCAGCAATCGACCACTGGTTAAGTCACTGTTAGGCTGCATACGCGGCGCGTCAATAAACCTCAAAACGTAGAAGTAGGCAAATCAGTGAGCAGTATAGGTAGCAACAGATGTGCAGCAATGGTTAAGAAAACTATAAGGGTATAGTAACCTCTAAAACCTAACGATAAAACTTGTAAATTGGGTATCTAAGCGGAACATTCAATCCCCTAAGTTCAAGTAATGTGCTAACCATCCTACTAATTGTATCGCTACCTATATCGCTGTAACCTATAAATCGCACTCCAAAGTTTCACGAGTTAGCCGCCCTGTTATTGGGTTTTTGCCACTAGCAACCTTGCAAAGTTTCTGGCGAACATTTTGGCGAAAGTCTACATCGGTAAAATCAGCTCCTTCGACGATCGCTCCATCAAAACTAGCGCCATAGACAAAGGCTCCTTCAAACAGCGCATTGGTTAGGTTCGCTTCATTCATTCTTGCTGTATCTAGGGTGCTATATCTCAAATCTGCATCAGTAAAATTTGCACCAGTCATATTTGCCCCAAATAAACTGACTCCTTTAAGGTCAGATTTAACAAACTGGGCATCGTGCAAGTCAGTTTTATTAAACTGAGAACCTTGCAATGTTTTGTTTGAAAAGTCAGCACCCGCTAAGCTCTCTTTGTCATATTGGTCAGCGAATGCTGCGCTGCTATCAATTCCGCTACTCACAAAGATCAGTACCAGACAGATCAAGGTAAATGTGACTTTGGTGATTTTTAGCATTTCAGAACGCATAACAGATGTAAATTTCATCATTGCGATTACAAAACAGATAAATTATGGAGCGAGATATTCTTATTATCCACCTATATCATGAATCGTTATCTTGAGAAAATACCAGATAGCTAGTGTATATAAGCAAACTGTGAAAGAACGCTCAACATCAAAAGGTATCGGCAACAAGGGGGAAGCTTTTGTTACCGATCTACTCAAAACAAATGGCTGGCAAATCATTGCTACACAATGGAAGTGTCGTTGGGGAGAAATCGATATTATTGCCTGCGATCGCCATTGGTTGATTTTTGTGGAGGTAAAAACTCGCAGCGATCGCAACTGGGATCGCGATGGTGCCTTAGCAATTACACTGCGCAAACAACAGAAACTCTACAAAGCAGCGAGCGAGTTTCTCTTGCAGTACCCAAATTTAGCCCTATTACCCTGTCGATTTGACGTGGCGTTGGTACGTTACCAACAGGATGCCATCGATTTACAGGACTACCTTGAAGCTGCGTTTACTGTCAGCGATCGCTAAAGCAGCTAGCAGACTGTTAAGAATTTTTTTGGGGTTTCACCCAAAACCCCTCCTTGCCTGTCCAAAATCCACAGGTTCAGTATTGAAATACACTAGCGAAGGAAAGCGGTAAACACCCACATAACTAGCAAAATCACAATCATTGTCAAAGGTCCAGGGAAAGTTCCTCCCGAAAGGCGCGACAAAATTAGCACCTGATCTAACAGCCCTGCCAGTACAAGACCTACAGCGATTCCTGCAAATGCGATTAATAAAGCTCGTCCAAAACGGTTTTCTTTACGCGTAACTAAATAAATACTAGAGAGTATCCCTAAGGCTAAGCATGTTGTTGAGGCAGTGGGCAATAAGGCGCTCAATAAGTCTAATCCGACAAATACCCCACCAGAGATGAGCAGTTCTTTACGAGTAGGTTGGTCGATCAGGCGAGACAGCCAAGCAGGCATGCCTTTGGGGGGACTAGCTTGAACCGTTAGTGGTAAATTGGTAGACAATCGCTCAGGAAAACGAATCCGATCGGGGACTTTAATTTTTCCTTCCTGTCTGGCACGTAGACGGTCCATCAGTACCGCATCATAGGCAGCCTCAATTAGCTCTTGTTGCACTTCGTCACCATCAAGCTCACCAAGTAAGCGATCGCGTGCATCCCTCACTTCTTCAAAAGAGGCGTCTTCCGTTATTCCTAATCTCTCGTAGGGAGTTGGGTTATTCATTAGTCTTGGCTTGGGTCTTAGCTTTTAGGTTTAGCTTTTAGTTTTGCTTGCATTTTTGGGTGGTTAAATTTGCAGTATCGGCTTCTGTTCTTAATGGGCAGTAGTCAAAGACTCTAACCGAGTCTGCCGATTAGATTTAATCACACCTCAACGCTGCTTTCTTAAAGCAATCCTAAAGATAGTATAGCGTCTCGATCAAACTGTGAACTGCTTGATTAATTACGTGTTTGTTAAGGGATTTGTTTGATCGTTTGGCTAATCATCAATCTAATCGCCCAAGGGTTCTTGTCATTCTGTTAAAAGCCATAAGCGAATTTCGAGGGAATCTTACCGATTGCGCTTGAAACGTCTTTCGATCTGCGCGATCGCGCCATCCACTTCAGGTAATTTTAGCTGCAAGGCGATCGCACCAAAGATACCTAAGCCAATTCCACCTGAGAGGACTAGTTCGAGGAGCTTAATCCATAGTCCTTGACTGCCCCAGATATTTTGCAACCCTGTGAGGGTTGCCCAACTTGTTACCCCAGCGATCGCACTTGCGATCGTCAATCCGATCAGGGGCACGCTCCAATCACGCCAAGGCAATCCATTCAGCTTGCGATCTAAACACCACAGCAATGCCACCATCGATAAAACATTGACCGCTACGGTTGCTAGCACTAATCCTGGCGCCCCAAATGGTTTGACGAAAAGATAATCAAACACCCCATTCAAGAAAATATTGACAATACTGATGCGAAACGGCGTATTCCCATCCCCCAGTGCATAAAATACCCGCACCAAGACATCACGACCTAGATAGGCAAACATACCAATGCTGTAGGCAACCAATACCGCCGCTACAATCTCAGAAGCTGACTGGTTAAAGGCATAGCGTTCGTAGACAATGCTGACGATTGGCTTTGCCAACACGATCATCAAGGCACTGAGTGGCAGCATGGTGATGCCTGTTAAAACCAGTCCTTGCCGAATGCGCAGCTTGAGTTGTTGCCAATTTTCGGGCTCGGCAAGACGCGAAAAGATCGGAAATAAAGGGACGAGAATTACGTTAGAAATAATACCTAAGGGCGTCTGCACCAGCAAGCCCGCGTAACCAAGGGCAGAAGCCGCTTGAGGAATGTAGGATGCAAAAAATAAATCTGTATAGACATTAATTTGCATCATGCCCGATGAAAAGGTAGCAGGTCCCATGATCTTAAAGATCTCGCGTACCCCAGGCTGATGAATATCTAAACGAAAGCGAAGACCCCCTAACCCAGATTTCCATTGCGCTGGAACCTGTGCTAGCCACTGCAAAACTGCGCCTGCTACTGTGCTATAGGCGAGAATCTGACCGCCCAAACGCGCATATTGGGGGTCAATAATGTTTTTCCCCAGTGCGATCGCCAAGCCACCTAAGCCAATCAAAACCGCCACACTTGAGAGGAGCGGACTGATGGAGGGCAACCAAAATTGATTTGCAGCATTTAGCGTGCCAAACCCAATCCCGATCAGTCCTGATAGCAGTGCCATCGGTGCCATAATCCGAAATTGCTCGATCGCCACCAATCTCGTGCTTAGGCCCAAGTCCGTTTTACCTAAACCAGGGGCAACTAGATCGATCAAGGGCTCTGCAAAAACAAATAGCAATGCACTTACAACCAACAAAACCATCCCCACAATCGTGTTGATGGTTTCAACGAGGGGAGCAGCTTCTTCGGGTTTGCGTTTTGATAGTACGCTGACGATCGCGCTATGAAAGGGCCCATTGATCCCACCCAAGAGAATCAGCAGGAACCCCGGAATCACATAAGCATAGTTGTAAGCATCAACCGCAACCCCTACCCCAAAGGCGGCAGCGATCGCCATTTGACGTAGCAATCCAGCGACCTTGCTTAGCAGCGTGGCACAAGCAACAATCGTGGCGATACTGAGCAGCGATCGTTCGGGATTTTCCTTTTGATTCTCAGGTTCTACAGGTTTTTCTGCGTTTTTTTCTTCGCTAGCCTCTTCACTCGTTTCTTCACTTAAATTTTCATTGACTAGCTCGTAACTCGTTTCAGAAGTAGCAACAGAATCTACCCCTGTCTCGTCATGGTTGTCAGAACTAGGACTTGAATCAGGGTTGGAATTTAAATTAGGGCTTGATTCAGGCAATCTTCTCGCTTCCCATCTCATAACATAAACAACAGGGATAGCATCTCTACAATCCCTCAAAATTCAAAGTCACCAGTATAGCGGTTCTCAGGCAACCTGTCCCATGAGTGCTCCATACGATCGGGGAAAGAATTTCCAATCAAAAACTCCGACCTCACACAAGATCGGAGTAATCTCTATCGAATCTAAATCACTTACGTATTAGTACAGAGCTTCTTCTTGATGAGTGATTACCTCTAGATCGGACTGAGGGTAGGTTACGCATAGCAAGGCATAACCTGCTTCAATTTGCTCATCATCCAAGAAAGATTGGTCGGATTGATCGATTTCACCTTTGACGATCTTGCCTGCACAGGAGGAGCAAGCACCAGCACGGCAGGAGTAGGGTAAATCAATTCCTTGTGCTTCCGCGACATCGAGAATGTACTCGTCTGAAGGTACATCGATAGTTTTATCTAGACCTTCAGCTTCGTTAATCAGTCTTACCTTGTATGTAGCCATCTGTGTAATGATCCTCTCAAAATTGCGAAGTTGTATCTAGGGAATTATCTGCATAAACTTGGGCTTTCAGCAAGACAAAGGTTAGATCAGATTCACCTAGTTACGATATTTGGGTATGCGATCGCATCATATCGCTCTTGGAATCTAAAGTATAAATTAGAAAAAATTTCCGCCGAGAGATATAGCGGATGGTTATCTGAGCGATCCTAATGAGAAAAAAACAGTAAAAACCTTTCTGGGCAAAGACTTGAGTCACTTATCGCCTCTGGCAAACTGATGAGTTTTCGATCGTTTTGCTTCTTATTCCATTGCAATCGCTAATATAATTGCAAAGAGTAATCATATAGTGGCTTTATGATAGGAAATTCCAATATATCGGTTATTAAGAGCTGGTTAACCGTTATAGGTAATCAAGGTTATCGGTTTTCAGTTTTTAGTTGTCAGCTATCGGTCGATAGGGTTCAGAAAAGCTGATGAGCGCTCTATGACTAAGCCACATGATACGAAAAACCTAAGGTTGCCCATTGACTCACATCGAGCATCCAAAGATCTTCACTACTAGCTGACAGAGAAGCCTGACCCGCTTGATGTAAGTCTAAAAGTAATGCTTGGGCAACTTTTAACGGCTCTGAAATCACCATCATGCCTGTGGGTGAAGAGGCTTGTCGCATTGAGCTTTCTAGCACAAGTGAGGTTTGAGATAGGGGTGAACTGCTGACAACCACCTGCACTTCCACCATACCTTGGGGGGCTGAGACTACCCAATTAAAGGGCGTTTTGGGTTGAGGAACTACCAAGGTTTCCTTCGGTTGAATCATACCGTCGCTGGCATAGGGGCTAGTGACAAAACTAGGGGTAAGCACTTTGCCCCTCGGATCGAAACTAAAGATGCGGACGTACAGGGTTCGATCCGTGAGATTTTCTAGGTGGCAAGCAAGGCGATCGCCAATTGCCAGAGACTTATTCCATGTTGCAGTAAGGCCGTCTTGTAATCTTTGGGTTACTTCTATCGTGCGATCGGTGACTCTGCTACAGAGAATTTTGGGTTGTAATTCTTGTCCGATCGCCGCTGCCATCGTTGCTCTCAAACCCAAGCAGGAAGAAGCCTGATTGGCGGTAAGGCGAATTAATTTGGCGGCAAGTAAGCCTTCAAATAGGGGTTGCAACCGTTTAATTGCTGCACCTACCGATTCACCGACAGACCCAAATGAGCCGAGAATGGGACTGTGTCCGACTGTAAATAGCCCATAACTCGTAGACTCAGCCCCAAACAAACAGTCAGCACATTGCTCGGTGGCGTTGAACCCAAGCATACTAGGCAGCGCTGAGATTGCACTGGTAGCATCAATACGCTCAATCTTACTCAAGCTCAAATCTAAAGCGATCGTTAACCCCAAATTACGCGGCAAGGCGCGAATTTTCTCTTGCAATAACTGTCCTGGTTCGAGTTTTTGAGCAGCATCCATGACTTCAACTTTGGCAGTTAAGCCATTGTGCGATCGCACCTGTACGAGACGATCTGCACTGCTAGGGGACTGCATATCTAAAGAAACTTCAGGGGTGACAGCCAGTACAGAGCCGACCCCATAGTAGCCAATCGAGGCGATCGGTAGTCCTGCCAACCAAGTTTCACCCATTTTGCGATCGGATGTTGTGGCACGAATGACACCATCTGCACTTGGAATCAATAGGGGCGATGGGAGGCTTGTTGCGAGCCAATCGATCTCTTGTTTGCCTAATTGAAAGGTAGGCTTATGCGCTTCTGCTTTCGGAAGATTGCCCTCAACGTGCGACTCCATTTGCTTGTCAAGATTAATTTCCTCCGAACGAAATGCCTTTTGAGCGAGGGTGTTGACCACGTTATTCAAAACGACATGCAGAGAAGTCGCAGGGGTAATTTGCCAAAGTTGCTGTGTGAGGGCATAGGTAAAGACACCGCTACTAAATCCCGACCATAGGGCATCGGCACAGAGTTCGTCATTGTTTGCCGCTCTCAAAATCATGCCTGCTCGATCGTCTGATTTTTTTCGATCGAATTTTTGGCTGAATTCTTGTTGCAAAGCAATCTCTGCGGCACTGGGTTGCCAATCACGCTTACCAGGGCGCGCGCGAATGCGGAAGTTTCCTACCACAGGTGTGCCTGGGTAGTTATAACCTGTGTCGAGAATTGTGACGATCTGATCGGTGGCGATCGCTTGCTGCCAGCGAGTTAAAGTTTCTTCCGTAATGTCATGAATCGGTTCGCCCGCACTGGGCAATCCACTGTCTATCGGTACGAGCGTATTTTGCTTGCCAAGCCGCGAACCATGACCGCTAAAGTGAATCACCACCAAATCATCAGGTAGTGTTTGACCGATCAAGTGTTCCGCGACTGCCTCCGCGATCGCCTGCCCCGTAGCTTGTTGGTCTGTAAGCGTCAGGATATCTTTACTGTCAAAGCCAAAACGGTGAATCAACAGCTCTTTTTGTAGCTCTACATCCGTAACGCATCCTGTCAAAGGGAGCCAGTCACCTTTAGCACTGTACTGGTTGATGCCAATAAGCAAGGCAAGCTTTCGCTTATTTGGTTGAGCCAATTTTCGCGCATACCGATCTGCCGCCCATGCTGCTTGATGCCCAAAGACGAGTTGTCCTCCGATCAGACTAACCAAACCACCCTGTAAGAACCGCCGCCGTGCAATTCCCATTACAATTTTCCAAATCAGTTATTCGCTGCACCCTTATATCTATTAAAGCTTATTCCCATAAGGGTTTTTGCTTTTTTCGATCGGTGAAAATACTTATCTTTTTAAGACTCACGTTTAGAGAAAGTCCTGAGAATGGCTGAAGATTGAGTTTAAAAGTTGAGATCTTTCTATGATAATTAAGATTCTCATTATTCACACCCAACTAATGAAACTATCTGTTTTTCATACACCTGAACTTACGCCAGAAGGCGTGCTTCCTGATTGTGCGATCGCAGTGGACGTATTGAGAGCCACAACCACGATTGCCACTGCCCTTGCCGCAGGTGCTGAGGCAGTGCAGGTGTTTGCCGACCTTGATGCGTTAATCCGCACGAGTGAATTACACCCAGCAGAACTGAGATTGCGATCGGCTGAAAGGGGGGGCGGTACGGTAGAAGGTTTCGATCTGGGTAATTCACCGTTTGACTATACTGCCGATGTGGTCAAGGGCAAACGTATTTTTATGAGTACCACCAATGGCACGCGATCGCTACAACGGGTACAAGATGCACCAGTGGTTCTTGCCTGTGCCATGATTAATCTCGGCTCAGTGGTCAGCTATCTCAAGCAAGCAAAGCCCGAAACGATTTGGGTGGTGGGTTCAGGCTGGGAAGGTAGTTATTCTTTAGAGGATACTGCCTGTGCGGGCGCGATCGCTGCGGGTCTAGAAAGCGATTGTGAGTGGGCAAATGATGAAGCGATCGCCGCCCTAACCCTCTATCAAACTTGGCGCGATCGCCTAGAGGAGCTTTTTTGCCAAGCCAGTCACGGTCGTCGCTTGCTTCGCCTTAACTGTGCTGCCGATATTGCCTATTGTGCCAAGCTCGATCTACTGCAAGTACTGCCCAAACAGACTGCCCCTGGCGTTCTGATGGCTTAGGCTAAGCAATGAGAACTAAATAAGATCGAATTTTTTGGATGTGTTAGACGTTAGCGATAGCGGATCGATCCTTGGTATCGGCACGTTAACACATCCTTCGAAAGAATTCCAAGGCATTAAAGCCACAATCCTAAAATCTACAGAATCAGGATAGAAGATTTTCGCTCGAGCTTTGCCAATTCACAGCAAATTAGCTTCAAAAGCACCGCAGACAGAAATCTAAAACCCAATGCGGGGCTACGCTCTGCGACCCATTTTCGTGGTGAATTGGCTCGAAAACTGCTGTAAATGAATAACATTTAGATAACTTGCAAGTAACCTACTGCTAACTATTAGTAGCTGACAGGAACCAGCAAAAGATTGAGAATAGTGGAATTCAACTACATAGCTTCAAAACAAGTAAGGCTTTATGGAAGTTTGTAGTAAGAGTCTCTAGTCTATATTCTACGGTGGGGAAATTTTATGAAATCTCAATTTAACAAGGCTCTACTTGGTTCGCTGGCACTTGCATCTATACTCTCAGTAGCTCCGTCATCCGTAAACGCCTCAACACTGATCAATGGTTGGAGCTATGCCGCAGACTCTACGATTGATGGTTCGGATACTTCTGGCTTTAGCAGTTCTAGTCGTTTTAATTTCTATGGAGCTGGGCTCAAGCAAGTTGGAAGTGAAATTTGGTTTGCGGTTAATTCCAACCTAGATCTTAACGGTGTAAATCTTTCTGGCAAACAGGTTGGCTATGGCGATCTACTATTTGATTTTTCCCCAAGTACTAGTTATCAAGCCAATCATTTCGAGTATGGGATTCGTTTTGCGCCAAACGATAATAATCCTAATAGCTCAAACAATGGGCTTTACAGTAATGTAACAGCACAGGCCGTAGCTTTATCAAATCAGGGGTACAGTAGCTTGTCACATTATGCGAGCACAGCGAAGAATTGGACTGGTAATGATGCCAAAATTGGCGATCTAGCCGTGAATGACCCCTATTACCGCGATATCAACTCTACCGTCAACAATCCAACCTTTAACAGTGGTATTCCTAACCTCATCAATCATGGCAATTTTGTCTCAGCCATTGAGTTCTTAAGTTCCTCTGATTTAGATGCTCAAGGTTTTAATAAAAACAGCATGGGATTTAATGGTACTTCGACCTATGGCTTTAAGTTTACAAAGCCCCAAGGGTTTCAAGGAGATTTTGTTGCTAGTTTGTTTTTTGAGTGCATTAACGACTCGATCGCGATTAAAGGAAACGTTAAGCCTGTGCCCGTGCCCGGATTAGCTTTGGGTGTTGTATTTGCAGGAGCTTGCGGTTTTGGACAAGTATTACGAAACAAGCGCAAACAAAAAGCTGTTGCTTAGATCTCAGCTTGGGAATCTAGAGAAGCGTAAATTCTTTGCAAAGTTTCCGATCGTGACTAAGTTCCAGATTTTGAGCATTGGAAGGGGGAAAATAGGTTCCAGTGCTTTTTCTACTTAGTTCATTTTCATTGGGTTCATTTCATTTCAGGAGTATAGATGCTTCCTTGCTAGACTGGCACAAGGCAAAATCTATACTCTTTTTGACTTTGTATGCAACTTCTCCGCAATTTAGTAACCGCAGCGATCGCAGGGATATGCATGGGGCTGGCACCCGATCCTTATAGCTGTTGGATATTAGCTTGGGTAGGACTTGTGCCCTTATGGTTGCTTACTCAAAAGCTCAAGATCCGTGGCGCGATCGCTATGGGAGCAACCTGGGGATTTTTTTATCACGGCATGTCGCTATTTTGGATTACGGGCATTCATCCGATGACCTGGATCGATGGCGTGTCTTGGTGGAATAGTCTGGCGATCGCAGCGGCAGTGTGGCTGATTATCACAGCATGGGGCATGGTGATGTCAGGGTTGTGGGCAGGGGGAATGGCATGGTTCACGCCCAAATTGAATGTAACGGGACGGGTAATTGTGGGATGTGCCCTCTTGTGCGCGTTAGAAACAATTTGGAGCTGGGGACCCCTTTACTGGACAGCATTAGGCTATACCCAAAGTCCTCACGATCTTTTACTGCTGCAAGTCAGTCGGCTTTCGGGGCAACAAACGCTTACTGCTGCGATTGTTGCCGTCAATGGGCTCTTTGCCGAAGCATGGCTGCAAAGACAACGCATTTCTTCAAAGAACTCTTATCGACAAACTTTTGTGCAGAAGGCAAGAGGAACGATTGCCTGGCGATATGCGATCGCTGCTGGTGTAATGCTTGCCGCAATGACGATCTATGGGCTATGGGAGATGAATCCCGAACGGGTAGCAGCGAACAATGGCAGAGCAATTAAATCAGGCATCATTCAGGGCAACATTCCCAATACGCTCAAATATAAAGGCACGCTGATTGCCGTAAATAACTACACCAACGGTTACGAGCAATTGGTGAAAGAGGGTGTAGAGATGGTGGTGACACCAGAGACCGCCGTACCGTTTCTCTATCCCGATCCAGATAGTCGGCGTGCCATCTTCGATCGCTCGGTAGCCAACCATCGCGTGTTTACATGGTTAGGAGCCTTTGGTCATTCACGCAAACCTAATCCCGAAAATGCCTATGACTATACCAACAGCCTGTTTTTGATTGACGGCTCGGGGAAAATTTTCAGTCAGTTTGATAAGGTGCGACTTGTACCGATTGGCGAATATATTCCGTTTAAAGCGATTCTGGGTACGCTGATTCAGCGCCTATCGCCGCTGCGTGGTGAGGTCGAAGCAGGGGCTACCGATCAGTTGGTCGATACGCCTTGGGGGCGTTTTACCGTGGGAATTTGCTATGAATCTGCCTATCCCGCTCATTTTCGCTATCAAACTGCTGCTGGTGGGCAGTTAATTCTTACTGCTTCTAATAACGCCCACTTTACCGAAGTGATGACGGCACAGCACTTTGCTCAAGATGTGGCTAGGGCTGTCGAGAGCGATCGCTGGGCAGTAAGGGCAACCAATACTGGTTACTCGGCATTTATTGACCCCAACGGTCGCACGATCTGGATTTCAGGCATCAATACCTTTGAGTATCATGCGGAGACTGTTTATCTGCGACAAACTAAGACGCTATACGTGCAATGGGGAGACTGGCTGACGCCATTACTCTGTCTGATCGGTATTGGCATGGCGATCTGGCAGACGGGTGCTTGGCATACTTGGCAGCGCAGATAAGCGATCGCTGGAAGCTTGAGAAATTTTGATGTTTAATTGCGTTGGATTTCTCGTTGAATTTCTAAGCGATCGGCATTGTTCTTTGTTCTGTAAATCCTCATGTTTCCCCAAACAAAAAAGTGATTTTGGTACTAATTACCTAGGATTTGGTACAGGGGATCACAAAATTTCTACCCAGTCTATTACAATAGTAAAAGTTTAGATGCCATACCTAACACAAATAACTTGTAGATGGTATTCTCTAAGCCTTAAAACGCAATGTAACCCAGAGGAACGAAGCGAAATGCTACATCGCAAGATTTATCAACTCTGCGAAGCCAAGAGCGATGTGTGGATTTATCTGAGGGATCAAGGACGTTGGCTAGAACGAGCGAAAGTTCTAGATATCGAAGGAGATGTGGTTACCATTCGATATGAAACTGAGGATGAAGAAGAAGTTTGTTCTTGGGAAGAAATGGTAAGGCTAGAAAGTATTGGAGCCGTAACGCAAAGACTCTCTTCTGTGCCAAAAATCAATGTGGCTTCTGCCGATATTCTCGTATCGGAAGACTGCCCAGAATCAGAGCAAATTCATCCGCGACCTGATGCCGAAAAATAAGTAGTGAATTCTGCCAATGATAAAGACGTGAAAGGCTGAAATTTGTATTCGATCGTCGCTGCCAAAAATCTGAGTATTGATGGCGGCGTTTTTATGGGTTCGATTATTTTGGTTTTCCTGCCCCGTGGGCATCTTCAGTAGGGGCAATTCATGGATTGCCCCTACTAGGGGATCGATACACTCTTCACAACTACCTTCAAAAAAATGCAGCCTGTTGACCTCACAACACTTGTGGCAGTTTGCCATGAGATTACCGAGAGCTGCCTACCTGCTAGGTTAGAGCAAGTACACCAGAGCGATCGCTATACGATTTATCTTTCTCTGCGCACGCTCAAGCAAAACCTGTGGCTACTTTTATCTTGGCATCCACAGGCAGCAAGACTACATCTGAGTAAATCGCCTCCCTCCGAGCCAGATACATTTACGTTTAGTCAGCAAATTTGGCACCAAGTCTCTGGCTTAGCATTGGTAGCGATTAAACCTGTAAGTGATTGGGAACGGGTCATCGATCTACAGTTTGCCAAACGTCCTGATAGCGAAGTGTTGTGGCATCTGTATCTAGAGGTGATGGGCAAATATAGCAACGCCATTTTTGTGAATGCTGAGAATGCGATCGTCACTGCGGCCCATCAGGTAAGTACCAAACAATCTAGGGTGCGTCCGATTCAAACTGGGGATGTTTATGAGTTACCTCCTGCTTTATTAGAAACAATTCCCAGCTTAGATGAACCCTTTGAGCAGTGGCGCGATCGCCTAACGATCGTTCCCCAATCGATCAAACGCAGTTTATTGACGAATTACAGAGGCGTGAGTTCGGTCTTAGCGCGATCGCTTTTAACAGATGCGGGTATTCCTAATTCGGATACAGAAAAATCTACCGATAGTCTCTCCGCTTCCGATTGGCAAAACCTATTTCAAGCTTGGCGACATTGGCTATCGTGTTTAACCCATAAAAAATTTCAGCCAACCTATACCGAGGGCAGTTACAGCGTTATCCCCGTACAAAATGCCGAAACCAGCACAGTTCTTGACTTACCCCAAGGCATTAACGCTCTGCTCGATCGCTATTACAGACAGGAACTGCAACGCTCGAACTTTCAACAGCTGCACCAGCAAATCAACCAGATTCTGATCGGACAAATTGCCAAACTGCAAGTAAAAATTAATGACTTTGAGGAACGACTGCGCCAATCAGCCCAGGCCGACCAACTCAAAGATCGCGCCGATTTACTGATGGCAAATTTATCGCAATGGCAAATCGGCATGAAGGCGATCGCTTTACCCGATTTTCAGACTTCGGAACTCATTACGATTGCGCTCGACCCGACGCTGAATGCCGTGCAAAATGCTCAGGCACTTTACAAACAACACCAAAAACGCAAACGAGCCAAAGAAGCGATCGCGCCACACCTCAGTAGCGCCCTCCAAGAAATTTACTATCTCGAACAGGTCTCTACATCCGTGGCTCTGCTTGACCCGAGAGATTTGGACGATCTAGTGGCATTACAGGAAATCAAACTAGAGCTAGGGCAGCAGGGCTATTTAAAAGGAACGAATAGGAAATCAAACGAGCAAGGTTCAACGAACGGCACTTCTAAAAGTAATACCAGAAGTGTCCATCATCAGAATTCTCAAGCAAGATCGAGTAAGTCTGGCAAAAGTAAAGCAAAGAATAGCAAGGGCAAAAGAGACGAGCTACCGAACTGCTACCGTTACAAAAGTCCTAGTGGTTTTGAAATTTGGGTGGGACGTAACAACCATCAAAACGATCTGTTATCCTTTCGGGTTGCCACAGATTACGATCTATGGTTTCATAGCCAAGAAATTCCAGGAAGTCATGTTCTGTTGCGACTGCACCCAGGCACAATCGCCGAAACCCAAGATCTACAGGTAGCGGCAAACTTGGCGGCTTATCATAGCCGTGCCCGCCAAAGCGATCGCGTCCCCGTTGTTTTTACCGAACCTAAGCATGTGTTTAAACCCAAAGGCGCACAACCGGGCATGGTGGTTTACACCCACGAAAAAATTATTTGGGGGCAGCCCACCAAGCTGCGGGAAATAGATCTTAGTGAGAATCCTGTGAGCCGCAATTAATCTAGCTGATTTTATGCCAAATCTTCTAGATTAATTCCCAAACTGCTGAGTTGCTCAGGAGTTAGTCCAGCCATGAGCTTTTCGGCAAGTCCTAGCCGCTTTTGATGTTCTAGATCGGCACGTTCTTCACCTGTCAGCAATAAATTCCCTTCAACATCCCACCACCGTAACCAAGGTAGCTCCACATTTTGATAAACACCATGCCAAATACCTAGCTCTACAGCCAAAGGCGCGATCGCATAATGTCCCCGCTCATTTGCCGTAACTTCCTGATAGGTATTATCTATGAGGTGATACATTTCAACCTTTGCCTTTCTCACCTCATAGATGGCGTAGTAGGGAATGCGAATGGCTTGCTCATATACCCAAAACTTACCAGGCTTGCTCTCTTGGCTTTGAGAAGGAGGCGTGCGATCGCGTTCTTCTTTGCCATTACCTGAGACAAACTCGATCGCAATTAAAGGCGCAATATACTCTTGCCATAGGACATACGAACGCCGCATTTGCCCATCCAGCGTAGGTGGCACGTTCGGGATGTAACACCAGTCAGGTGCTTCTGCTCCTTTTTCGGGTGGATCGGTCAGCCGCCAATAGATGCCAGAATCTTGACCAATGCAGTACTGTCCATCAGGATGATGTTGGCGAAGTACAGGTTGAATTGCGTCAGTCAGCAGAATGCTTTGAGGATGTTCTTGATAGTTTTTCACAAACGTACCGTCTGACTCTGGCAATTGAGTATGGTCAGGTAAAGTCAAGATTAGGTCTGGTGATGTAGCATGAGTCATGCGCTTCAACCCTAAACTTAGTAGTGAATCTTGGGGGGATATTAATTTGCAAATAATCTTGATTCTATACTTTTCCTACAACTCAACCATCTCCTGTTGCTCCGATTCACTAAGATTAAACGACACCCAAGGCTCCACCTAGCAGCGTGATAATCAAGGAGATCGCCGCAGGATGAATCAATACTGACCACAGGGCGGGAATTTGAATATTGCCAAAATAAGGCAGTACCAATTTGCCAAGTAGGGCATTGAATCCAAAAAATACGAGTATCCAGATCGGAATCAACTTCAAGCCAATTCCTACCAATATGAGCCAGATCGCCAGATTGGCGATCGCGATCGAGCCAATTCCCTGCAACCATCCTAGGCTTTTTTGAATGGGTTGAGCAGGCGACATCCACACTAAACCAGCCCAAGTCAAGGCAGCTAGTACACCACAAGCGATCGCATCAAAGAGTAATTGCATTTAATGGCAAGAATCTAACATTAGTTAACTCTGGCAGGAATGCCCTGACGACGCAACTCATTAGCGCGTTGACGGGCGGCATTTACATCTTGGTAAGCCCCCACTTGGGTTTGACCATCCGAGCGCACAAAGGCATCCTTTTCAACTTGCTGTACTTTCGAGGCGTAGCTACCATCGACTACAACCCGATAGTTGCTTCCACTGTTGGCAGTAGAAACCGAAGAGATCGGTGCCGAATATTTCACAGGAGGAGATGTACTGGGTACCGAGACCGTAGGAGCCGTTTGGCGTTCGGGAGCAGGTGCTGGCGCAGTCCGCACAGCAACATTTGTAGAACTTGTAGAAGGTTTTGTGACTGGACGAGAAACCTGTTGCGGTCTGCTGCGTGTCGTTGTGGACTGACTGGGTGTATAGGTTTGTTGTGGTTCTGAATAAGACTCTATGGGGCGCAAAGCCTTAGGCGTTTCGTAGCTAGAAGATACAGGGGGTAGGGTAGTACTAAGATTTGTATTAGGCAGCGATCGCAGAGCAACAGAAGGGGTCGGTTTTGTATTGTTATTTGTAAGGTTAGGTGAAGTATTGGTAAAACCTTGATTTATCTGCCCAGGTTGGTTTCCGGGTAATGGCACAAATGGAATTAGACCATTTTTGTCCGTCGAAAGCCCAGAATTGGGTGCAATCAGAGAAGGTTGGCGATTTTGCGAGCTAATACTGACATCGCTATTTGGATCGGACAGTGCCGCAGCGCGATCGTTCTTTTGCTCGTGCTTTAACAGCCTTACGAGTCCTGAAGGATCGACAATTAAAAAGCCTATGAGCGCACTAGAAACTAGTAATAGCAGCAAAGAGATCGCCCCCACTGGGTTCATCAAACTGCTAAAAATATTGGTTTCGGTTGGTGTCGCCGCGATCGGTGATTCGACGAACTCGTCTTGTTCTTGATAGCTATTGGCAATGTCTCGTAAAAGCTCATCATCATCAACGGTTCTCGCACTGGTGTTTGCGGTAACATTTGCTGCTTGAACGCTTGGGGCAGATCCATAACCTGCATTATAGGCAAAAGCTTCTGGCTGTGTCACGTCAGCATAGGGGAAGGGACGGAGTGAGTCATCCGCTACCTTCTGATTGTGGGGCAATTGCAGTTCTTTGATTGCCGCACTTGCATCGATTCTGGCTGGTATTTTGCTCGGATTCATCGGAATCGTTGGCAGGGTGGCATTGTCTACATACCGATCGTCCTTACGCCCATCTCCACGCACGGGTGACCAAGCAGATGACTTGCCTGACGGTCTAAACGGATTCAAATAAGAATAGCTCTGTCCATTTGACTGCCAATGACGATAACGCTCTAGCTCATCATTGAGGTTGGCGTCCAATCCACTCAGTGCAGTTTGGAGTACAGAAGACTTGGCAATCGAGGGAAGGTCTTCGTCTTCAGCAGGCTCGGTAGCTCTAGATATAATATTTGGACTAAGGGTTTGCATAAGTCTTTGCCTCACGCAGTAACTAGGGTTTTTGCTAAGTAAATCTCTCGAATATCTTCGGGTAGCGCCTCATCAAGGGCTTGGTAGGCTTCGGTGAGTAACTGTCTCGTATCATTTGCCGATACGTTTTCTCCTTCAGCTTGCAAATATGCCGCGATGCGAGCGGGGCTCCATTTAAACGTTTGGGACAACAGCAATACAAGACGTAAATTGCCAGCTAATTGATTTAAGGCTTGATTGAGATAGCACCATAGCACGGGTGGTGTTTCGGTAAGCGAGTACTGAATGTCTTCTACCAAAGGCAAGTCAGCCCGATTAATCATCATCGCCGCAATATTGATCAGCCAACTCTGCAACGATATTTTAGGAGTTACAGCCCGCAGGTCTAGCGATCGCATCTCATGGTAGATATACTCCCAAGTCTTGACGAACAGATAGTCTGACTGCACGGGCGATCGCGTTGCCGTACTCATTAAGGTATAGAGTACCTGTCCGTAGCGGCAGAAAACCGCAGCAAAATATTGACCTGCGTCAGGGTGACGCTGAAATAGTGTCACAAGCTCTTGATCGCTCTTCTGAAACAGAGCTTGTACCTTGGGATGGTTGATTTCAGGGAGAGGTGGAAGCTGCACTGTAACTACCTAAAATATGAGGTGAAATTGAGGTGGCATTATTAATGCACACATAGTAGCAGCAATGCAATAGAAAGCAAGCTGATATTGATAAGCTCTGTAAACAAAGACTCATCACATCAAGGGGATGCGTTTCCTGCTTAAATGATAAAAAATCAACTTTTTTAATTCAACGGATTATGTACATTGTACAAATAGCTTCTGAGTGTGCTCCTGTCATTAAAGCTGGGGGGCTAGGTGATGTAGTTTATGGACTCAGTCGAGAGCTAGAAGTACGCGGTCATGCGGTCGAGGTGATATTACCTAAATACGACTGCATGCGCTATGACCATGTTTGGGGCATGCATGATGCCTATCGCGATCTTTGGGTGCCCTGGTACGGTGGCACAATTCACTGCTCGGTTTATTGTGGCTGGGTGCATGGGCAACTATGTTTCTTTATCGAGCCTCATTCTGGCGATAATTTTTTCAATCGAGGCTTTTATTACGGTGCGAATGATGACAATATGCGCTTTGCTTTTTTTAGTAAAGCTGCCCTAGAGTTTCTGCTGCAAAGCAATAAGCGTCCCGATATCCTGCACTGCCATGACTGGCAGACGGGCTTAGTTCCAGTCATGCTGTTTGAAATGTACAAGTTTCATGGTATGGGGACGCAGCGCGTGGTCTATACCATTCACAATTTTAAACACCAAGGGATGGCTGGCTCGGATGTGCTGCGGGCTACAGGACTCAATAATGATGCCTACTACTACAGTCGCGATCGCCTCGTAGATGATTTTCATCCAGGGGCAATCAATTTCATGAAAGGGGGAATCGTTTACTCCAATTTCGTGAATACGGTTTCACCTCACCATGCATGGGAAGCTCGCTTCTCTGACATTGGCTGCGGATTGGGACGAATTTTGGAAGTGCATCAGAGCAAGTTTGGGGGTGTGCTCAATGGCATTGACTACAACCTGTGGAATCCTGAGTCCGATCGCTATATTCCAGGCTTTTACAACAAGGAAGATCTTGAGGGGAAAGCCAAGGATAAAAAGGCGCTACGGGAAAGATTATTGTTACGGGATTCAGATAAGCCGCTAATTTGCTATATCGGTCGCCTAGACAATCAAAAGGGCGTACATTTAGTTCATCATGCTATCTATTATGCGCTGCATAAAGGTGCGCAGTTTGTTCTCCTCGGTTCCGCGACTGAAGCTGCGATTAATTCTAAGTTCTGGCATGAGAAACAGCATTTAAACAACAATCCCGACTGCCATTTGGAATTAGGATTTAACGAGGAACTTTCGCACCTGATTTATGCTGGCGCGGATATGATCGTTGTGCCCAGTAACTACGAACCTTGCGGACTGACTCAGGTAATTAGCTTACGCTATGGTACGGTTCCGATTGTGCGCGGTGTGGGTGGTCTAGTCAATACCGTCTTCGATCGCGACTACGACCCAAACAAGCCCCTAGAAGAACGGAATGGGTTTGTCTTTTATCAATCTGACTATCAAGCCCTTGAGTCAGCGATGAGTCGAGCCCTAGCCCTGTGGGAAAAAGAACCCGAAGAGTTCCAAAAACTAGTCAAACAGGGAATGGAATATGACTATTCGTGGAATCTTCCTGGCGAACAATATGTGGGAATTTATGACTACATTCGCCACAAGTAAAACAAGAGATTAGGAAACCCTAAATTTAGGGTTTCCAATAGATCCCAAATAAGCCATAGTCAAAGAAAGGTGCCATAGAAGCAATGCCTGTAATGTCTATATTGGCAAATAGGAATGTGAGTACAACCCCACTATAGGCGTAGTAACTCTTGATAGAACGATCCGCGATCGCTGCTAAAGCAATGGTAAAAATTGGATAGGTGTAGAAAGCCAACCTTGGCAGCATACCCGTAGGACTCCAGCGGTTGGCTTCAGGTGCTACCAAAATAGCCGAAAGTAAGACCAGAGAGATAACTGCACTGGAAACTACCAAGGGTAAAAGACTATCGAGATCTTGCTTCGAGCGATAACGATTCCATAAATCAAGCAAGTAAATGCTTGCAGCTAAAAAGCCAACTATCATGCCCCCATAAATTAAAGCTTCTGTGCCTCTCCAAATAAACTTAAGAATCCAAGCAATATCTAGATGCGTAAGCGTGGTAAGCCAAGTTTTAATACTATTGGTTAAAAACTCTACATTCTCCTGCCATCCGATCGTTCCTAAAACCTGTTTCAAAAATATTTCAGTCCAGAGGATTGCAATTAAAATCTGTACGGTCAAAACTGCGATCGCGGTCGCTCTTTTTCTAAATATCCATAAGGTGAATGCACAGGCAAGTGTGAGGTGATACACATCGTAGATGGGCGAGCCGATGAGAATCAGCAAACTCATGAAAGCAGTTTTTTGAAGATTGTGGCTATGAATAATTTCTAATGTTGCCCATATCATAATTGCAGCGGTGGCAAAGGATGCTGCATACATAGCGGATTGCCCAACAAAGCTTACAAAACCCCAACTTGATGCACAAGACAAGATTGCGATCGCTGCAGCTCTTTCACTGAGATTAAAGATCGAGCAAGTTTTATATAACGCCGCGCAGGCAAACAACCAAAACAGTAGATTTAGAGAGAAACTGGCTACCCAGCGATGTCCATCAAATCCAATTAGGGAGCTTAAATAGCCAAAAAAGAATCTTCTTAGCTTTTTTGAGTAGCTGGCATCAAAATTTGGCTCGACAAATATTCGTTCTAAAGCCGTAAAGTGATTGAGGTCGCAGTTGACCATAAACTCTGGGTGCTCGTGAGGGCAAGCAAATGGATAATTTACAGCAACTCCTGGAACATAGGTATAAGGTGAATTTGAAGACACATGTGCTAGAGAATTATATAGAATCAATATGCCTGTGAGAATCAGTAAAACTAGCTTTTGTCTAACTTTAAAATAGTTAGTTATTTTGAAGAGAACTAAGCCAATTACAATAAAATAAATAATCCAGTTAAAAGGTTCTAAGTTGCGTGAAATGGTTGCAGGGAATCTTAAAGTTAGGATGAATACCAGTAAAAAAATCTGCCAAAAATATTTTGTAAATGGTTGGGTGTTGAACTCGATTTTGATAAAGAAATACCAAATCGCTAAAACTAAGAAAGTGGGAATTAAATTTAATAGACCGACTTTTAAGGAAGTGAAGAGAGCCATCCAAACGGCTTGCAGTAGGGTAAACCCTAAAACGATTCCTAGGTCTTGGGTCAATTGTTGAATTGAGTTGGAACCTTGGAAATTATGGCTGAACTGCTCAAACCAAGTTTTTGAATTTTTAATAACACCATCGATAAAGCGATTACCTTGAGTATGCGTTCTGTCACGACGGACTTCTTGATTGAGGCTATCTTTTAAAAAATTTACTTCAGGGGTGAACAGTTCGCGACTCGAACTATTTTGGGATGATTCTTCAGTGAAATCATCTGTAAAAATTGCATGGCAAGCAGCACACTCGTAAATTTGCTTACCCTGTCTCTTTTTTTCGTATTTGACTTGCCCATGGTTGACAAATTTTGTGTGACCACACAAAGGACATTCCATAATTTGTTTTAGCGTTTATTTTCAAGTTCTTAGACTTACTTCCAATACAAACCGATCGCACCGTAATCAAAAAGTTGTGACATCGATGCCAAACCAGTCAAATCTAAATTAGAAATATAAAATGTACCCACCGCAATAGCATAGGCATATTGTTTGAGCAACCAATTAGAAATCGCCGCGATCGCAATGATATTGACGGGATAAACAAAGGCTGCTAGCCTCGGTTGCATGCCCGTTCCACTCCAGATATGTGCTTGTGGTATTGTGAAAATTGTTGCTAAGAGCATCACAATCGTAAGAGAAAGGCAGATTGAAAGTAATAATTGACTGGAACGATCGGGTTGTTTGATTTGCTTTCTAATTAAATAAACTACAAAAATCAGTGTCGCGATCGCACCAATGATATAACTTCCATAAATGTAAGATTGAAACCCTTTGGCAATAAAATAAAACCCTTTATGCCAGTCAAATTTCAAGAAAATATCTAACCAAGTCTGCAAGCTATAGGCCAGATTTTTGATACCACTACTTTGACTTTCTATATTGCCAAGAGTACCCAAAAATTTAGTAAGAGATACTTCCTTCCACACGATAACCAAGCAGATTTGCGTTGCCGCGATCGCAATGGCTAAAAACCTCTGGCGATAAATGAGAAGCAAGATCGCACTGACTAGGGTTAACGGATAGATCTCATAGGCAAGTCCACCAGAAATAATAATTAAGGCAAGGAGCGCGATCCAAGAATTCTTTTGCTCTAAATCTACTTCACCATTGAGAATATTGTTCTCCGTTGCGCTCTCTTCCGTCTTAAGTTCTTTTGTAGCAATCGGTCCTATTTGAGAAATATGGATAACTTCTACAGTTGCCCAGATCGCGATCGCCGCAAAAGCATAGGCAGTGAGTTGTGGCGATGGTTGACCGACAAAGCTGACAAATTCCCAACCCGAAGCACAGCAAATCATTGCTGTTAATGCAATTCGTCGCTCTAGCCCTGCCAAAATACAGATTCTAAATATAGAGGTACAGGCACAAAACCAAAGGAATAGATTGAGACTAAAACTAGCAAACCAGCGATGCCCTTCTATGCCTACAAGAGAGCTGACATAGCCATAAAAGAACCTACTCATAAAGACTGAGAAACTAGCATCGTAGTTTGGTTCCGTAAATATTCTCTCTGGTGCGATAAAGTGACGCATATCGCAACTGACCGCAAGGTTGGGGATTTCATAGGGACATTCCCAAGACTGGTTATTTTCAACCCCTGGCGTATAGTTTGAAGCAACATGACGCACGGTACGAAAGGCATAGGTAAACGGAGAGTTAAGGGAAATATGTGTAATCGCGTTAAAGATAATAATGGTGATGACAGCGATCGCAAAAACAAGCGACTGCTTAACTTTGAAGTAATCAATGATTTTTCGTAAGACCAATCCTGCCATGCCAAAATAGATCGTCCAATTGATTGGTTCTAAGGCGGTCGTGAGTGTAATTGGCAGCCTTAGAGTTAATAAAAATCCCAGACCAAAGCACAGCCAAAAGTATTTTTTGGTGGCTACGACTTTGACGCAGAAGTACCAAATCGCTAGAAATAAGCTTGTGGGGAGTAAATTGACCAATCCCACTTTTACAGAAGTAAACTGGCACATCCAGAGACATTGTGCCAAGGTGAATCCCAAAATTATGCCAATATCAAGAATGAATCTAACTTTTGTTGATTGAGATGGGCTGCTCTTACCTGTCTCTCCATTTGTCAATGTGTCAGAATTAGTTGAATTTTTTGGAATCATTTCTAGCTGAGTAGTAAAGAAAATTTCTTATCGAAACAAGTTGTATTTAAGTATGCAATAAATTGCCCAAACCCCATCTTTCCAACTGATTTTTTTACCTTCTTTATAGCTGCGTCCATAATAGGAAATACCGACCTCATAGATACGACAATTCATTTTTGCTACTTTTGCCGTAATTTCTGGTTCAAATCCAAAGCGTTTTTCTTCGATTTTGATCGCTTGAACGATTTCGCTCCTAAAGGCTTTGTAACAAGTTTCCATATCAGTCAGATTGATATTAGTAAACATATTTGAGAGTGTTGTTAAGAAGCTATTGCCAACGCGATGCCAATAGTACACAACACGATGGGGGGAACCACCTTGAAATCTTGAGCCAAACACAACATCTGCCTTATCTCTTAAAATCGGTTCGATCATAATTGGATACTCCTGAGGATCGTATTCCAGATCGGCATCTTGCACGATTACAATATCCCCCGTCACGACAGCAAACCCTGAACTTAGTGCTGCTCCTTTCCCTTGATTGCACGAATGATAAATTACGCGATCGACTTGCGATTCTAGTTCATTTTGTAAGAGTTCTCTGGTGCCATCGGTCGAGCAATCATCTACGACAATGATTTCACATTCTTTGATCGGTGAAACTTTCACGTCACGAATTACTTGAGTAATCGTCCTAACTTCGTTGTAGCAAGGAATAATGACAGATAATTTCAATCGACTGACCTCATGATTGTTTATATAGCAATCCTATTTGATACATGTTGAGATTCTTTTTTCTGCATAGACCTGTAGGGGCAATTTATAAATTGCCCCTACGCACTCATTTAGGATTGCTATATATTACCCAGAGAGAGAATTGCATAACCAATTCCCCAAAACTCGAATGGGCTATCAAATTAAGAACCTATCGCTTAATATCAGGAAAACTCCATTGATATTGATTGGGAAAGATAAAATTGATAAACGAAAGTGAGATGCTGATATCTAACGATCGCACGTGATGCCACCAACCAACAGGGACAAAAATCACTTCTCCCGGTTCCAACAACACATCGATCGTTTTGATCTGTTTAAACAATGGATAGCGATCGTAATCAGGGTTGTCTAAATCGACCTCACTAAATACGCCTCTGTAGTTATAGATCAAATGGTTGTAATAGGGGGGAATCATTTTCCAATGCTTGCGTCCATAGACCTGCGCCATCATTAAATTAGCTGGATCGTGGTGTAGGGGTGTGATCGTACCCGCAGGGCCGAGCCAAAAGTACGTTTTGCCTTTTGTATCTTTGGGATCTAGGTATTCGGGAAACAATTCGATTTGGTCGATGAGACTTTTCATTTCGTCGCGATCGAGATTGTGATTGTTGGCAACCATATAATAATCATTGGTCGAACCACCATGGACAATCATGTCAACATAGTCGCGCATTAACAGATTCTTGCGATGTCGATCGACATTGATTTCATATAAGGCATCGGCATTTCGGTTGGTTTGAACTTCAATTTCGACATCTCCATAGTTCGCTTTTAAATATTCAGGACTCCATAAAGATAAAGCCTGCCAGTTCTCCATAATTCCAGTCAAAATCACTGGGGTACTGGTGGCATAATAATTTTCTAAAAACTCTTGTCTAGTGAGCTTGTCTCGCCGCTCTATTTGTTGTTGTTTCGGCGACAACTCCGCTAGTTTTATGCTGATATTGGCATGGGATTCCAGCTTTTTGAGGGCATCGGTAAAGTTTCTGCCTGCCTGAAAATAAGGATGCGATATAACAATTTGTAACTCTTTCCGTGCCTCATTGGCATCAATGCCATGCTGAACTAGCGTTTGCACGAGCGAATCATCATCCGCACCTAGCAGTTTATTCTCGGCAATCCATCGTTTCCAGTCATCGGTTAGAGGCTTTGAGGTAACGACAAAAGGATTATATTTGAGAGGACTAAATTCTTGAGTACTCAAATGGTTGGAATAAGTCATAGTCTTTAGCTCTGCTAACTTAACTGTTACTTTAGTTCACTAATTCAAAAGATTTTGAAAAGATTATGTATATCAAAATCAAAGGTGTATTTATCCGAGTCATTCTGTTGATCCAGCTAGCCGTTTTATTACTGGGCTACAGTTTTCTCGGTTACTACTTAAACAACCTATATCGCGGGCAGCAATTCCTTGAAGGGCTGCTTTTGCTCAGTATATCTCTCGGCGCAACATGGGCGATCGCTTTCAACTTGGGTGGCTTAATTGCCGTGGCAGTAACAGCTCTGATCGCTTTTTTCTATGCGGGGCTTGTCCCTAGTCTGATCGCGACGGGCGCAGGTGGTGCATTTCTATTTTTTTGTCTTTGGGGCGATGACTACGAAGCACCCGATCGCAAAGATGAAAATTTAAATAAACTCGATTGGTTGGTAACCATAACCACGATCGCTTTCGCTGCCATATTTGCCGTACTTGTACTCAATACAGTTCCCAATGTTTGGATTGCCTATCTCTTAGCTGGGGGCATGACAGGAGCATTAGCTACCGTGGGGATGCAAACAAAATCTGTCAATTTAACCCGATGGAAAACATTTTTGCTCTTGATCGGTTTGGCTCTGGTTGGCATGGCGATCGGTGTGATTTTTGAATCGATCTGGTTTTCGTTTACCTTCCACCGACCTTCTTAAAAACAAAAATTCCAAAAATCTATACATACAGGCAAGACAGTGTTAACTTTGCTGAGTTGTGTGGGTAGCATCATGGCGTTAGGGCTAGCTCAACGGTAGCCAACAGATTTTAATTAGCAGTCTCGCTTTACTTTTTTGTTAGCAGATCTCCTAAACACCGACAAACAATAACGGATTAATCAACGGGTTAAAGGCATGTCAAACCGCAATCAGAGAAGCATCAACCAATTTTTTGCCAACTTTATTGCCAAACTCAGAAAGTGGTTGATCAAAATTGGCAGCCCATTTCGTATTAGTCGCCGCTTTGTACGAAGTCTCTTAAATCAAAGCAAGCGAAGTACGGCTGGTTTTGTGCTTCCTACCACGATTATCGTCACGCTTTTGGTGACCTTGCTGGTGACTGTGATGATTGCTAGATCTAGCGATCGCGCCAGAACTGCTGCCAATGCTCGGGTTGATGAGGTGTTTAAAAGTGCTACGACACCAGCTCTAGATCGAGCTAGAGCCAAACTCGCCCAGTTGATTGCTGACCCCAACCTACCTAGATCCACCCCATCTGACACAGACATTTACGGTGTTATCAACGGCAACAGCCTCTATACCTTTGGCGACGAGATCCGCCTCCAACTTTATCAAGATTTAGATGGTAATAGCGTCATTAGTACAGTGGGGAATGCAACTCCCACGAGTGAAACAGCGAATACGGCTTGGAAATTCCCAATTGATACGGATGGCAACGGTAGGTTTGATACCTATGGTCTCTACAGCATTCTATTCCGCTCACCAACGGTTGGCGCAACTGGACTCCCCACTTTAGGTTCTCGTTCTAGACCTATGGCTACTGGGGCTGTGAGTGGACCTTGTGTAGCTGCTGCTGTTGCTGGTACGCAAGGCGGTGGTGGTGGCTGGGAAGTTCAAGGGACTAAAGTCAAAAAGAGCTTCTTTGTCTATGCGGCAACTGTACCGATTACATCCTTACCTGGCGTTGCAACGACGATCGCAGGTAACCCAGCTTTCGATCCTACTAGATATGAACTATTTCCTGGTGATGCCAACTCAAACCAATCTTTTAACGCGATCGAGTTACAACAAGATCGCGCGCGCACAGCTCTCAACAATAACGCGGTTTGGTTTGATGGAGACCTAGAATTAGCTCGAAGTGGCGGTACTTTTCGACTCAACGGTCGCGTTGTCACCAATGGCAATTTTTTAGTTGGAGCTTATGCCTCCACTCCAACTACCGTTGGGAATACGACGGATACCTTCCAAAGTATCAATTTTTATCAGGTCAGCGACCCTGCATCTTGTAATTACACCGAAGAGAATGCCAAGGTCACGGTTGGGGGCGACGTCGTCGTGGGTGACGCGCTTAGCAATAACACGAGTTTAAATGGTGTCAACTTCCATCTATTTAAAGGGACACCCGGTCAAACGGTCAATCCCAGCACCTTGAGTCCTAGAGCTCTTGCTGGTGGTCAAATTACAGTTTCTAATAATGCGCTTTCTGCTACCAACGAACTGCCAACCGTAACCAATGTCGGGCAAGAAGTTGCCTCTAACGATGATGCTTTTAACAAGCGCATCGATGTACTCGTCCAAGGTGCTTTCAAGCGCTGGCTCCCCGCAGGCGGTCCTCCTGTGACACCACCACAGACGGTTTACCCCTTGCCGACTGCAGGGGCGCCAAACGATCCGCGATCGGTTATTGAAGCTGTTGAAAAACGTCTAAATAGCCAAGGAGTAACCCTAGCGAATGCTCCTGTGGCTCCGCTAATCGCTGCATCTACAGCTCAAAAAGTCGATGCCTATAACACCGAGTATCAAGCTTACTTTAAAAGCTTACTTCGCAAAGTTCCTTTTAAAGAGGTTAACTTTAACGACTTTACGGGCACTAAAGCCGATCCTATTGCTGGGTATAGTGCCGCTACGTTTACTTTTGCTGGCGGGGCAGGAAACGGCTCGACTGTTGTAAACGCCAACGATACGATTTTGCTCCCCCCCTTAACTTGGCGGATGCCGCTAGATTACAGTTCTCTGGGCGTAGCTGGTTATACTGATAATGGCACTGGCTTTCCTCTAGGGACTGCAGCAAACAACTTGCAGCTTAGAGTTAGTGGCACTAGTCTGGCCTTGCGTGCTACGCAACCAGATGTACAAGCCGCAAATGCCCGAGAAGATCTTCTCGGCGATCGCATTAGAGTTGGAAATAATTTGCCATCTCAGTGGTTGCTTACAAACTCGCTGATCACCTCAGACTCAACCACCAGTCACAACGTAGGCGGGGGTGTTATTTGGGATGCTGGTGGTGGTAATCGCGCGCGTAAGTCCCAAATCAATACATTGGTTGACACGGGTGATGTGAGTCGCGACGGCTTTTGGGAAACCAGCGCAGCCGCTAACCCTGTGGTTCCACCTGCCACTAGCAATCAAACGCCAACAACAGGTGGCTTGCGGGTAATCACAGGTGCAGGAATCTTTGAGCGCAAATACTCATTTCTCCCTCCGACTCCCGCGTTAACTCCAGTGGCAAACTCCATTTTGGATGTCACAGAAAACTCGATCAAATCGATTGCTACTGGGGTAGACGAATCCAAGTTTCCCGTGGTTTGGTCGGACAAAATGCCAATGACCCCCAGTGATACCTTATGGGACGGTCAAGCATTGGCATCTGTTCCAACGGCAATCGTAGCACCCAGTGTTGAAAGCACTGCAAACAACAACGCCTTCCGTAAAGGCGATCTAAGGATGCGCGCTTCGGTGGTCTATCACTACAAAACCTCTAATGGTACGACCCAAACCCCAGTTGCTTGCGTTGCGAACTACTACGACCCGACCAATAGCATCACAGCTCGAAACATGTTTGGGTTGCCCGATGTTAGCGGGGTTGTCGATTTACCTACGGGTTCGCCCCCTACCTTTGATGGTACCCCTGATGTCATGGCTGACGGTAAGGCACTTAGCCCTGCATTTAATGCAGTGATTGCTACCACGGGTGCCAAGTCAATTAACGGGGTTGTCTATGCTCCCCCAGCCGCGATTAGCACCATAGCCTTTGTTAATGGGCTTAACAAAATGGACTCGACCAATGCCGCATTTCTCGATCGCGCATTAGGTGAGGCGGCTACGACTGTTGGCGATCGGCTAATTTATCAAGCCAACTTGGTTTACCCAGATGGTCGGTTTGTCAATGCCCCCCTCAGAAGGGCCCTGTTTCGTCTGATTTCAAGTGGCACTGCTGGCTTGACGCTAGCCGATGAGTCCGCAATTCATGCAGCGCAATGCGGATTGGACATTTTAGCCAATCCCGCTGGTTTTGCAGTTGGTACTCCACCTGTTCCAACTACGGGCATTCAGCTTCCTCACGGTGCGATTAAAGAATCTGCCTTTTTAGACGGTCGTGAGGTCAAGTCGATGACCCGCAACGAAAAAACCATGAAATCACCTGGAGCTGATGGTGTAGTGGGTGGTACTGGTAATAACACTGATACTGCGACTAGCGATCTAGAAATCGAACAACGTCAGCCCCTAGAAATTCGAGTCACTGACATCGATCTCAACCTGTTGCGCAGCAGCACTGCTGTTGGACCTACAAATAACGCAGCTGCACCTAATGGGGTTCCCACTGACTATATGCTGCCCTACAGCGGCTTGGTCTATGCCAGCCGAGATGATGCCCTTTTAGATCTGAGCGATTCATCGAACTCACTCACCTCACGCCAACGACTTAGCTCCGCCGACTTTTTACTCGACCCTACTCGCCGTCCCAATGGAATTAGATTGATCAACGGACGCAGGTTGTGGCGGGGTACTGGTACGACACAGCCCGTACTTGCTAACCCACCTACATCCGATGCTAAGTTTGGCGAAAAGGGTTTGGTGATGATTACCAATAACCCGATCTATGTCAAGGGTGATTTTAATCTTCACAGAAATGGGAACACAGCCGTTGAGGAATTTAATACGGCGCTGGCAGCTAACTGGTCGAACTTCTACACCCGCAATAACAATATAACGCTGCAATCAGGCGGCAACCTCAACCCCAACTTTGCCTGCCGACCCGTAGCTTCTGGATCGAATTGCACTTCGGGTGATGAGTGGCGTCCTGCAACAGTCATTTCCGATGCAACCACGATCGTTTCTTATGGCTCTTACGATGGCTTCCGCGACGAGGGTGATTACGACCTCCGCAACAACATCGATACATCGATTGATAACTCGCTCCGACCCGTAGGAATAAGCTCTTACAGTCTTGCCAGAAGACGTAACGGGCTTTATAACAACAATTTTGTCACCAGTGCCAACTGGATCGATACTGCTGCCAGTCCTTACCCAGGCGCAAATCGCAATACCTATCTTGCCAATGGCGTAACGCCCATTCAACGTCGTCTTACCTTCTCTGAGTATGGCATGGAAATTTGCCGCAAACTCCCTGCTTATACTTGTCAACCTTCAGATTGGCTAAAGATTCGCGCGGGCACTACTACGTTACCCGTTGCGGCTACACCCGTGGGTGCGCCACGCTACATCGCACCAGCAGACAACCGCTATGCCCGTCGTCTATCTTTCTTGCGTTACAACGACATCTACGGTGATGGCAATAATTCTCTCGTGATGACGAGGCAGTGTAATACCCCTGGTAGCAATTCCTCGCCTTCGTTTGATAATGGTAGTTCGATCGTTGGTAACGACCGAGACGATCGGATTGTTTGGCCGATGCCTTTGGGTGTGGTGAATGGTAGTACGATTGCTGGCTACACTTACCCACAGGTGATGGCAAGTACCACAGTCAACACGACTAATCCCTTTTCGACAAATAATCGCTATCTATATGGGGATGTCGGCTGCCCATTGCCACCTCCCGTCCCAACGCCCCAACTGGAAATCCTTAACAATGCTGACAATGATGGTTTAAATCAAAACAATACCGCAGAGGGTAGATATCAAAACTATGCTATCTATAGCGGCTCTGGTGCTAATAATCTTCCTGCAACGCTTCCAGCACCCATATTTAGTACGACAGAGACTGCTGCTCCAGTTCCAAATAACTCAAGTACGACCTGCGTTGCTGGTAATAACCCTCGTAGTACAGGCTCTAATGTCACGAATTGTAATGACTCTGTGCCCAACGCAACACCCGCAGCAAACACAAGACTGTCTGTTGCGTTTGCATCGCGTTACCTTTACGGTACAGCAGCAACAACCACTCCTGCGACTGCTGCACCCAATGTTGGGAATAGCAACCCTCACTTTACGGGTACTGTTGCTTCCCCAGCATTAGACTCTGCTTTCTACAGACGGATTAATTTCAGAATCAATATCAAGAATTGGAGTGCCACAACTGCCACTGCAAATGTGACCGTAAATGTCAAAACATACCCTTGGACGGGAGCCAACCCTGCGACTCCCTATAACTTAAGCGCATGGGATGGCACAACTGCAGGTTTCCCAGTGGCTGCATCCTCAACGGGTATTGACTATCTCTCTACTGTCTTTGGAGCTAGAACTCCAACGGATAATACGGGCTGTCCTGCCTTGGGAACTCCAATCGACACGAGCGCAAACCCCACGGGTACAATTACCTTCAATAGTGCCAGTCTTAACAGTACCTGTACAGTTTCGGTGTTAGTCGTAAGAGACGCGGTGACCGAACCTGATGAAAGATTTATATTGCATATTTCTAACCCAGTAGGTGCTAGTTCGTCATTGCTACAGCAACCGCCCAATGCTACGAATTCTACTAATGTAAACACACTGGCAAGTAACGCCACGTCAAACTCCGATCACAGCTTCGGTTTAATTAGAAACGCTGGTGCTAATGCCTACAGAGCGCCAACACCTGCAACGGTTTGTCCTCCTCCTGTTGGTACGATTGGTGGCAATGCTGAAGTAGCTGGTTACCCAGGAGATGATGCGGCGCAACCTGCTGACATTGCTCCTACACCTACACCTTGTCCCACACCTACACCTACACCTACTCCCACACCTACTCCTACACCTACTCCTACTCCCACACCTACTCCCACACCTACACCTACACCTACACCTACACCTACTCCCACACCTACACCAGGTGGTAAGGGAAGCTCGTTGACACCTCCAGTATTTGCACTTGTGCCAACACCAAGAACGCCAATGGCAGCAATGTTGCCATTGATTAGTGCCTCTCATGTAGGTGCAGGTGCCAATGCAACTGCATCGCATGTTGCAGCAGCTTATCCTTCTACGTTAGATCCTGCAAGTACTGCAGCATATACGCAGTTTAATGTCGCTAGCTCGACTAATGCACCACCTTTTAGTACAAATGTACCTTTAATTACTGCAGGTCAAGGTGTGGTAGCCCCTGGTGGTGGTACACCGCCTACAGGTACGGCTCCAATATTTAGTCCAAGCACACAGGGCAATATGCCGATGTTGCCCGGCATGGACAACCGCAGACCAAACAGCATAGGTTCTGCTCAAGCTGGTTCGCTTTGGTTTAGAGGTACGAGAAGTACTGGTGACAGCATTGGAGCATCCGAGCGCGTTCAGTATGGCGACCAGAACCTTTGGATTGCCTCTAATTACAGCCTCGGTCGATCTGGGTTTGTCAATGGTACAACTTTCTTGCCAACGCCTCTCAGTCCGAGCCGTCTGGTTTTACCTCAAACCGCTTGCATGAGTACGCTACCTGCTGATGGTGGTAGTCTAGCCAACCCCGTTGTGATTGAGTGTTTAAAAAATGCCAACATGGCTTCACCTGCTACAACTGGCATCACCGGTACGGCGGCGGCGGGTGTGATTAACCTCAATTTACCGATCAACGCAAATCAAGACGCAGCATCTAACTATCTAGTTTGCAACTGGCAAGGTCGTAACAATAGTAATGCTCTACTTCCAAATACTGGTGGCATCGAAACTTATCAAGCCGAGACGAGTTTACTAACCGGTATTACAACTAGTGGCGTTTGTCCTACATCAAACAATGGTGGTGCACCAGTTTCAACTATTGGTGTGATTGATGACACCTATGCTAAATTAGCTGCCCTGACTCGCACGGGTACGTTTGCCTCCACGCTGACCGCTACGCAAGCCGTCAATATCATCGATGCGATCGCTCCTAATACAACCAGCCCTGCCATCCCCAGAAACACGACACTTACGCTGACCGCCACGGTTGCAGTCCCCGACCCGATCTTTGTGATTCGCCTCAGACCCACTAGTGCTGCGGGTACAAACTCTTCGTCTGATGCGCCGCTCACCGTGGCACAAGGCACGCTTGACGGATTGCGAGTTGTGCTGCAAGGCGTCGATCCAAACAAAGTCTTTTGGTTAGTGCCTCCAGGTGACTCTGCGGCTACGCCAAGATTCTCGACGCTGACGATTTCGTCTGATGACAGCTTGGCATCACCACGCGATAGCATCGTTGTCGGTAACTTTATCTCCAAATTTACGAGCAATGCTGGTGGGGCGCTCACATCTGGAGCTGGAGTAACAAACACCTCAACCTTGATGGTAATTCGCGATAACAAGACAGACTGCGAGCAGCCCCCAGGCCCACTCTCTGGTGCAGGTATTCCCGATTCGCTTAGACCTTTTGCCACCCCAGATCTTACCAATACCTATACGCCTTCTGGAAGCACGGGTGCTGGTGGCAATGCTACGGATAGATGTGTCTCGCTGCGTGGTGTGAGGTTCTTGGGCTTTGAGGCAATTCGTCCAGATAGTGGAGCCAATGACTTTAACCGTGATGGCGACACTACAGACACCGCTGACCAAATGCAAAATGCAGTCGTTACTGCCATGACGACGGTCGATGAGCCTCTGGTCGTGCCTGTCTTACAGTTCCACGCTCCTGAGACTACAAACAATAACTCACATACCATGCCACAGCCTAGTACTTCAGCTTCGGCAACTACAGGCTTTATTAATGGTCCCGCAGGTAGATGGACAGAGCAAGCCGTAGATACCACAGTCAATGCTTACTTTGTGACGGGTAATGTGCCATCTCGCTCGTTTCTGAGCTTTACTACCAATGGACTCTCTAACCCAGGCAATCCTTCTGCGCTGAATACTTCTGGGAATGCTGCCTATGCTCTGGCTACGCCTACGCTGATTACACCTAGCGGTGATAGCGGTGGAGGTTTACAAAACTTCATTCGCTTTATCGAAAACTGGGTTGTTAATGCTTCAACAACTAGGGAAATAAAAATTCTCGGAGGCTTTTTGCAAAATGGTCGAAGTGGCTATGCTACTGCTCCATTCTCTAGTACCGCGCCCTACAGAAGTTTGGCTAATATCTACGACAGTGGAGATCTCGGCACCATATTTGTCGATCCCGCACAAATTAACTCGCCATTGAGCACTTATAAGCGCTTTTATATGTCTTATACCGATGCGGCGCAGTCATTTTATGCTCCCCCGTCGAGATCTTGGGGCTATGATGTCGGTCTCTTAACCCAGTCACCAGACTTATTTGCCTTACAATTCACTAGCCCTGTTTCACAAGCTAATGAATTTCTCAGAGAGGTCGATCGCAGCGATCGTTGGGTACAAACGCTACTATGCGCCACACAGCCTGGGACTTTGTCGGCAACAACCCGCAATGGGGCAGGTGTGAACAAAAATGCTTACACGAGCTTTGCGATCGGCGATCCAAGACAGCGTCCGACTACTTGCTCGACTGCTGCGCCCCCTATTCCTACTCCATAACGTTTGACCGTCCTCTGGCTTTCGCTAGAGGACGGCGAACGGCATTTAAGAAATTTAAGAATTAGAATTGATTTAATGGCAATTTGACCAATCACTGTTAATCGGATGTTTCCTATGAAGACTACATTTCATCTGAGCAAATATAATCAACCTGCTTTAGTTTGCCTAGGCAAAAAAGTCTTGAGTAGTCAGACCCAAAAGACTTCAAGTCAGGCAGGTTTCTCTTTGGTTGAGTCTCTGGTTGCCGTCGTCGTCGTGAGCGTTTTGCTGACAGGGATAGCTCCGTTTTTGGCACTTACGTTTGGACAACGCGTTCAAGCCAGACGCATAGATCAAGCCACTCAAGCAGCGCGTGCTTATATTGATGGCTTGCGATCGGGAACAATTCAAGTGCCAAACGATCCTGCCCTTAATCAGACTGACGCTAGGTTTGACGATCCTGTAACTTACCCTAATCTTAATGTTGATGTTTTGACAGCTTTACCAAACACAGCTCTTACTCCGGGGACTTTGGTTTCTACAGATGGCACTCCATTTAGCACATCCAACCCACAGCATTTGGTGATTCAGGCGATGCGAAGTAGATGTTTGCCAGTTGCTACCTGTAATAACTCAGATGTAGCTGCGATTAGACTGCAAGGTTATCGCGTTAGCATACGAGTTTATCGTGCGGATGCCTTTGTTGCTCCGATAGCCTTACTGCCGCCAGTTAACACAGCAAATGGAAGTAGTTATACTCAATCTGCATTTTCAGGTACCTTAGGCTCTAAATCTCGCCCATTGTTAGTTATGCAATCAGACATTACCGCAAATTCAACTGGTACAACCACTGGCACAACCTTTAGAAACTATCAAGATCGTCTGGGCAATTGATGATTTGCTGATAGTTTTAATGCTTTTTAAGCTTGTAAATAACGTTATTGAAATCCATGGTTAGGTCTATGCGAAAACAGCTAAATTACTTCTTCCGTCGTTTCCTTAACAAGCGTTACAGGCTAAACGGTCAGGTACGAGGTTTCACATTATTGGAACTCTTGATCGCCTCGGTTATCGGTGTATTAATTGTTGGCACAATGATGACCTTTGTGTTTAGCGTCGCTGATACAGACCGACAAGAACAGGCAAAATCAACCAGTCAAGAAGAAATACAAGCGGCGCTCGACTATATTGCCGACGATATGCGCGAGGCGGTTTATATTTACGATGCGGATGGTCTTAATCCTCTTGCTTCTAACCCGTCTGGTATCGGCAACTCTTTGCCAGTTGTTACAAATGGCGTACCCGTACTTGTATTTTGGAAACGCTATATTTACAAAAGTACAGACACGGTTGTGACTTTAGATGGCTCGAGGGCTGTAAGCTGCGTTCCTTATTCATTGACTATTGCGCCATTGGGTACCCCATCGGCAAATTGTTTTGGTGGCGATCTATTTAGCTATTCGATCGTGGCTTATTACCTAGTTAAAAACAATGCCACCCCAAGTGCCACTCAGCCCTGGTCAAATGCCGCAAGGATTGTGAGATTTGAGCTTAAAGATGGCATTAGTACGAGTTCGAGTGCTTATGCTTGTTCGGTCAACTGCCCAACTACGCAAGTGGTAAACGGTACTATCTATTACAAGGTTCCTGACACTGGCTTTGCTCGGTTTAGTTTGGGAGCTGGGGTTCTCTCTGCTCAAATGAATGGTTGGGCTACTGTTCCTCCTGGCTGGGATGCAGGTAGTGGCGTAACACTCGTAGATTTTATTGACGATACTACCTTTGGTGCAACGCCCTATACTCCTCCAGTTTTAATCGGTAACAATACTGTTGTTGTTGGCGCTCCCTCTACAAACGTTGACTGTAATAGTGATAATGGCGTGGGGTCAAATACAACGACTTCGCAACGAGTACCAGGCACGTTTACTGCAACCAGTTTGACCAGCTTTTATGTCTGTGTAAACTCTGGTAGTTCAACTGCACGCATCTATATGCGGGGTAATGCTTTAGTCAGACTCAATGATAATCGCAGCATTAAGTTTCCCACCGCTAACAATACGCCTTTCTTGCCGACAGCAAATGTGAGAGTGTTTGGGCGTGGGGTACTAATTCCAGGCTAAACCTAAAGGAGATTATATGAAAAAGTTATTTTTGTTTAGATTTTGGAAATCATGGAAACGTAAGCATCCTCATTGGTCATTGGGTAGGGCTATATTTGGGTTTACTTTGATCGAAATGCTGGTGGTGATGGCGATCGTGGGTGTGCTAGCCGCGATCGTGGGACCGACATGGTTAGGTTCGCTCAATCGTCAAAGGCTGAGCGAATCGCAAAATCAGATTTATCGGGCGATCAAAGAAACCCAGAGCTATGC
This sequence comes from Tumidithrix helvetica PCC 7403, assembly GCF_965232925.1. Lineage (NCBI taxonomy): Bacteria > Bacillati > Cyanobacteriota > Cyanophyceae > Pseudanabaenales > Pseudanabaenaceae > Tumidithrix > Tumidithrix helvetica. The sequence continues at coordinate 155,650 of NZ_CBDDRA010000005.1, forward strand.
CAAGCGAGATAAAGTAATTTGGCAGACTAGTTTTAGAACATCCCCAGTAGACGGCGTTACAGCGCAGGTCGCCGTAACTAAGGCTTCAAACCCAATTGGTACCCAAGATTGGAAACCCGTGGTCTCTAATGTAGTGATTAATACTGCTCTTACAACAGCTCCGACAATTGCAGGCATTTATGTTTTGCAATTTGATGGAAAGGGTCAACCGATCATTCCCAATACTTGTGTTATTCCTCCTGGTTCTGACTTAATACCCTGTGGAAAAGTAACCTTAGCCTATGGAAGTCAGACTGGCGCAAAAGCATGTGTGAATGTAAGAACACTCATTGGTGGTATCACGAATGAGTTTGATACTGGCTGTAACTAAGCATTTCGTCGTAAAGTTTAATATAAATAGCGAAATATTTGGGTATTAATCTTCATAATTTATATTAAACTTATCTTTATGAAAGCTTTTCTCCCACTCATGGGTCAATGGCTAGTACTAAGGCTGACAAAATCGATTGGATTATATGAAGAAGTTATTCTTATTCATATTTTGGAAATTATGGAACCGCAAACGCCCTAACTGGTCATTGGGTAGGGTTATATTTGGGTTTACTCTGATCGAAATGCTGGTAGTGCTGGCGATTGTGGGCGTGCTGAGCGCGATCGTTGGGCCCACATGGCTAAACTCACTTAATCGCCAAAAGCTAAGCGCATCGCAAAATCAGGTTTATCGGGCTATCCGTGCGGCTCAGAGCAATGCTAAACGAGATAAGGTAACGTGGCAGACTAGTTTGAGAAGTTCGCCAGTAGATGGTACAGCGCAGGTTGCTGTACATAAGATTACAACTCCAATTAGTAGCGTAGCTTGGGAGTCGGTTGCCTCGAATGTAGTCATCCATACTACGCTTACAACTGCCATACCATTGGGTTGTTCGACTTACTGCGCTCTTCAATTTGATGCTAAAGGTCAACCAGAACGCGGGCTCAATGATGTTAGAAGAATAACCTTAGCGTACGGAAGTCAAACGGGTCCAAAAGCTTGTGTAATTGTAAGTACCCTGATTGGAGCTGTCAGAACTGATTTTGACGATCGCTGTATTCCCTAACCTAATTGGTATTTATAATGCCTTCACCGATGATTAACAGATAATGACTGACGCTAAGGCTGACAAAATAGACGATTCCTTGCAGGATGCATACTGCCGCGTGCGTCAGCAATTTGACTACAGCCCCTATCCGCGCGTGCCGATCGCTACGTCAGTCAAAGCGCTTACCCACTTATTGTTTCCTGCTTCGCTGGCGACAGTAAATTACATTCGCGATTCCCTATTTCCTTCGGAAACGCTTCGCGATCGGGATGCTTACAGCCGGCGTATTGTTTACTCAGAGGGTAAGCAAATCTTAGATGTGGGCTGTGGTAGCGGACTGACCTCGTTGGTTTTAGCAGAAGCCAATCCTGGTGCAAAAATTGTAGGAATCGATATCTCTCAACCTTCGATTGAGATGGCGCGACAACGCCTGCAATATCATGGTTTTGCCCATGCCGAATTTCACGTTATGGGATTTGAGCAGTTACCCCAACTCGATCGAAAATTTGACTACATTAACTGCGATGAAACCCTTTACCTCTTACCCGATCAAGTTGCAGGATTAAAGGCGATGCGATCGGTTTTGCAACCAGATGGAACGATCAGGGCAAATCTACATAGTTTCTATCAGCGGATTGAGTTTTTTCGGGCTCAGAAACTGACAAAACTACTGGGGTTAATGGATGGAACTCCCACAGAACGAGAGTATGCGATCGCGAAAAGCATCATGGCTTCTCTGCAAGATACTGTGTTGTTAAAGTCGGGTACTTGGCTGCCCAACCCAACCAATGACGAGTTTATGCAGGCAAATTACTTTTTACAATCAGACAAAGGCTTTACGATTCCCGATCTGTTTAGCTTGCTCCAACAATCAGATTTGCAGTTCGTTAGCATGGTAAATTGGAAAGGTTGGGATCTAGCAACGCTCTTCATTCAGAACCAAACAGCCCACCCCACCGAGGCGCAAAAAATCCCAGAATATTTGGCGCAATTCCTTGCAACCGCAACGACCGAACAGAAATTACACTTTTACGAGCTACTCAACCCTATCCATCGCTTGCTAGATTTTTGGTGCGGTCATCCAGAGCATGTATCCTCAGTTACCCCCACCCCAATTCAAGAGTGGCAGCAACCAACTTGGGAACGTGCTAAAGCCCATTTACATCCTGTATTAAAAACCAAGGAAATCAAGGAGAAAATAGATCGCGCGATCGCTTATCTCAAACCCTTTAACTTGATTGAGCCAGTTGAATCTAATCCTCATTCTGTCAATAAAGCGATATGCTTGAGGCTGTTGTGGGATGGCGTAAAAACTGGTGGTGAATTGGTGGCGGAATGGCTCAAAATCAAGCCCAAGATTAACTTAAGTATGCGATCGGCAATCTGTGGGAATTTAGATAGTCGCGATTTGCCACTTGAAGCGATCGCCGAAATAGAAGCCTTTAACGAAGTTCGACAAACCCTGCTCGATTTGGAAGCTGATAAGTTCGTTTTACTGGAAGTATAGTGATTAGGTATCAGCAAGTTGTACGGCAAGTAGCTGAGCTGCGGTTACCCCTAAATCTGGAAAAGTCTGTGAAATAATATTTTGCTCCCCTTCAAATTCAGATTCTTCGTAAAGACCATCCTCTAATAATAGGACTGAGACTTTGTGCTGCAGTGGATCGACTATCCAGTATTCTGGAACACCCAACGCTGCATATTCCGCTCTTTTGTAACGATAGTCTCTTTTGATCGAGTCGAGACTAACAACCTCTACAACCATCACTGCTGCGGATTCGCAAATTGCTGATGTGTCAATGAGTTCCTTTACCTGTTCGGCTGTAAGAATCATGACATCCGTTAGTCTTGAACGATTGATGCCAGTCCTCACACCTGCCTCTCTGATGCAGACCCAACTTGCTTTAATCCGAAGAATTTCAGCAGATAAAATTTGTTCGATCGCCTTAGCAATGAGTAAATGCCTAAATGTGGGTGGATTCACAAGTACTAATTCTCCGTCCACTAGTTCATAACGGTGTTCGGGATGCTCTGCATAGTTGCAATATTGCTCAAAGGTGATCTTGGTTTTAAGTTCGGCAATCATGACTTAACCTCTACCATGCTCAAACTCAATGTGCTTAAACTACAGAATAAACCCTAACCCCAAGCAAATGCCACTCCAAAAATGTAGCCCCACGGCAATAAATTTGCAATTTTGGACTCGTTCGGGATAGTCGTGATACTCATTTACCAAAGTACAAAGTTTCCAAGTTGCAGGCAGGCTGGTAATCACCAAAGCTGTCCAAATTGGAAAAGCTCCTAGACCGATACAAATTAAGGTTGTGACGTAAATACTGGCGCATACCCAAGGGAGTAGTTTTGCCGAATTTCCTGTACCCAATCGGACAATCGGCGATCGCTTTCCAGCGGCGATATCATCGGCAACCTGATGAAAGTGGGAGCAAAATAAAATCAAACTGGTGGCAACACCGACCACAATCGAGGCAACTAAAGCCCTAACTGACCAAGTTTGGGTTTGGCTATAGTAAGCCGCAGAAACTGCCAGAGGACCAAAACAAAAAAAGCAGATTGCCTCACCCCAGCCCTGATAGCCAAGGCGAAAGGGAGGTCCTTGATAGCTATAACCCAAAATACAGCAGAGTGCAATTAGGATGAGGATCGATCCATCCTGTTGCCATAAAGAAATCCCCAAAACGCCGCCAATTCCCAAAAGTAAACAAATCGTGCCGATCGCAAAAATTAAGTTTTTTTTGCCCGTAAGGTTGACTAAGGAATGAGCCTTGTTTTTATCAATGCCCGTCTCTGAATCAAATACGTCATTGCATAGGTTTTCCCAAACTAGAAGAAGTATGGCGGAGAGCAAAAAAGTGATAAAGACAACCCAGTTAATTTTTCCTGTTTCACCAAATGCAACAGCCGTACCCGTGGTAATCGGGATGATGGAGACGCTATACATAGGGGGCTTAATTGCCGCTAACCAAAGCTTACGTGGCGAAGGAGTGGGGAAGGATTGATTGGATAAGGGTTCAACGCTTTGCAGCATAAGGGATTTGGTGAAACAGAGCTGGGCTAAATCATTGTATCAAGCTGCTAGGCATACACAGGCTGGAATCCGCAGATTGTAATAACCTGTTAAGAAATCCTTACTTAATTATCGTTCTGTTGAAATAAATTGATACTTAAGCCAGAACATTAGAAAATTGTTAAGCTTTGCAACGTAGAATAATAAAGATAGATATAAACTAACTGGATAATATATGCGAGTTGCGATCGCTGGAGGCGGGTTGGCAGGACTAGCCTGCGCCAAGTATTTAGTCGATCGGGGGCATACTCCCATTGTCTTTGAGCGTGGAGACACGTTAGGGGGACTGGTTGCTGCTTGGAAAGACAAAGACGGTGATTGGGTCGAAACAGGCTTACATGCCTTTTTTGGCGCTTATGCAAACATGCTACAACTGCTCAAAGAGCTAGGCATCGAAGATCGATTGCAGTGGAAGCAACATACCCTCATCTTTAACCAACCTGAAAAGCCTGGTACTCTGTCTCGCTTTGATGTACCCAATATTCCTGCTCCCTTTAACGTCATTGTGTCGATTTTACGGAACAACGACCTGTTGACATGGCAGCAAAAAATTAGGTTTGCGATCGGGTTGTTCCCAGCGATCGTGCGCGGCAATAAATACGTTCAGGACATGGACAAATTTAGCCTCTCAGAATGGCTAAAACAGCATGGCATCGACGAAAAAATTAGTAGCGATATTTTTGTTGCTGCTTCTAAAGCGCTTACCTTTATCGATCCCGATGAGGTTTCGGCAACGGTTATTCTCACTGCTCTCAATAAATTTTTACAAGAGCGCTACGGCTCAAAAATTGCCTTTCTTGATGGCGCTCCTCCAGAACGCCTATGTCAGCCGATCGTGGACTATATTACGGCGCATGGTGGAGAGGTAAGGGTAAATGCCCCACTCAAACAAATTGTGCTCAATCCAGATGGTACGGTCAGTCACTTTGCTATTCGGGGGCTAAACGGTGCGGCAGACTACGATGTCACTGCTGATGCTTATGTGTCAGCCATGGCGGTGGATGCTTTGAAGTTGATGATGCCCGAACCTTGGAAGCAAATTGACACCTTTCAAAAGTTAGAGCAATTAGAGGGTGTACCCGTAATCAACGTTCAAATCTGGTTCGATCGCAAGTTAACCCATGTCGATCAACTCCTGTTTTCGCGATCGCCTTTGTTAAGCGTCTATGCAGATATGAGCAATACCTGCCGCGAATATGCTGACAGCAACAAGTCAATGCTAGAGTTAGTATTGGCACCAGCAGCAGATTGGATCGACAGACCTGAGCAAGAAATCATTGAGGCAACGATCGCAGAGCTGGCAAAGCTTTTTCCCGATCGAATTCCTCAGCCTGCTAAAGTCTTGAAAGCAAAGGTCGTTAAAACGCCTCGCTCAGTTTATAAAGCTATTCCTGGGCGCGAACAATATAAACCTAGCCAAAGCACCCCAATTGCTAATTTCTTTTTGTCTGGAAGTTATACCAAGCAAGAGTATCTTGGCAGTATGGAAGGGGCTGTACTTTCTGGTAAGCTGACAGCACAGCGTATTCACCAATCATCTGCAAACTTAACTACGGGACCATCAGTTCAAGACTTTGATCAAACCTCTAAACAGACCCCTAAGCAAGCAACTCAGCCTTCATCAGACCAGTCCATCGCTGCTAAAGCCGCTGTCTAATCCCATGGGAATGCGTCACCCAGTCTCTCTGGCTGAAGCCTACGAAATCTGTCGTTGTATTACCGCGAAGTATGCCAAGACTTTTTACCTTGGCACCATGTTGATGTCGGAAGCAAAACAACGGGCGATTTGGGCAGTTTATGCTTGGTGTCGTCGTACCGATGAGCTTGTAGATGGGATTCAAGCGGATACAACTACAGATCAAACGCTCGTAGATTGGGAATCTCAGCTAGAAATGGCATTTCAAGGAGACCCCTCAAATGCTCCTGATGTCGCCTTAGCCGATACGATCAAAAACTACCCAATTCAAATCCAGCCATTTAAAGACATGATCGCGGGGATGCGGATGGACTTGAGTTGCGATCGCTACGATACTTTTGACGACCTGCATTTGTACTGTTATCGCGTCGCGGGTACTGTGGGGTTAATGTCGGCAGCGGTAATGGGGTTTGAGACCGCAGATGCCAGCGTCATTGCTACTGCCACAGAGGCAGCGATCGCCCTAGGCATTGCCATGCAGCTTACGAATATTTTGCGAGATATTGGTGAAGATGCACAACGAGGACGAATCTATTTACCCCTAGAAGATCTTTCCTATTTTGACTACACCGAAAAAGATTTACTCAATGGTGTGATTGATGAGCGTTGGGTTGACCTCATGCGATTCCAGATTCAACGTGCCAGAGAGTTTTATGCCCATGCCGAACAGGGAATCTCAGCGTTATGTCGGGATGCAAGATGGCCAGTATGGGCTTCGCTGATGTTATATCGCAATATTTTGTCAGCGATCGAAAAAAATCACTATGAAGTGTTTAAGCGTCGAGCCTTTGTTACTACCTCTAACAAGGTAGTAACTATCCCTTGGGCTTGGCTGAGAGCGCAGATATAGATAAGGTAAAAAGTTATCGGTGGTCGGGCGATGATATTAATTTTCGTCCTCTATAAGCTGAAGACTGAAAACCTCATTACTGTTAACCCTCAGTTTGCGACTTTCTCATCAACAATCATGAATGAAATCACATTCTCTAGCCCTTTTTGGAGATGGAGTTCTTTCTGTTGATGTGAAAACTTAGAGTTAGAAATAATCATATCTGGCTGAAGCTCAACGGCTTTTGCTAACAGTTCCTCTCCACTAAATGCCTTCGCGACTTTATAGCCTTTAGATTGCAAAAGTTCAGATAGCGTACTTACCGTGTTGAGATTATCATCAACAACTAACACCTTTTTCTGTGAAGTTCCCTCTGAAAGTAAAGCTTCGACTTCAGACAGCAGTAACTCAGAATTAATCGGCTTGTTAATATAGCGATCGACCCCTAAGTGATAGCCTCTTTCTGCCCCATCCAAAATGGAAACAATAATGATGGGAATGTCCATAGTTACGGGATCTTTCTTTAACATGGAGGCTAAAGCATAGCCGTCAATTTCTGGCATTAGCACATCGAGGGTAATCAGGTCAGGCTTAGATTTTTTTACCTGTTCGATCGCATCTGCACCATCGCAAGCTTCTCTGACAAAATATCCTTTCGACTCAAGTTCTTGCCTCAGTAACTTGCGAATATTTTCATCATCATCCACGACAAGAATGGTTTTACGGTGTTCGGATAAAGACTTAATGCTAGAGGTTGAAGATGCTGGCTGTAATTGCATCACCAGAGCATCAACATTGAGCGCTCTTACCTGAAACTCCGAACCGATCTCTGAATTAGTTTCAATTTGTAGGGCAGGCGGTTGAGACTCGATACTGATTGTTTGAAGGCTTTCGCTCTGTTCTTGCTGAATCGGCAGTGTAAAAGAAAAGGTACTGCCTTTACCCAGTTCGCTCTCTACCCAGATCGTACCTCCATGATGCTCTATGATTTCTTTTGAAATTGGTAGACCTAATCCCGTTCCCTTAGGCTTATCTGTGAGCGTGTCCCCTACCTGCTTAAATTTCTCGAAGACCTTGGGTCTATCCTCCTCAGAAATGCCCATCCCTCGATCGATGACACTAACAGTAATATAGTTGTCTGTCTGTTTAACCTTACAAGTTATGGAACCTCGATCTTGGAACTTGACAGCGTTAGAAATCAAGTTAATCACGACTTGAATTAATCTATCTTTATCGCCTGTCATCATAGGCAAGTCTGCTTGAATATCCTTAATGGGTTCCAACCCTTTTTGGTCAAATAGAGCTGTGGTTGCAGCGATCGCGCGATCGACGACCTCAGAAATCACCATGGGTTCCATTTTCCAGTCAATCTTGCCAGCTTCCATTTTGGCAATATCCAAAACTTCGTTGATTAACTTGGTCAGACGCATTCCTTCTGAAACAATAATTTCGATATTCTCCCCAACCTGACGAACTGCCCGTTGAGTTTTTTTGTCATCGGTTTGAATGAGCGGGAATATCGTATCGTCAAGCTTCTTTTGAATCAGTTTGGCAAATCCCAAAACGGATGTAAGTGGAGTTCGCAATTCGTGGGAAACCGTCGAGATAAAGTCGGTTTTCATCCGATCGACTTCCTTCTCAGCGGTGATGTCACGAATAATAATAATCGAGCCCAAATAAACAATTGTAGATTCTAGATCCGACTGCCCAGGGGGAGATGGATCTTCGCGAAAGATTGAGGTGGCAACTGCTTTCCCCAAGCGTTTGTCAGGCAGAGGAATTTCGGCAGTAAATACGCGTTTGGGATTGTTTTTAGTATTTTCAACGATAACAGTTGCTTCAGATTTCAAGATATCCTCGCAAGATTTACCCAAAATCTCTACTTTGGTTAAGCCCATCATGTTGCAAAGAGCAGGGTTAAACTGGGTAATTTTGCCCTCTAGATCGACAACAACCAAGCCATCCACCATGTTGTCAATAATTGCCTTTAGCTCACCCGTGCGTTGGTTGACTTTTTGTTCGAGCGTACGACTATAGTCTGCCAGTTGTTCGCCAGATTGCCGCAACTGCCCAGTCATTTGATTAAAAGCTTTTGCCAGTGCCCCAATTTCATCCTCAGTTAACACGGGCGCCTGATTGCTCAAGTCACCTTTAGATACCAACATGGCTGTGTCAGCGATCGCCAAGATCGGTTGGGTGATCCGACGAGACAATAAATACACTGCCACGAGTAACAAGAAAACCGAACTTAGTCCCAGTAATAAAATTTCTTTGGCAAGGCGATCGGCAGGCGCAAACGCCTCTTCTTGACTCATTTCAGCAATCATCGCTAAGTTGAGTTCTTCAATCCAGTTATATACCCCGATTACAGGTACGGTCTTATAGTTGTTATATAAACCGCTACTGTCTTTACCCTTTAGTGCGAGATCGATACCCTCACTTTTCACCCCATCAGCGAATTGCTTCTTGTCCGCAAATTCTCCACCACCTGAGATAAATGCACTTTTTGCCTCTAGGTTTCCCACAAGGTAAGTTTCACCGCTCGCACCCATACCTTTATTTTGTCGAATTAGCACATCGACATCTTGAAGATTTAGATCGACAGCCACGTAGGCTATTTTACTCTTTTCCCGATCGGCTATGGAGGTAGCGTAGGTAATCATGGGCTTACCCGATTGCGTTGAGGTGTAAAAATTTGGCTTCACCAAATCTTTATCTGTAGCAATGAAAAGAGTGGTTGTATTCCCTAAAGGTTGATATTTCCCGACTTTAGTTTTATCGGTCGAGTAAATAATGATGCCCGCATTGCTTAAAACTGAAATCTGATCGATTTGAGTTTTTACACGAGCAATGCTTGAAAGGCTACTATCTAAAGCTTTATATGCTTGTTGATATTCAAGCTCTTCAGGCTTTTTTTTAAGTAGGATTTCAACTTGGCTTCTGACTTCAACTAGGTCACTAATCAAGACAACGTCATTACGACGATTATCAAACCATTGAATGACTTGATATTCTTTGAGTGAGTTTGCCACATCAAGGCGATCGAAGATTGATTGCTTCAACGCAGCTCTACCACGAACATTCGTAGTAATGGCTACGATCAGAACGGTTACGCTCGAAACTAGAAAAAAAGAGCCAACTAGCTTAACAAGTAAGCTTTTGTTCAAGAATTTCATGCACTACCTCTGACCTACATTATCTAGATATGAAGGCTCACATTGCAGAATGTTACTTCCAATCTGAAAATATTTGTTTAATATCAGCGATCGCTTTGTCCGCCACTTGTTCAGGAGATTTCCCTTCAACATTGATGCTTCTAATCGCTTTCCCCCATATATTCTGTGATTGTACCTCAGTGTAGGCAGGATTAACCACTTGGTAAAATGGTCTTGTATTCTTGAGCTGTTTGACAGCTACTGAAATATGCGGATCTTTTACGTCATTCCAAAAAGGATCGCTGAGTTGTTTTGTCATTACAGGGAAAAATCTTCCCTGCGATCCCTTAACAAATTCTGACAAATTCTCGGGGTTGATCAAAAAAGACAAGAAGTTTTTTGCAATTTCCTTATTCGTTGAAGCTTCAAATAAACAGGCTTGTTTGACAGCAACCAAATAGGTTAGAGGTTTTCCATCAACCCGATTTGGCCACTCAACGGTTGCCATTTTATTAAAGTAAGTTTCCTTATCCTGCCGCTGAGATCCCGGAATTGACAAGGAGGGATTAGGCGTCATTAGTGTTTTACGACTGAGAAACTCAATGTTGTTATCAGGATCTGCCCAATCCACTGCTTTAGGTGGTACCTGACCATCTTTATAGAAACTTGAATACTGCGTTAAAGCTGCAACGATCGCTTTGCGCGTCTCTGGTGCATCAAGTTGCAATCTTCCGTCTTTATCGATTAATTGCACATTGTACGCTTCTAGAAATTCTTCAAACTGATAAAATGTATCAGTAGCAGTCACAGACATCGGCAGACCCATAGCAAAGAGCTCACTTTTGCCCTTTTGACGAAGGCTTGTCTGACTTTCGCCCCAAAACTTCCAAAAGGCATTCCACTCTTTGGGGATCTTTTCACTACTCGAGCCGCTTTCTTCTAAGAGATCCTTCCAATAGTGAATATAAGTAGTATTTTGTGAAATAGGAATGGCATAAAAACTACGTTTCTTAGTCGTGTTGTTTTCATAACTTACAGCTTGTAAAGCGCTTGGCTCATACAGATCTTTGGCTGGCTGAATTACATCTGAGACATCTGCAAGCTTGTTTTGCCAAGCCAGTCTAGGCATAAGGTTAAAATCACCGCTGTAGCTATACAAGATATCAGGTGGATTGTCGCGCTCGATCGCGTTCTTAACTTCACGGGCTAGATCTTTTTCACTGTAAATTGTCAGATTTACCTGTTTGCCTGACTGCTTTTCCCATGCAGAAACGATTTTTCGAATGGTAGCAGTTTCTTCTGGGAAATATCCCTCATTCCACCAAATTCGGAAAGAGGTATCTCGATTTGGATTTGGTGGGTTGGTTGACGTTTGATTTGGGCAAGCAATCAACCCAAAGGTAATAAGGAACAATAGCAGGACTGTAAGTATGCGATGACGCATGGTTGATTGTCTTTTACCTCATCGTAATATTTTTCGTTAAGGAGCCATGGTCGGGCTGATATCACACAGCGATCTATAATCAAGATCCTCATCTAGTAAATTTATGCCTTTGCTTATTTTCTGTCAAAAAGGTAATTAAAAATTTACAAGTTAGATCTACTCAGCCTTATTAACTGTATAAAAAACTATAACTTAACTTGATTGGCAAAAAAACATCTTAAACACTGATGTAAGTTCTGTGCAGTAACGATAGAGAGATATTTTTTCGACACTTGAGCTATTTGACCGATGCCTGCAAATTCTACTTTGTGCCAACCTTGTTTCTAAAAGATGTCCCACTCCCCTTACAGATAGGGAAACATAAAGTTTAAATCAATGGAGTTATATGACCAGCCTACGTCAACTCAATTTAAACTAATAATGCTATTTATCTGGGAAATTAATCGATGGCTAAGAGCAGTGTCTACCCACATAATTACCTTGTAGGTTGCGGGCATGACATAAATCATCGTTCATAACCTTAGTAAATTAAGATTAAAAATCTCAAGGACTTCAACCATGGATTATCCCAGAATGTTTCGTATGAGCCAAAGGTTTGAGGATCGCATTCTAACAGATATACCCGAAATCATACGAAAAGAGATTAGCTGCCTAAACCCTAGTGCGCTGATTCGACCTAATCAAACTGTGGCTGTGGCGGTAGGTAGTCGAGGCATTGATAATCACAGCTTGATTGTTAAATCGGTAATTGATGAATTGCTGGCATTAGATGCTAAGCCTTTTATTGTCACTGCGATGGGTAGTCATGGTGGAGCTACTGACGAAGGCCAAGCAGCGATCTTGTCTGGCTATGGGATTACGGAAGAACAAATGGGTGTACCCGTGCGTTCATCCATGGAAGTAGTCCAGATTGGTACGACTGATTTTGGCATGCCAGTATTTTTTGGACGTATCGCTTCGGAAGCAGACCATATTGTATTAATTAATCGCATTAAGCCCCATACAAGATTTGCAGGTGAAATCGAAAGTGGCATGTTAAAGATGATGGCGATCGGGTTGGGTAAGCGCGTAGGTGCCGAGACCTATCACCGGAACTTCGTGCATTACTCTTTCGATCGCGTGGTCAGAAGTGTGTATAAAATCGTCATGCAAGAGATGCCGATCGCTTTTGGGATCGGTATTATCGAAAATGGCTATCAGCAGACAGCGGAAATTAAAGCGATCGGGCGAGATAATATCGAACAGGAGGAACGAGAGCTTCTGCGCATTTCCAGAGCTTGGTGTCCAAAGTTGCCATTTGATGACGTAGATTTACTCATTATTGATGAAATCGGTAAAAACATCAGTGGTGCAGGAATGGATACGAACGTTACAGGGCTGAAAAAAATATTTTGCCCTGAACTCATTCACTCGCTACCGCGTGTGAATAAGATATTTGTGAGAGACTTAAGCGAGGGAACAGGTGGCAATGCCATGGGGCTTGGGCTTGCTGATTTCACAACAAAACGACTTGTCGATAAAATTGACTTTAACTCTTTCTATACCAATGCACTCACTGCGCAGAACCTACGGGGGGCTAAAATACCCATGTTCTTTAACACCGATAGAGAGGTTTTGGATGCTGCATTCAAATCCTTTGGTTTAATTGAACCTCGAAATGCCAAAATACTTCGGATCAAAAATACCTTGCAGATTTCTGAAGTAGAAGCTTCCATTTCTTACCGAGATAGAGCAAGAACTAGACCAGACATTACGTTGCTTAGCGAACCTCGTTTACTTGAGTTTTTACCCGATGGAAACCTACCAGATTTTGTGTTGTCTGGAGAAGCAGCTTATCAAACTGCTTAAATCCTTCTCGTGCTCGTCTTTTAAACCAATCACTTATACTTAGCAATCTTAGCAATGGATAACCTCATTCAGCTTTACGGCACTTTGATTGGTTGGGTACTTTTAGGCTTTGCTCTAGGTCGCTACCTTGTGCCCAAAAAGACCTCGCTATATATCGGTAAATTTTTGTTTTGGTTTGGTGTACCGCTGCTAATTGTTGCCTCTTTGCGGGGACGCGATCTGTCTGGGGGGGTGTTGGTCGCACCTGTAACTGCGTGGATTGCTATTTTAGTTGGCGCTGCATTTGCTTGGATCTGGATTGATTTGGGGGTCACAGATGAAAGGCTGAAATCCTTTTCAAGTGGGATTAAATTTGTCGATCGCTCAGGTGGCGAGCTTGCCGTTGAAGATGGGACAGCAGTCCGAGCTAGTTCTTGGAGCAATAGCACGCAGGGTAGCTTCCTCTTGGCTATGATGGTTGGCAATACAGGCTATATGGGCTACCCAGTAATTTTATCTGTCGTAGGCAAGGAATACTTTGCTTACGCTGTTTTCTACGATCTTTTAGGTTCGACATTGGGAGCCTATGGTTTGGGCGTTGCCCTTGCTGCCTATTATGGTACGAGTGCAAACGCTCAAAATCAGAAAAAATGGTGGATCAACATTTTCGATCGCCTTCTTCGCAATCCCGCGCTTTGGAGCTTAGTCCTTGGCTTGTCGATTAGTAATGTTAAATTGCCAGAAACTGTCGAGCAGGTTGTTAAAACCCTATCGATCCCGATTGTGCCTTTATCTTTAGTGATGATTGGCTTGCAGTTGAGCCAATTACCTTCTATTCGTAAGTGGGGACAGGCTTTAACCTGCTTGATTATCAAGATGTTATTAGTCCCATTAGTCGTTGGTACAGGATTGATGTTTTTTGGGGTAACAGGTGCACCAAGGCTAGCAATGGTACTACAGATGGCTATGCCTCCTGCGTTTGCCACCTTAGTAATTGCGCAAGCCTATAACCTAGACAAAGATTTGGCTGTGACATCCCTAGCTTTTGGTTCTGTGGGACTGCTATTTACGCTACCCGTATGGATCTGGCTATTTAGTTAAGATGATTGATTTGAAGTGCTGAGAGGGCTGACCAACGCTTATCAATGGTTGGAGAAGTTTCTGAAGATTGATTTACCTCTGGAGCATCAGGCGAAATTTTAGGGAAGGGGATTGCTAAACAAAATTGTTCGTAGAGCCAAGTTTCAGGCTCGAAATAACCGTTAGGAGGTAGGCTTTCAACCAACTCATCAATCGCTATTTCCTTTTCTTTCGTATGTTTTTCCGCAGGAAGTGGAGCAGCCAACCAAATTAGTTCGGAAGCATCGATCGTGAGGCGGTGATTAAACTGCACTAGGGTGCGATCGCAGGTCAATGTCATAATTGCCCACCCCGTCGCCTTAACCTCGAGACAAGAGCCTAGGTGTTTAACGGTTAAAACTCCTTGAGCAGGGGTAAGGGTTTCTAGCCCATCAATAAATTCTTTAAATTCGATCGCCTCGGTAGCATCTACTGCTTTTGCCAACTGAGGAATATAAATTTTATCCATAGGTTTGAATTCCCTAATTTTGAACGAGCCGCACAATTAGATGCCGATGGGGTTCCTTGCCCTGACTCAAGGTTTCTATATCGGAGAGTCCTTTCAAGAACATATGCACTTGTCTGCGTTCTGCTGATGAAAGGTTTTTGATGGCAAATTCTTGTTGGGTTTCTCTGACGCGATCGGCAGCCTGTTCGGCTAACTCTTGCAGCTCAATTTGCCGCTTTGCCCGATAACCATTAAGTTCGATTGTATAAAAGCAATGATCTTCTTCTGACGGTAAATGCATGTTTAACGTCGTATTCGTGAGATATTGCATAGCATCAAGAGTGCTACCATCTATACCAATCAGGGCTTGGATCTGATGAGGGCGGAGCGAACTATGGTCAATTTCCAGCCAATAGTTAGGCGTATTTAATTCAGGATCGCTATTGGCTTTCAACTCTGCACGCACGGTGCAAAGATAACCCATTAGCTCTAGTAAATGGGTCAGCCACTTTACACCTACTTCAGCTTGGCTCATAGATTGACTCTTGTCTACTTCTTAACTCCGCTCGGAACCATAAAGACCGTTATTTCTTCAGTCTTTCTTCTTTTTCTTAGAAGAACCCGGCTCAAAGGGTAATGGCGCTTTTCCTTCAGCTTTATTCTCAGCTTTGAGATCTACCTTCTTTGCATCTACCTTCGTTTCGGCTTTATTATCTTTGGCTTTAAAAGGCATTTTGCTAGGTTCGGCTTTGCTTGGAGCAATAGCTTTATTAGGCTCAGCTCTTTTAGTAGGTTGAGCGGGCGATGCAGAAGTATCCACTAACTTTTGTAGATTTTCTGGCAGAGGCTCTTTTGACACGATAAAGGCTTGCACAGTCTGAAAGACGTTAGCGATCAGCATGTACAGTAAAACCCCTGAAGGCAAAGGAAAGAATAAAAACATGCCAGAAAAAATGACTGGTGTAATTTTATTCATAGTTTCTTGCTGTTGCTGGCTATCAGAGTTAGCCTTTTGCCCAGAAGAATTGCCGCCAGAGATGGCTTGGTTGATATAGAGGCTCAAGCCAAAGCCCAGAATCATGACCATAATATCCCAGTTGATGCTGCCGTCAGGATTTGTAGCGCCAACTTTACCTAAAGCTTGGATAAATAAGAAACCCTTGCTAGATGCTAGACCCGGTACGGTAGCTTGAACGGTAACGTCCCCTGGTTGTAGAGCAGTAATTACACCATCAGGCGACACTTCAGCCAGACCTTGACCTTTAGTGATTTGCCATTTGGGGGTTAGATCGGTGTCTGGGAATTTGGCGTTCAGTACATCAAAGCTTTCCTTTTGGATGGTTTGAAGCTTTATCGTTTCTTTCGCACCTACGGCAAGACTTGTACCAGATGGCGCAATTGCTTGCACGGGGTAATGAACTTTATCTGCAAAGTAAACATTTTGAGTAGGTGAAACAAAAGGTTGCGACTCAACGATCTGCTCTGGTGGTGAAATCTGAAAATTTAGAGTGTAGTTAATGTCGGCGAAAGGCGATCCCCGAAGGGTTGCAAACAGGGCAAATAGGATAGGTAGCTGTAGAATCGCAGGGAGGCAACCTGAGAGTGGATTGCCAAACTCCTTAAAGTTTGCCGAGTTTACCTTGCCCATTTCTTCCTGTTGTTTAGCAGGATCGCTCTTATAGCGCTCTTGGACTTCCTTAATCCGCTGTTGCATGATCGGGTTAGCGATCTTCATGCGGCGCATACTCCTAAGCTGATTTGCGCTCACGGGAAAGAGTGCAAGTCGAACCACTAATGTGAGTGCAACAATTGCCAACCCATAACTAGGCACAATGCCATAGAAAAAGTCTAGGAATGGCAACATGACACTGTTTGACAGGAAACCTACACCAAAATCCATGCTTTAACCTTTTCTTTTAACTTTTAACTTTTAACTTTCTATGCTTTATGCCTTGGGAAAATGCCTATATACATTCCTGTATACAGCTTGGGAACTAAGTTGTCCCCCCAACGCCACCACTGACTTCTCTCGCCTTTAGGCTGAGTTTTGACTCTATATAGTCGTAGACTTCACGAAACTTTGGGACAGACCTTAGCTCTAGCCGCGAACCATCCTTTAAGGTAAGTACCATATCACCCCAAGAGCCTAAGCCACGAGGGACTGTGACGATTTTAGCAATCTCAGCATAAACAATATCTGTACGATTGCGCCCAAACCAACCTCCAGTTACGGTGATTCGCCGATTTGTAATTCTATACCTTAACCATATAGCTCTCACTACCGCACCGATTGTAATGGGAATAGTAATTACAAATACACTGAGCAGCAAACCGACGATCAGGTCTCCAATATGCGGGGCACCTTCGTAATAAACTTCTTCGTTAATTGCCATGCAAAACTTTAGCCTTGACTAATAATGTTATTAAATCATCCCAAAGTTGCTTAAAAGTTGGACTCCCCTGTAGGGTGGAAACCGTTACAACTATCTGCAAACCTTGCCTTAATTGTGACAGAAGTTGACGAAAAATTGCACGTAGCTGGCGCTTAATTCGGTTACGGGTTACCGCCAGTTTGCTAACCTTTTTGCTAATCACAATGCCAATCTGTATGTCAGTGCCAGACTTTTTACTTGTTTTATTCAAGTCGTAAATGCGTAAACGCAGATACTGACCACTGTAGCGATCGCCTTTAGCATAAACTTCAGCAAAGTCTTGCCTTCGCCTCAGACGATTTTGAGCAGGCAGCACGGTATTGGCAAAAGATAGGTGTGAAACGGAGTAAGCAACATGAGGTGAGTAGGCACACGACTGGCAGGATGCAGTATCGAGCCGTAAATGTGAAATGAGATGGTAACTCATTGTTCCTAGCGTATTTTCGTCTTTTTTAAAGCTATTTTTTAGCTTGTTGTTTAAACGAGTGCTTAAACGCGCCTTGGAACCCGATCTTCTAAAAATGGTCTTTTAAACTAAACAGTGGTGAGGCGTACACGACCTTTACGGCGACGAGCTTTAATCACGTTTTGACCTGTGGGACTTTTCATTCTGGCACGAAACCCAGAGGTGCGTCTTTTTTTACGGGAAGTACCGCCTAGAGTGCGTTTGGTCATAGCAGTTAATTATTTGGTTTCAAATCATGTCTTTTTCACAGGCTTCTAAGTATAACACCTGTGTTTAGGCTAAGTACAATTTTATTGAGAAGGCAGAACAATTCCAAATTTGGAGAGACTCACCAAGTAACAGGTTTAAAACTATAGCGCTCCTATATTGTTTGAGGGCGTAGCACGGCCTTTCAGCCTATGCAGACATGAGCCATGCACTACAAATTAATTACAACTCTCTTGTGCGTTAAATTTCTTCCCAAAAATCAATAGTTAATAGTGAGTCAATATCGTGGCTAAATTGCCATGCGTCGGGAAATGTAAAATTACGATACTCTTGGCAAGTATTTTTTAGCGCCGATCGCCACGCACTATTAAAAGCCTCTTCCCAGATTGCCTTTAGGCTTGGAGACTGTTCGAATATGTCTTCTAGTTGAGATCGCTGTTCTCTAATCGTGATTTCCCAACCATTGAAGCATTCGGGCAGATTGATATATATCCGCTTGAGTAAATGCTCTAGCAATGTTCTCAATCTGCTTTTTAGCTCTCGTCTATCCCTGCCGGCCAAACCTTCTAACTCCTCAATTAGATTGACAACATCAAGATTGTGAAAATCGCCAGACTTTAATTGCGAGATCGCCTGCTCTAACCAGAGATTAAGATCGCGCTCATAAAGTGAGATTTTTGAGGGTTCAGACGCAATTACTTGTGTCATGGGTTTGAGAAATTAGCTTGAGAAATTAGCGAATGTACTCTTTTAAGACGCTATTGCGATTGGGGTGGCGCAACTTGCGCAGTGCCTTTGCCTCAATTTGGCGAATGCGTTCGCGGGTAACGTTAAAAATCTGCCCGATTTCTTCAAGGGTTTTCATGCGCCCGTCGTCTAGCCCATAACGCAGACGCAAAACATCGCGTTCCCTAGGACTAAGTGTTCCCAAGACACTCTCAAGATCTTCGCGCAGCAAACTCTTGGCAACTTGGTCGTCTGGAGTTTCTCCGTCTGACTCAATAAAATCACCTAGACGCGAGTCTTCTTCTTTACCAATGGGAGTTTCTAAAGAAATTGGCAATTGAGCAGACTTGGCGATAAAGCGCAATTTCTCAATAGTCATTTCCATGCGCGTAGCGATTTCCTCTTCGGTAGGCTTGCGCCCCATTTCTTGAGAAAGTAGCTTTGTGGTTTTTTTGATCCGCGAAATGGTTTCGTACAGGTGAACGGGTAAGCGGATCGTGCGGGACTGATCGGCGATCGCACGGGTAATTGCCTGCCGAATCCACCAAGTTGCATAGGTTGAGAACTTATAGCCCTTCTCATGGTCAAACTTTTCGGCGGCACGGATCAGACCAAGGCTACCTTCTTGAATCAGATCTTGAAACGACAGACCGCGATTCATGTATTTCTTGGCGATCGAGACAACCAGACGCAGATTTGACTGCACCATCTTGTCTTTGGCGCGTCTGCCTGAATGCAAACGTTGGCGAAAAGCACCCAGAGACATTTCCATGCGCTCTGCCCATTCTGACTCTTTGACATCATCAGGTGGACAGTCGTGTTGATTGGCAATCTCTTCGCGTTTTTGCTCAAGCTCTAGCAAATCAGCAATTTTGCGGGCAAGCTCAATTTCTTCATCCGCTCTGAGTAGGCGAATACGACCAATTTCTTGAAGATATAGCCGAATTGAATCTTCGGTAAAGTGCTTTTTCTTGGTCTGACTGGCTCGTGTTTTTTTTGCGCCCTTCGTTTTGGCTAACTTACCACCATCTTCCTCATCGGAAGCAATATCTAAAGGGTCTGCTGAATCTAGATCGTCACTTCTGTCATCATCTTCTAGATCAATGTCTTCTTCTTCACTGTCCTCAATTTGATCGGTAGGCAACATGACCTCAGGGAGTAAGTTGATGGCTTTGCTCATGCCAGATTCCTCAGATTCCGTACTTGTCTAAACTGCAATGCTTTGTAATCTATGTATGTGGGAAGATGCAGACAGGATACCTAGCTGTATATGCTACAGGAAGGTGTGTCTGAGAACTAAAGCCATAGGGCTTAATTCTAACTTCAAAGTCAGCGTTTCATTCAGTGCTTTTGGACAGCAATGCAGGCAACGCTTTACTATTCTGGCACATCCACAAATGTAACAAGATTGATTGTAGCCTTTCTAACACAAAAGTGAGGCTCTATGACATGCTGTCTTACAACTTTTTACTCGGATGACACCGAAACCAGATAGATTGATTAAGTATTGTTAAGCTAATTGAATTATGTTGCGTAAAGTGTCATTAGCCTCAGTGCTCCTCTTGGTTGGAGCTTCGCTGAGTTTGGTCGGATTTTTTGCCTACGCTCAAGGTAACTCAACCTTAAACTTGGTTGGTTTTTTTTATGGCATCCCGATTTTGTTGGGGGGAGCCGCGCTAAAGTCGTCTGAAGTGAAGCCAGTGAAGGTTTTATCTCCTGCTTCTGCTGCTGTTGTGAAACTGCGAGAAACGCAGGCAACCTCAACCCAAAATCAAGTACGTAAGGATGTAACGCGCTATCGCTATGGCATTGAGGCGCATTTAGATCAGGTGTTAGACAAATTGGGCTTGAGTCCTACCGATGAGGAGCGTCCAGTTTTATCAGGTCTGTATGAAGAAATTTCTGCTTCTGAGGCAACTCAGGGTGCTTATAGTTTGGTCTTACGATTTAACTCACCGCTAATTGGCTGGGATACTTGGCAGCAAAAACAGGAAAAATTTACGCGATTTTTTGGTCCAGGGGTTCTCGCTCATGTCCTACAGCCTGAAGATCGGGTGGTCGATTTATATTTGACCGCACTTACTGGAGAGTCTGCTAAAGAAATCGAAGCAAAAGTTTAAATTGGGATTATGGCACTAGTCTCTATGGCAGCATTGGTTGCAGGTGCGCGATCTGGGAGACTTGTAAGTTTTCCTACTGACACTGTGCCAGCTTTAGCTGCGATCGCTAGCAGAACCGACGAAATTTTTGCGCTCAAGCAACGTCCCAAAGACAAGCCGCTCATTTTAATGGCAGCGAAGCTGGACGAGCTATTGAGGTTTGTAGATACCGAACATTCTGCCTTACCGCTTTGGCGTAAAGTGGCGAAACAATACTTACCAGGGGCTTTAACCTTGGTTTTGCCAGCAAATTTTCTAGGTCGTCAACTGAATCCCGACTTTGATACGATTGGGGTGCGCATCCCCGAGCACCCAATTGCGCTCGCCCTGCTACAACAAACAGGAGCCTTATTAACGACGAGCGCCAACCCAAGCGGACAACCACCGATGCGAAAGATGTTAGAGATTTCTAACTATTTTCCTGAAGTACTGGTTTTAGGCGATCGCTTAGAGAATGGGCTAGGTAAGGAAGAAAATCTTGAAATCGTGACAGGAAGTGGCTCCCCCTCCACAGTGGCAGAGTGGACTGACACAGGTTGGCAAATCAGACGGCAGGGCTCGGTCAAGCTTTCTGAAATTATTGGATCGCATTAATTTGGATCGAAATCATTTAGCTGGGCTAGAAGTTGAAAATTCGCTCGATCTAGGTTTTGACAAAACCTTTTGCTAAGACATAGAGTACTCGGAAATTAATTTTTTGAGGCTTCAGAAAGTTCATTTTTGGGTTTCGCCTGTATGATGTCATGCAAAGATTCTTGATTTTGAATCCGCAGTTTTGGAGCATGTCAATTTGTCAAACTTTTGGGAAAACGGAGAACTTTGATGCGATGCCCTAAAGATAAACAGGTTCAACTGGTGGCAAGTCAGCTCAGTCAGGGTCTATCCGTTTGTCATTGTTCGACCTGTGAAGGCAATTGGATCCCCTGTGTCGAGTACGAACAATGGCAGGCACAACAACTGATCGCTCTCCAAGAATCTGTGGAGTTGCCCGTGACAGAACCAGCATTTCTCGATGAATCGCTGAATTTTGCCCCTGCTGCAACGGATGCAAAAGCGGGTTTATGTCCAGAATGTGGGAGTTACTTGGCAAGGACGAAAATAAGTCTTAAACAACCTTTTTATCTAGAGCGTTGTCCAGTTTGTAGCGGAATTTGGTGTGACAAAGGCGAATGGGAAGTTTTAGAAAAGTTAGAGTTAACGACAAAAATTCCACAGCTTTTTTCGAGCCCATGGCAAGCACAAATGCGCGAGAAGGTGCAACTCGAACAGGAACGACAGGCTGTGATTGAAAAATTAGGCATAGAATTAGCACAACGAACTTTCGATCTGGCGGATGCCCTAGAAAAGCATGAGAATGGCAGCTTTGCGATCGCTTACGTGATCCGTCGATTCGATAAAAACTCAGATAAAGACGCCAAGGGCAATGCCTGAGCGATTCCGCTAAATTTCATCTAAATTTCGTCCGCTAAATTTCGCAATTGCGCGATCGCATCCAAATAGCTAGGCATGGGTTCCTCGCCAACCGCACAGGCTTCTCGGTCTACAGAAATTGGATCTTCACCCCAAAACACTTTGCCCAAAGCGATCGCCCTGCCTTTGTCAGGTTTCCAATCAGGACTGAAATATTTGCGATCGCCATCTACAACAGCGCCATCAAACAAATAGCCGAGGCTAAAGTAAACATCCTGCAAAATTAACGGAACCGAAGGACGATGCAATTGCCCTCGCGAATTTGCACTTCTGGCTTTGTAATGCGATCGGGGGAATAGCCCATACAGATTTTTTAAAGAAGCGGAAACCAGCGATTCGCCCTTGAGATGCGTGCGTTTGAGCGCACCGATAGTAATACGGCAGTCAACTTCTTGTAATAGAGCAGGGGCAAACATGCTTTTAAATCGAACGGGTTGGGGCGATCGATTCACATATTCAACAAGGGGTAAGGTGTCCGCATCGAGCAACTGCATTCCATCGTCGAGAAGTTCATCTAAACCATGGCGACGGGCAATCTCAGAGAGGCTGACGGGCGAACATACGCCCTCTACGATTAGAATCTCAGCCTTGGGGCTGGCTAACCTTAACCCTTTTAGAACTGCATCTAAGACCTGCATGCTCACGGTTACGGGCGGCTTGACAGGATAGCCGAGGTTGGGTTTTACCAAAATCCGTTTTGCCGCGATCGCACGGGCTGGCGGTTGATAGATAAACGCATCGGTGTCTGCGATTTGAACTTCAGAATTTCCCTGACCTAGCATTCCCTTGTCTCCGACTTATACCAATTTCCCTTGAATTTGCCACAGATCGGGTTTTGGGTTCCGCGCAGAGCGCGGTCTTTTCAAAAAATGGTATTAGACTTTTACCGAGGCGGGATCGGCTAATTGCCAAAGTTGAATTTCGTAGCAAAGATGTTGCTTGAATAACGATGAAGCGGCTTCACCCTCAGCGACGAGCTTCTTGAAGCGATCGCCAAATAGACGATCGATCAACGCGTATATCGGAGGAACGGCAATCTGGACGAGATTTGACAAATAGTGGATCGTTGACAGACCAAAAATCTGGAAGTTATGCACGCAAATATCGATGGTTGGCGCAATATGAGCCGAAATATCCTCAGACTTAACCAGTTTGAACCCCGCTCGTTCCATTGCAGCCTTTAAGTCGGCTACAACATGGCAGTTTGAGAACATCCCTTCACGGTACTCTGCGTTGGTGCGTAACATATCAGCGAGCAAGACATAGCCACCCTTTACGGCTAAGTGGGCTGCACCCTCTGCAATATCTTTTGCTGACATATATTGACTGCTTTCGCTAAATAGCAACAGATCGTAAGCAGGTGAGGGATTTTTGGCGTGAGAAGTTTCTACAAATTTCTCGAATGTTGACATATGAAAGGGCGCTTCACCGCCCGTGCGAGTGAGAAAACCTTCCTGTTGGGATGGATCTGGAGCTAAGCCTTCGACTTTAAAGCCTTGCTTAAGTAAATAAGCGGCATTCCCACCGATGCCACAGCCGACATCAAGGATGGTGTGAACTCCTTCAGGAATAAAAGCAAGTAAATGATAAGCGTAGGATTCTTGGGCTTTGCGGAGCCCTAAAATTGTCAGATCGTCGAATGAGGTGGGGATTGGTTCCCAATAGCCATAGTGGAGGTACTGAGAACCCGTGATCTCCATATAGTATTGGAGTGCGGCATTTTGATAGCGAGTTACTTTATTCATATAATTTGTGATTCATATAATTTGTGATTTATCTAATTTGTGATAGGGATATTGGTCTAAATCTGAGATCGATCCTTTCAAACTCGTTGAGATGGACTGAACTCAAACTCTTCCCAACGATTGCAAACTTGGTCGTAGCATTCAGACGGAGCGATCGCCATATTTTGCAAGAGAGTAAACTCAGCCTGGCGACCAGCCGCCAATAACATAATTGCTTCTCGGTGCGGATTGTAAGTCTGCACCACTTGCAGAAGCATTTCGATTACATCTGGCTCTAGACTGCCAATGGGAGGATGGTCGGGTATCTGCGTTTGTGAAATAAATTGAATTTGAAATGGAACTAAATCGGTAATTGCTGTGGAAGAATGAATGATTTTGGCATCGACAGTACAATCTACAATTCCTCGACCCGATTGCAGAAAGCCTTTCCAAGCATGGTATCCAATCATCATTAGGTTGGCGTGAATAAATCCACTTTGCCAATAGCCAAAATTTCCTTGCCAGTCACTATCGTTAAAGCGCAATGAACCGCCCCGCACCTATAGATTGGGACAACGAGCTTTTTAAATTTATAAACATCATCTATACCTCGCAGATGAATCATTGTTTTGATGGGTCGATGGCGCGATCGGCGGGCATTCTGACTCAAAAGTTACCAGTGATTAGTTCGCAGTTTTTCGTGAAATTACCAACTCACTGTGTGCTGCTAAATGTTTGCTGGCTACTAAATTTACAGTTGCGGGACAGTACTGGACTCACACCAGGTTTTCCCCGTTACCTCTAGTGGCTGTTTCCCACTAGAACCGACAGTTTCTCAACTTTAACATACGAGAGATTCGGTCAGCGTAACAACCAAAATTTCAGCGATCTTGGCTAAAAATCAAAAAATCCAGATATAGAATTTGCAAAATATGGATTTCAGGTGTAATATGCAAAGCTGGCAACGCAGAATGTTGGCGTTTAGTCCTTTACCAATTTTTAAGCTAAGTTTAAATAGGCAAAGTCGAGATCGGGCAAGTTTGAGACTCTTTGAGTTGATCGAATTGCCCAGATCCTAAGCTGCCAAGAGATTGAATTGCCACAATATTCAGGTTGACGATCTTAAAGTTTCAAAAATCGCACCTGTCTTATAGAACGAATGCAACCTTTACGGAGTTTATGAATACACAAGTAGCTCACCCTATGGTGAAGTTTCAAAACCAAGTGCGATCGCTGGTTAAATCTAAGTTGGTCAAGCCAAGCGATTGCCTATGGCAAATTTCCTTGATTTTTGGGGACGAATGGCAGCACTGGAAACAGGAACTGTCAGAATTTGGTTTTAGTACCCAAGATGCCATCAGCAGCCTATTAGAAGTAGAAGCATGGGATGAAGAAGAGTAAATAGCATTTAGCTAAATACTTTTAGCTATCAGTTGTCAGTTGCAACCTGAATGCTGATAGCTAAGTATTTTCTTGCCATATTTGCACTTAGCTATTTGCCCCAGTCACTGGGTAAACCATCGACGGGCATTGCGTCACTGGGCTCACTAATAATCGACTTCATCCCTTCTAAAGTAGCGGGAATCGTGCGCGGATCCATAAACATGACTTTGCTGCTGTTACTGGCACCGATTGTCGCTCCCATGTCGATGTAGTTTTGGGCAAGCAGGAATTGTAAAGCAGACTGCGCTTGGGGATTTCCCTTGGTCGCTTGAACCAAAACTTGGAGGGCTTGGGCTGTACCCTGCGATCGCAGCACCTGCTCTTGCCGTTGCGCCTCAGCTCTAAGTACGCGAGCTTGCTTTTGACCCTCCGCTTCTAGAATTGCTGCCTTTTGCTGTGCTTCTGCCGCTAAAACCTGAGCATCGGCTAAACCTTTGGCTTTATTGATGGCTGACTCGCGTTCTCCTTCCGATGTGAGAATTGTCGCTCTTTTTTTACGTTCGGCGGTCATTTGAAGTTCCATAGACTCCTGTACTGCCTTAGCGGGTAAAATGTCACGCAATTCTACCCTTGTAACTTTTACACCCCAAGGATCGGTGGCATCATCAAGATCCCGTAAGAGAATCTCATTGATTTGAGAACGCGCAGTAAAGGTTTGATCGAGCTCCAAGCTACCTAACTCAGACCGAATCTGGGTTAGCACAATATTGGTCATGGCTTGACGCAGATTCTCAACACGATAAAAAGCTTTCTCCATATCGACGATGCGCCAGTAAATTACGGCATCAGCCGTAATCGCAACGTTATCTCTGGTAATACATTGTTGGGGAGGAATATCGAGAACTTGTTCTTTGATCGAGCCTTTGTATGCGATCGTATCGACAATGGGGACGATAAAATTTGGTCCCGCTGAAAGCTTGCGTTTATATTTACCAAAGGTTGCAACCAAAGCTTCTTCACCTTGATTGATAACCTTAAACGAATTAGCTCCAATGCCTAAAACAACGACACTACCAACGATTACACTAATAAAGTCGGCCATATTTGCTAATTTTGAACTCTATCTACCAGCATACCTCAGTCTTTAAAAGTCACGCGATCGCGTGACTTCTTACAGGAGCATCAAGAGATTTCCGCATCTTTAAGAAAAAAACGTAGGGCACGGCTTATGTAAGCCGTCCATGATTCGGTTGTGGGCTGAAAGATTAAGGCATACAGCATAATTCCACTCATTCGGCCGATCGCTCATAGATGTGAGTAGCTAGAAAGGAATCGGATTAGTTTTTGTTGAAAACAAACTGTAGATCTCGATAGCCACTAACTACCCTCAAGATTTCAATCCCCCCTTCAACAATTTGGTAAAAGATGATGTAATCCATCAACGATATTCCTCGCAAACCAGAAGCTAGTGGATCGTAAGATCGCCCCAAGTATGGAAATTGGGCGAGATGTTGGCATTTTTTACCAAATCCTTCAACAAAACGATCGCCTGCATCTATGCTTTGCTCTAGAAAATAGTCTGAAATTTCCGAGAGGTCTCGACTCGCATCAAGCGTAATGACCAACTTCATACTTTGGCTTCTTTGACTGCTTTGGCAGTTTGCACTTTAGCTCTTAGTTGAGTCAGCACCTCATCTACCTCTAGCACTTCACCTCGTCTTGCCTGTTCCCTTGCAGCATTAATTTTTCGGCGGGTCGCTTCAGCCCAGATTAAGTATTCTGGACTATTGTCTGGCTCGGGCAGTACAACTTCATCAATCAGTAATAGCAAAGCTGTGTTGAGAGCTTCTTCTAATGAGGGGTATTGCCCTTGTTTAACTAGTGTTTCGAGGATTTGGGTTTGTGCTTGGCTGAGGGTGAGTTGCATGATTTATTCGACCCATATGAGGAGAATAGCTTTACTATAATGTAGCCTTTTGGCGATCGCGTCTAGTTTCTTTGGGTAGCTTTAAGGAGCATCACTTATGGGGATTGGAGGTTGTGGGAGGTCGCTTAGTTCATCGAGCTACAAACATCTGTTCGATCGTTCGCTTTTGGAAATTCGTCAAGAATTTGACCTGTTTCCATTTTTCCGATAAATCGATATATGGATTATGACAACTAATCACCATGCAGCCAATATTCAGGTACGACGATTAAAGTCGTGCCCTGACGACGCACGATTACTACCTTTTGCTGCGCTGGAATTGTCAGATCGGGATCTTCGCAACGGGCTTTCCACGAATTACCTTCATACTGTACGCGTCCTGACTCCCCTGCGGGAATGGCTGTGAGCGTTATACCTTCGGTGGCATCTTTGAGTTGATGCGAATCTTTGGGGATAAAGCGGCGAGAATACCAAATCAGACCAGCCGAAGCCAAAATCCACAACCCAATTTGTATTTCTATGGATGGAATGACAAACGCGATCGCTGCCACAAATAAGGCTGCCAGACCCATTGCACCCGCAATTAAAAATGTTGGAATAGGAACGAGCAATTCCACCAACAGCAGGACAACAGAAATTACAAGCCATATTTGGCTAGGCGTCAGGTTCATTCATTTTTAGGATCGGGCGGGACATCAGAAGGCTTACCAATGACGGTATTGGGTTTGAGACTATTGACTTTAATTTTTTCTTGTTTGTGTTTGTCAGAGGGATTGACAGGCGACTTACTTTTGGCAACCTCAACGGGTAGTTTGAGATCGGGAGCAGGATTTGCCGCTGTTGGAGGAACCGTTAGACTAGGGGCAGTTGACAGTAAACCACTGAGTCCATTCACCAAATTGCGAATGTTGTTGCGAAACTTGGGATCGCCCGTGAGTTCGTCTAGATCGGCGGTAATCTTTTGCGCATTGGCAAAGGTTGCCCGAGCAGAGTCTAGGGTCTCTCTAAGCGTTGCGATCGTGGCAGGATTATTCATCTCGCCCGTGAGTTTGCGCAGGTTAGAAGCTGTTTCTGCGGCATTTTCAGAGAGCTTTTGCAGACTTTCCACAAACTTACCATCGGCAAGTAAAGGCTTGGCACTGGCGATCAGCGATCGCGCTTCTCTCGATGCTGCGGCAATCCCATCAAGGGTCTGTGCTAATTTTTCACGGTTGACTTGAATCAAATCATCCGCACTACTAGCCGTAATTGTGACTTGGTCGGCAGCCCGTGCGATCGCAGTAGCCGTATCCCCAAATTTGGAGGCTTGACCTTCAAAGGTGCTAATGGCACGAGTGGCAGTCTCTGATAGCTTTTTAAAACTACGGGCAGTGGCTTCAACGGTTTGTAAGGTACTACTCAGTTTCTCGATCAGCCCCTGTTCGTTAACTTTGCGGAGTGCAAGTGTAGTTTCTCTGAGGGTTTGCGTAAAGTTAACACCGCGTTCCCCCTCGATCGTTTTGCCCTGACAGACAATGACTTGGGCATTACAGTTTTGGGCGATCGGGTCAAAGCCAGAATCGCTACCAATATTTGCCTGGGGGAAAATATCGATGGATGTGCCACCTAACAAACCACTTTGCGTAGTTTCTACCGATGATTGCAGTGGAATTGCTAACTTGGGATTCTCAATCACAACGGTGACTTCAACATTGGCGGATGCGGCGACAATCTTTTGGACTTTACCTACCGCGACTCCACGAAATTTAACGGGGGAGCCGACATCTAAACCACTGGTGTCAGGAAATTTAATTACAAAGCTGAACTGAGGATCGCCGATGCGTAGACCTTTCAGCCAAAAGATGGCACCACCAAATAAAAAGATGCCAACTAAAATCAACAATCCCAATGAGCCGTCGCGTAACGATCTTGACTGCACTACAACTATGCCTCCTTACCCACAATCTGAATTGGTCCTTCCGTACTACCACTAAAAAACTGGCGTATGTGCGGATTATCGGTTGTATCAATTGTACTGATGCTTCCAGAATACCTGATCTCGCCTTTATAGAGCATAATCAGGCGATCGCTGGTGCGGCGAATCGTACTTTCTTGATGGGTGACCACAATAAAACTATCGCAGACCTGCTGTTCTACCTTTAAAGATTTGATCAGATCCTCAATAATGGTCGAGGCTACGGGATCTAGCCCTGCTGTAGGTTCGTCGTAGAGCAGGATCTTTTTGGCGGTGTTGGTCACGGTCGGATCTTCTAAAATGGCACGGGCAAAACTGACCCGTTTGCGCATCCCGCCTGAGAGCTGGCTGGGAAAGCGATCGCAAATATTAGGTAACCCTACCAAGGCTAGTTTCTCCTCGACCAGTTCTAAAATTTGTTTGCGAGACAGGTGCGATCGCTCAAACAAAGAAAAGCCCACATTCTCAGCCACAGTCAATGAGTCAAAAAGGGCTGCCTGCTGAAACACCATGCCAATGTTAACCTCAGCTTCTGCCTCTATAACACCGCGTACAGGCTTGCCATTGAGCAGTACCTCACCCTCGTCAGGCTCCAGTAGCCCACAGATAATGCGCAAGATCGTAGACTTGCCAGTACCTGAGGGACCAATGATTGCGATCGCTTCCCCGGGGTAAACCTTGAGGTCAATACCATCGAGGATGACATTGTTGCCAAAACGTTTATGGATTCCTCTTAGTTCCAATAAGGGAGGTTTTTGCAGCGTGATGCTCGATGAGCTAGTCATAAGCTAAGTGAAAAGCTAAACGAAAAAACTAGGCGAAAAAGCTAAATGAAAAACTCTGTGAACTACAAAAAGATCGCATACCCATAAAACATAGCATGAAGCACATAACCCCACTTACTGCAACGATAGGCAATAATGCTGAGGGGCTTATGAATTCAAGTGCTAAAAAAAGCCTACGTTAGCAGGCTTTATAAAATCGATGAATTTTTAATTTGCGCAGGAAAGCTGTTTTAGACTATTTGTTTTATTCAGTCTAGTGAAAAAACTACTTAGCCAAAGCGACCGCTGACATACTCTTCGGTGGCAGTTTGATTGGGCGAGCTAAAGATCACTGGCGTGCGATCGACTTCTACGAGTTTGCCAGTGCGTTGTCCGCGCTTATCGAGCTCTGTATTAAAAAAGCCTGTTATATCTGATACTCGTGAAGCCTGCTGCATATTGTGGGTAACGATCACAATCGTGAAGCGCTGTTTGAGTTCTGTCATCAGTTCCTCAATTCTCAGCGTAGAAATCGGATCGAGGGCAGAACAGGGCTCATCCATCAAGATCACTTCTGGTTCCACCGCGATCGCACGAGCAATACACAATCTTTGCTGCTGACCGCCAGAAAGAGCGAGTCCACTTTCGCCCAATTTGTTCTTAACTTCATCCCAAATGGCTGCCTGTTTTAGGGATCGTTCGACGAGATCGTCCATATCGCTCTTGCTGCCCTTAAAGCCATTGATGCGGGGACCAAAGGCGATATTTTCATAGATGGATTTTGGAAATGGGTTGGGGCGCTGAAACACCATGCCTATACGTCGGCGCACCGCCACGGCATCAATTTTAGAGTCGTAAAGATCGTGCTTACCAAAGGTGATTTTACCTTCTACTCTAGCACCAGAAATTAAATCGTTTAAGCGATTGAAACAACGTAAAACCGTACTTTTCCCACATCCAGAAGGACCAATAAACGCGGTAATTTGGTTGGTGTTGATTGTTAAGTTGACTCCAGAGACGGCAAGAAAAGAACCGTAATAGACTGCGACGTCATCACATTTGATAATCGCACTTTCTGTAGGATTTGAATTCATGATCGCTTTTGATGATTTTGGGGTTAATTAAGGTTTATCCAGAGATCAAAGCCTTTTACAAGCTGCACAGTTTGGATATCTGTATCTCAGCTATGTACCTTTTGCTTGCTTTCTTATATTCAGTTGGCTGGAGTTTAGTCTCTAGCCGAAATCATTCCTCATATCTAGGTAAACTTAACCATGAAAGTAGTAGAGGTAATTAAAATTGCAAGTAGGGAAAGATGCTTCCTCCGTTTATCCAAATCTGATGAAATTGATGATTTGGGAGGATTGTTTTGTAGGATTAATGGAACTTTTTAGAATAAATTCTTCTCAATTCATAATTATTTTGAATTTACCGTTCACGATAATAATTACATACCCTAACTCTATATTACGCTATTAATCGAAAATTATAGTTATAGGGTAATAGGATGCAGCTCATTTAGAAATATATATCACCTTGGGTACACTTTCGTGAAAAGCTTTTAAAAACCCTAAGACCCTTGCTATAAGATAATTTTGGCGCTAGTAAGCATGCGAGATTAGTATAAAATCTTTGATTTACTGCATAAATATTTAGATTGTTTTGCTACTTTTAATACTGTATTTTTTCCGCCTTAACTTTCCCTTTACCTTTAAGTTGTATTGTAATTTTGTTTGAGCTTTAAAACTTTGGCTTATCTACAAGCTGTTGATTTTAAATGGTTTGAAGTTAACGCAGTGTGGTATTACGCATTGTAGTTTTTTTGAGCAAACACTGTAGCTCATCTAAAAGTATTTCCTTGGAAATATTTTATGTAAGCAACTCCAGAACTATTAAAGGTTTCATCCCATCATCACTATGCGTCCTAGCTTGAAACTATCTCGTCGTAAGGCAATCTATCTATCTCTTGGCGGACTTGGTTTTGCCATGGTATCTTGTACCTCGTCAACTCCTACTGCTACGACCGAAACGAAACCTGCTACCAGCAGTCCTGCTTCTACTACTGCTGCTAACACACCTTCATCTACATCAGCTCAGCTAGCAGGTGGTAAGACCATATCCATCAGTGGTGCTGGTGCTTCATTTCCCGCTCCCCTGTACCAACGTTGGTTTTCAGAATTTAACAAAAAATATCCAAATATCCAAATTAGCTATCAATCTGTAGGTAGCGGCGCTGGAGTCAAGCAGTTTGTGGCTGGCACTGTTGATTTTGGTGCAAGTGACGATGGCATGAAAGAAGCTGAAATTGCTAAAGTTGCCAAGGGCGTAATTCTTGTACCTGCAACAGCAGGTAGCATCGTAATTGCTTATAATTTACCTGACGTTAAGGAACTTAAGCTCAGTCGCGAAGTTTACGTCAATATCTTCTTGGGCAAGATTACGAAGTGGAACGATCCTGCGATCGCTAAGATTAATGAAGGTGCTAAGCTTCCCGATCTACCAATTTCTGTTGTTTACCGTTCCGATGGAAGCGGCACTACTGCAGTATTTTCCAAGCACTTGAGTGCAATTAATGCTGACTGGAAGGGTGGTCCCGGTGAAGGTAAGTCTTTGCAATGGCCAACAGGTACTGGTGCTAAAGGCAATGAGGGTATTGCAGCACAAGTTCAACAAACCGCTGGTGCAATCAGCTACACCGAATATGGCTATGCAGTCAAGAACAACATTGCAATCGCTACGTTAGAGAATAAAGCTGGCAAGTATGTCAAAGCTGATGGAGATACTGCTTCAAAATCTCTCGCTACAGTAGATTTACCCGCTAACTTCTTAGGATTTGTTTCAGATCCAGCAGGTGATACGGCTTATCCAATTGTTACATTCACTTGGATTATGGCTTACAAGAAGTATGACGATCCTGTCAAAGCTGAAGTTATCAAGGCAATGTTGGAATGGGGTTTAACTGACGGACAAAAGTTCAGCAGTGAATTAGGTTATGTGCCTTTACCATCTGAGGTCGTTAGCAAGGTTAAACCTGCTATCGCAACAATTGCCTAATCGGTTGTCGAATGGCAATCTTCTCTGAGACTGTTTTCTGGTTTAGGGCAAAGTTTAGAGATGTAATTCTCGACCTTGCCCTTTTTCTCTTAGATTCTGATTTTGCGATCCATTTAACCTATTACATCAATATTTGAACAATGAGTTCCGAAACTGTAGACATTGAAGTAAAACTGCCGCAACGTTCGGGCGTAGCTCAAGCGCTTGACCAAGGCTTTGTCTGGCTAACTCGAATTTTTGGGATCGGTGTCGCTGTCATCCTGATCTCGATGGTGATTAAGGTAGCGATTGATGCCTCTCCTGCAATTGGCAGGTATGGATTGGGCTTCCTTTTTTCTAGTGACTGGGATGCCACGAGAGATGCCTACGGCGCTTTACCTCAGATTTATGGCACGTTGGTTAGTTCTTTTATTGCTCTGTTAATTGCTGTGCCGATTGGTGTCGGCGTTGCAACTTTTTTGAGTGAAGAGTTTGATTTTCTTCCGAAGAAAGTTCAAGAAGTTCTCGTGTTTTTGGTGGAGCTTTTGGCGGCGATTCCCAGCGTGGTTTACGGGCTGTGGGGTATTTTCGTTTTAATTCCCATCGTTAAACCTTTTGGTGATTTTCTGTATGCCAATTTTAAATGGTTTCCGCTGTTTAGCACACCGCTAAGCGGAACGGGAATGCTCCCAGCCGCGCTTGTTCTGGCAATTATGATTCTGCCGACGATCGCATCGATTTCTCGCGAAGCCATGATCGCTGTCCCCCCAGACTTGCGACAAGCTTCAATGGGTTTAGGCGCTACGAGATGGGAGACGATCCTTCAAATCTTAATACCTGCTTCTTTCTCAGGTATTGTTGGTGCGGTGATGTTAGCCCTTGGTCGAGCTATGGGCGAAACCATGGCAGTAACTATGCTAATTGGCAACTCATCACAAATCAACCTCTCTATTTTGGCTCCTTCCAACTCAATCGCGGCAAAGTTAGCAAACGAGTTTGCCGAGGCGGATGGCTTTCAGGTCTCAGCCTTGATGTATGCTGCGCTGGTTCTATTTGGTTTAACGCTATTGGTCAACATTTTAGCCGAACTGCTAATCATGCGGGTTCAAAAAATAAAGTAACTCTGACAAGCCTTTATTAACCGTAAATAATCTTCCGAATCTCCAGCCCACCGAATCTTTCATTTCATATGAATTCTGAATCTGAAAATATCATTTCAAGTAAAATCCCGATGGGAGCCTTGATACGCAGCGCTTCTGCACCGCGCAACCTTTTTGGCAATCTGATGACCGTGCTTACGGTCAGTTCGGCAGCGATCGCGCTCTTACCCTTAGTAGCCGTGCTCACCTATGTAATCCTCAAAGGCGCGAGTCGATTGGACTGGGGCGTGTTTACCCAACTACCCCCTGCTCCTGGCATCGCTGGAGGTGGCTTAGGCAATGCGATTATAGGGACTTTAGTTATGGTTGCGATCGCAGGATTAATTAGCGTCCCTTTTGGGATAATGGCAGCCATCTTTGTCTCTGAGTTTGGTGGCAAGAAGCCGATTGTTTTTTGGATTCGCTTTGCGACCAACGTTCTGAGCGGCGTGCCATCCATTGTCGTTGGCGTGTTTGCTTACGGCATCATTGTGGTTAAAGGAAATCTTTCTTTTGGGCTAGGCTTCTCTGC
Source organism: Tumidithrix helvetica PCC 7403 (assembly GCF_965232925.1). Classification (NCBI taxonomy): domain Bacteria; kingdom Bacillati; phylum Cyanobacteriota; class Cyanophyceae; order Pseudanabaenales; family Pseudanabaenaceae; genus Tumidithrix; species Tumidithrix helvetica. The sequence goes on from NZ_CBDDRA010000005.1 coordinate 190,248, forward strand.
TGTGGCAGGCGGTGTAGCATTGTCTGTCTTGATGTTGCCTATTATTGTGCGCACCACCGAAGAAAGTTTGAAACTCGTACCCCAAGAAATTCGCCAAGCTGCCGTGGGAGTCGGGGCAACCAAATTTCAAACCGTATTTTTGGTGGTTTTACCTGCGGCTTTACCCGCGATCGTTACAGGTGCAATGCTCGCCGTAGCAAGAGCGGCAGGAGAAACGGCTCCTTTAATCTTTACTGCGTTATCCAGTCAATACTGGACGACGAATATCTTAGAGAAGACTGCTTCGCTATCCGTACTCGTTTACGATTTTGCTAGAGTTCCCGGAGGTCCTCAGTTTATCAACCAACAGCAACTTGCTTGGGCAGGTGCGCTCGTTTTAGTGGGATTAGTTTTGACAACCAGTATCGTTTCTCGCTTGGCTACAGGTAAGAGAACCTATTAAAAAGTTGTTAACGATTAGCAATTTGCTTTTTGGATCTCCGCGATTAGAATCGGATTGACCAGCTCAGGGGCTTCATCTTGCGGACAATGACCAACATTCGCAATGGCAATGAAGTCCCTCACACAAGAGAACTTTGTAAATTCTCTGCCTAGCGCTATCGGTTCCCAAGGATCTTTTTCTCCCCATAGCACGATCGCACTGCAAGGCAATTTTTCTAACAACTCCTCTGGGGTGGGACCTTGGGAATAGCGCACAAATGCCATAAACACATCCACGGCATGTTTGTCCTGCGCGGGTTTTACCAGAATCTCTACGAGTTCGTCGGTTACGGCTTCGTCACGCACATAGGCTTGCTGGAGAATTTTTCGTACCGTTTGGGGACGTCGCACAAAATCGAAAAAGAATTTGGCGATCGCGCGGTTTCCCAAAATATTTTGCATCACTTTTGCCCCTACCCGTTGCGACCAAGGTAAGGCGATTTGCTTTTGTTCCTGCAAGAGGCGGAGAGAGCAGTTAATCAAAATTGTTTTTGCGACCCATTCGGGGGCGAGGATCGCTGTCTGCATAGCTACCACAGCACCGATGGAGTTCCCAATCAAAATCGCGGGGCTACCCACAACCTCCCGCACAAAATCAGCTACTTGGGCTCCCCAAGTTTCAAAGGTATAGGGCGATCGACTGGGATGGGGTTTCTCAGATGCCCCAAACCCAATCAGATCGATCGCAAATACCCGACTGACCTCAGCCAAAGCGGGTATATTTTTGCGCCAATGTCCTACGGATGCCCCAAACCCATGAATCAAGACAACGGCAGGAGATTCTACACCTCGATCGAGACCCGCTGCACGATAGCAGATTTTGTAATTTCGCCACATCCAAAAGCGATCTGTAAGGGCTTCAGCATTGATTTCGGACAGGGAATTTGGTCGATCGTCGTTCGGTGGGGTTTTCACGTTGAGTTTAATCATAGGTTCGAGGCTGATTTAGCTGCCCTGAGTAATTAGCAATTCCGCAGGGAGTTTCTTGAATGCTAAGCGTTCGTTTTCGATATCTACGAAAATGATGTCGCCATCGACAAACTCACCGCGCAGCATCGACTTGGCAAGCTGCGTTTCGAGTTGACGTTGAATAATCCGCTTGAGCGGACGGGCGCCATATACGGGGTCGTAGCCAACCTCAGCGATGAAATCTAAGGCAGCATCAGAGATTTTAAGGGACATTCTGCGTTCGGTCAGACGTTTCTCTAGGCGTTTGACCTGAAGTTTGACAATTTGGCGCAATTCCTCACGTCGCAAGGCATGGAAGATAATAATCTCATCAATGCGATTGAGAAACTCAGGACGGAAACTGGTACGCATCACCTCCATGACGCGATCGCTCATTTCGTTATATCGGGTGTCATCGCCAGCAATATCCAGAATGAATTGGGAACCAATATTACTGGTCATAATAATCACAGCATTTTTGAAATCTACCGTGCGCCCTTGAGAATCGGTGACGCGACCATCGTCAAGGATTTGCAGCATGATATTAAACACGTCGGGGTGCGCTTTTTCGATTTCATCAAAGAGAATCACCGCATAGGGGCGACGACGAATTGCCTCCGTCAGTTGACCGCCTTCTTCATAACCGACATAGCCTGGAGGGGCTCCCACCAAGCGCGAAACGCTATGTTTCTCCATATATTCTGACATGTCAATCCGAACCATCGCCTCTTCGGTGTCGAACATATAGGCAGCAAGAGCCTTGGCTAGCTCAGTCTTACCTACACCCGTTGGGCCTAAAAAGATAAAGGAAGCGATCGGGCGATTGGGGTCGGCTAACCCCGCACGGGAACGCTGAATCGCATCAGATACCGCAGTTACCGCCTCAGATTGACCGATGACACGCTTATGTAGTTCGTCTTCGAGGTATAGTAGCTTTTCCTTCTCAGATTCCACCAGTTTACTGACAGGGATGCCTGTCCATTTTGAGATGATTTCAGCAATATCTGCTTCCGTAACTTCTTCTCGCAGAAGCGATCGCCCCGAGGTTTGGGTTTCAGTTAAGCGCGCTTCTGCTTCTACCAGTTGACGTTGCAAATCTGTAAGTTTGCCATATTTAAGCTCGGCGGCTCGATTGAGATCGTAATCGCGTTCTGCTTGTTGAATCTCAAGATTAATGTGATCGATCGCTTCTTTAACTTTACGGATATTGTCAATCACACCCTTCTCAGATTGCCACTGCGCCGTCAGGGTAGACTGCTCGGATTTCAGATCGGCTAGTTCCTTGCTGAGCTTCTCTAAGCGTTCCTTCGACTCGGGATCGGTTTCTTTTTTGAGCGAAAGACGTTCCATTTCCAGTTGCAAAATCTTACGGTCAATTTCATCTAGATCCTCAGGTTTGGAGGTGATTTCCATTTTGAGCTTTGCCGCTGCCTCATCCACCAAGTCGATCGCTTTGTCTGGTAAGAAGCGATCGCTGATATAACGCGTCGAGAGCACTGCCGCTGCCACCAAAGCACTGTCAGCAATTCTGACGCCATGATGCACTTCATAACGTTCTTTGAGTCCGCGTAAAATCGACACCGTATCTTCGACACTGGGCTGATCGATAAAAACTTGTTGGAATCGACGTTCTAGTGCTGCATCTTTTTCAATGTATTTGCGATACTCATCTAGGGTGGTTGCGCCAATACAGCGCAGTTCACCCCTTGCTAGCATCGGTTTAAGTAGATTGCCCGCATCCATCGCGCCTTGGGTCGCACCCGCCCCCACGACCGTGTGAATTTCGTCAATAAACAGAACAATTTGTCCTTGTGATTCCATCACTTCTTTGAGCACGGCTTTGAGGCGTTCCTCAAATTCACCTCTGTACTTTGCGCCTGCAATTAAACCGCCCATATCGAGGGCAATCAGTTTGCGATCGCGTAGAGACTCTGGTACATCCCCACTGAGAATTCTTTGGGCAAGTCCTTCGGCGATCGCGGTTTTACCCACCCCCGGCTCGCCAATTAAGACGGGGTTGTTTTTGGTGCGTCTTGACAAAATTTGAATAGTGCGGCGGATTTCATCGTCGCGACCAATCACAGGATCGAGTTTTCCTTCCCTAGCTAACTCGGTCAGATCGCGCCCATATTTCAAGAGCGATTCGTATTTATTTTCTGGTGTTTGGTCGGTCACAGTTTGCTTCCCCCGAATTTGTGTAATCACGTTGCGTAGTTTGGATTCGTCGAGCCCGACTTCTTGCAGTAAAGCCTTGCCAAAGCGATCGTCTTTGCAATAAGCCAATACGAGATGCTCGATCGAAATAAAGTCATCTTTAAAGCTTTTTCGTTCTTGTTCGGCACGGTCTAAGAGGGTATCTAAGCTGCGCCCCAAATAGACTGAAGTGTTGCTACCTGAAACTTTTGCCTGTCGGTTAATAAACTCTTCGGTGCGATCGCGTAATTTTTGGACGCTGACATTGGCTCGATTAAAAATACTGGCAGCCAACCCCTCATCCTCTAGGAGCGATTTCATTAAATGCTCGCTCTCGATTTGTTGCTGCTGCGCAGCTTTAACTAAGTCAGGGGTGCGCACGATCGCTGCCCATGCTTTTTCGGTAAATTGATTTGGGTTGGTTGGCTGCATACTCTACCCTCTGTTTCTAGAATGCGTATATGCAATATCTTATGCTGTCTAGATTTATTCGAGGATCGGTTGAGAGTGCGTGTTGCCGAACCTCTAGGGTAGCCTTAATTGCTGAGCATAATTTAAGATCGGGAATATCGGCAATGTAAACTTCCTACAGGTCTTGCCATGCTTCGTCTTCCTCTGGGCTAAGCCAGTCTTTTGCTAAGGATGATTCGCTCATAATGCTAATCTCTGTTTTTTCTTGTAAGTATTTGGACTTGAGAGATAGTAGAAATTCTAATACTTGCTCTAATAATGGTTCTGGAACTTGCTCAATTTCACGGGCGATCGCTTCTTTGGTGTTCATAGTATCTCCTAATCAAATCAAGGATTGTATTGGGTCGTTTTCAGGTGGATGACGATTGATAGCTATATCTGCAACACGAATGCTAATTAGCCGATCTCGATTACACTCTAAAGCATTGACTGTTGCTCTACCTGTTGGGGTGATTCCCAGTAAATACAGTTTGTCATTAGCCCACGCAAAATGGTCTTGCCAGCGATCGCGACGCGGATTAAAAAGAGCCGTTTCTATGCCTGTATCTGGGTCGATGGCGCTGTTTTTAGTATATTTCTTACGATTGCAATGAAAGCAAGCAAGGGCAAGGTTATCAAGGCTATCTGTCCCACCTTGTGATTTTGGCAGAATATGATCGATTGTGAAGCAAACAAATTGCCATTTTTCTACGGCATGACAGTATTCGCATAAGCCTTCAGCACGTTGACGAATCTGGGCTTTGAGTGTTTCAGGTAAGTTACGCGCCATGTTGAATTTCTGGCAGAGTTTTGTTGGTAGATTCGAGGATAAAGTTGTTGCGAATCATACGATTGACAAAGCTGAGATAATCATCGATCGCGGCATAATCATCTAGTTCTTGTTCTTCTGTTTCTGTGAGTGGGGTTTCTTCGCGTTTGTCGAGTAGGTTCTCGATACGTTCTTGGATGTTATGGGATGCGCGGAATATCATTATTCCATCTTGAAGTTCGAGCGCGATCGCGCCATCTAGTGGAATATTTTTGGATAGTGCGGTAATTGGTGCAATTATTGATGCTGTCATTATGTTTTTCTCGCTAGATAAAGGTTTCAGAAAGCCAAGCTTGAATCTGTGCGATAAGTTGATCGGTAGTTTGTACTTTTGGGAAAGAACGGATATGGATGGAGGAGATCGCTATTTGTCGGCATAGCTGCGCGATCGCTTCAGTTTCCTCTCGGCAATATAAAGCGATCGCTAGTTTTTTCCCTTGTTGCTTTTGCCGTTGATTCAGTTCGTACTCTAGATCGCCGATATCATTCACTCTTGGAAGATTGGAATCAGGGAAATGCTTTTGCAAGCCATTCCAGATTCTTTTTGAAAGTAAATTTCGATCTATTTCGTTTTCAAGATGGGTAATGTTGATAACTAAACAGTGTATTTTGGGATAAGTAGAAAAGCGATCAAGGTATTCTTGTACTGAAGTGCAATCTATCAAATAACTTTCTAGTTTTTGGCAGTCATCAAATTTTCCATTCCAAGCTTCATAAACTAGCGGATATTTCATATCTTTCATAAAAAATAATAAAATACTCCACAAATCCTCATAACAATTATGATTTTTATTAAACGAATTTTTTTCTTCGTTCTCATTACCAAGAATCATAAATAACTGAATTATTTTTTCTTTAACCAAAGATATGACTTCAAAATAATTTTTTGGAATAACTATAATTTTTAAAATATCAATATAATTACTATAATTTTTATCTACGAAACTTCCCCATACATCCGCACCCCTAATTGAGATCAAATCAATTATTGAATTAACTATTTCAATATTTCCGATTCCAACTCTTACGATCTTATTTAGAATTGCAGTTTCCACGAACAACGCATAGGAAGAAGTGTCAACTTCATTTTCCTCATAAGATCGATAGATTTTATAAAGCAGATCCATTATTCTGGTTGGTTCACTTGGCAAAGGTATTTGAGATGCATTTCTATGTATGGAATCTACTGTATCGATCAAATTTTGCCCGCATTTAATAAAATGCTCTGAAAGAGCACTAACTATTTCCTTGATTTTATTCTCGGTACGTTTTACATAAAGCTGTGCTTCTGGGATATTGAATTTCTTGTCAACTACATATTGAGCAGTGGCTCTCCTGAACCTATCTGTTGTCAATGTTTCGGATGTGATGATTTCAGTTAGGATATCTATAGATATTTTGTTGTTAGGATCGATTTCAAGTAGAGTTTTTGCTAGATCGCATTTTTTACGTATTTTTTCTTCTTTCGCAAGGATTATTTCGATACACTTCACTAAATGAATTGATTTCGATTGTTGAATTATCCGAATTCCATCCCTTGCAATATCATTACTTAAAACCCATATTTTATTTTTATTTTCAAAGCTTACTTTAGGCTCATAAAACAGAAATTCTATTACATGATTACAAATTTCATCGATATTTTCAATATTGTTATACTCCGCTAATAGTGTTATATAAAGAAACTTTGCCTTCCATGTAAAGCTCGTTATACATCCACTTCTAAAACTTGATAGTGAGCTAAAAAATAGTTTTTTTTGAACACAATCTATATTTAATCTACCTATCCATATTATTATTACGTCTCTCCAAATCTCGTCAAAAATTCGATATTTTCTATATTCTCCAAAATTATCTTTTAATGGTTTATCGATGTGCTCTTTCGGTAAAAAGAAATCCCAATCATTGATCGCTAAAGCAGCAAAATACTCTTTAAATGAATCATGAAGAAAATCATAAAGTTCTTCATGCTCATCTATTGGCTTTAGCCATCCGAGTCCGAGAGCTTTTTCAAGCCTGTCACCTAACTTTTCCTTGACTTCAATATCCGTTAATTGACCTTGAGTATCTATTGCTTTTATTGCCAACTCTCCTAAAGACTTAACTAAATCCGCATCAAATCGATCTTTTGTAATCTTCCGTTTGTACAGTCTTTTAATAAATTGATCGAATAATTCTGCTTTAGTTGTAGCAAAAGCAAAATTTAATTCGGATTTTTCATAAATGGAGCAAAGCAATGATAGGTAAAGTGGATATTTAATTAGGTCGTTAATGCGATGTCTAGTAGCTTGTTGAAGTTCTAACTTGAGAAGGTTCGCAGATTCTGAATCATCACCAAACCAAGCATCTATAAAATTACTAGGCTGATCAGAATTATAGCCAAGACATTCATAAATATCATATTCAAAAATTTCAAAATCTGTTTTATCTGAATCCCATCGACTTTTACGACAAGTTAAAGCTATTTTGGGCTTATTTATCCATTCATCAAACTGCCCAATAACGCTATATATTCTGTCAGGTATATCTTCAAGCCCATCTAATAGTAACCAAACACAACTATCCCTAAGCTTGTTCTCAAATTCTTGTTTCCATTCATTATTGGATACTTCAGAACCTTTGAGCCAATCATCCAAAATGTATTCCCAGATGGATATCTTTCTATCTCTAACTTCTTTTAATGAAATCCAAATCACAGTATTTTCGGGCTGTTTGAGCAGTGCAAACCCAATTTGCAATAGAAGTGTAGTTTTCCCCGATCCAGTTTCACCAATAATTGCTAATTTTTGCCCTTTTTCCTTAGAACTTGTACCTGCCGAACCACGATGAATAATCTTATCGAGAAAATCTTGTTGGCATTCAAATTTTTGAGTAATTTCATACCGTTCAACTTGCGGATTTTGTTGTCGATCGGTATTTTTAGCTTGCGGATCTTCCTTCTTTAATTTTTTCCATAACCCCAAAGGAACAAATGTTCGATCGATGTTGTCGAAATTTAGGCGATTATTCCCTATAAACAGATCGATATTCCGCTTCCTCCAATGCTCTAACTTGTCATAACAAATTTCATGCCAATTCTGGCTAGTCTGTTGATGTCTAGAGCTATTTCCATACTCTTTTTTTTGTTCTTCGATCCATTGAATATATTGATTTTTTAGCCAAGCACCCAAAATATTTTTTTTGTCATTTACATTTTTGGGATTTTTAAGTTCAGAACATTCTTTTCCCGCACTAGCATATACAGCAGTCATTTGCTTTGCGTAATTTCCTTTGTCACAGGAATAAATACGAGGATGATTTTTTTGAGCTTCCTCAGATCTTAGCCATTCAATAAACTCATCATCCGTAATGTTTAGATTTTCCAGAGTAAAACGAGCCTCAAAGAAATTTTTGGGCTGTTTATCTATCCCCAGCCTTACAGCTATGGTCTGGAGAAAATCATTCCAACGTTTTATTTCTGTCATTGTTTGGACTAGAAAATGATCTAGGCAAAAACTATACCTAGTCTAACTACATACTCAAATAATCGCCAACTGGAAAAATTGTTCTAGTTAACTAGACTTTTTCTGGGATTGTTACACATAGGGGAATACAGCAATATGAATTGCATAAAGATTACGAACAAAAAGTCATGCAAGTATTTCAAAGTAGCTACCTGCCAAATTTCAAGCCAATCCCTATCGAACAATGCAAACCCAAGCGATCGCGTCATCGTTTACCACGACCCAAATCAAGCAAGTCAACCAAAGGCATGCAGCTAGAAATTATTTGGAAAGACTAGGGGAAACTACCATGCACCAAAACAGCGCCGATATCAAAGATCTCTATCAACTGCTCGCTCAAGCCGAAACCATGATCGATAAATACAATCTGCCACCTGAGCTATTTCTAGAAAGATTAGGAATCCTTCAACCCCAATTAGAAACAGAGATTGTATTTGGGAAGTCAGGAGGTCGCTTTCTTCTATTCAAAACTCTCGAAGAAGCCAAAGAACGCATCATCATCAAATGTCCTTGGGCAAGCAATTACGGCATCGATAACGATTTAATGTTGCGACTCAACTACGCCCTCGATCGCGACGTACAAATCAATATTGGTTGGGGCTATCAATACGACATCGGTAATGTCATCAAGCAAGACAGCCATGGTAACTTCACATTCTCCCGCGAGGGACAACATCGCTATAGTGCCATGAACAAACTCTTTCAGTTGCAAAAGAGATATCCCGATCGCTTGCAGCTAAAGCTCACAGGCGGACATAGCAAGTATTTTGTCTGCGATCGTAAATTTGCCTATGTTGGCAGTCATAACGTCCTCAGTTCCACCATTCCCAATCTCAAAGCTTCCTATCCTGACATTCAAGGCGATGAAACTGGAACAATTCACCGCAGTTCCCATGAAATCCAGAGGTTAATCTTGCGCTATGACAATGCTCCCGATCTCAGCCATGAAATATGCGATCGAGCCACCAGTGCTTAGAGGTGTTCCTCGCTTGGTTCCAGAATAACTTTAAACTTCACGATCGACTTCTTATTGTTGTTTCTGTTTGATTTGCACTGTTAACTGCAATCCCAATGCACATAGCCACTCCGCCAACTCATACACAACCTGAGATTTATTATTCGCGCCAAAATCTTTTACCCATTGGCGATCGCTTTCATCTCCCATTGCCAAAGCCACATCATCAAGTGCCGCAGGTAATAACTCAGGCTCAGGATTTTCTTCCTCCAAAATTGCTGTGATATAGCCAGCCGCTCTTTCAGGATCTTGGAGAGAGTTAATTAGATGCTCTTGATAATCTCTACTCGTTGGAGCTTTCACGCATTGCATAATCTTTCCAACATTCCTTAGCGAGTATTACTTAGTTGTTACAGTTAACTGTAATCCCAACCCATTCAACCACTCAGCCAACTCGTACACAGCCTGAGATTTATTATTCGCGCTAAAATCTTTCACCCATTGGCAATCCTTCTCATTTCCCAATGCTGCCGCAACGTGACTTAAACATAGAGGCAATAACTCAGGCTCAGGATCTTTTTCTTCCAAAATGGCAGTAACATAAGCTGCGGCTTCTTCAGGATCTTTGAGTGAATCAATTAAAAAGACTTCGTAACTTTTAGAAACCTGTGCCTTTACGCTTTGCATAGTCCCTCCAATAAGACTTAGCCGTTTGAATATCTCGATCTTGAGAGCTTTTATCACCACCACACAATAACAGTATAACTCTAGCCCCAACCTGCCCAAAATATATGCGGTAACCGCCGCCATAATTGATTCTAAGTTCATATACCCCCTCACCCACGAACTTAGAATCGCCAAAGTTCCCTAGCGATAAACGTGCTAACCTTGCTTGAACTTTAACCCTTGCCGTGCGATCGCGAAGTCCCTCGAGCCACTCATCAAAAGGATAATTGCCATTTGCATCTTGATAAAGCTCGACTTTTCTAGGTTGTGACTCCATACATCAGTTCCGTAGGATTGGTTTCTTATCTCAATCCAACCTGCAAAACAAAGACTTGTTAATTATTGGCACTTGAACTGATATTTTTAAAATACCCCCTTAACCAGCAGAAAACAATGGAAATATTAGCAGGCTACCCGTCGCTCCTTACAGATGGGAAAGCCACAACCGAAAAGGCTTTACAGTTGTTTGACACTTTAGAACCTGTAAATCTAGACTTTATGCTCGGTCGTTGGCAAGGTTCTGGACTGCATACATCTCATCCAATGGATGGCTTACTGGAAGCATCCAATTGGTATGGAAAGGAATTTATCGATCCTGAGAACGTGCATCCATTATTGTTTTTAGATGGACAGGGAAAGGTAATTAAAGTTGCACCCAATCCCACTGCGATGAATTGGGTATTGAAAATGCCGTTTCTCAAAAACGACTTTCTAAAACCTTTACTTACGCTGACAAATTCCCTCCTAAAGACAGAAAGAAGTCAAGCCAGACTGCGAATGATGGAATATCGCGGGAAAGTCAGTGCCACGATGCTCTACGATTATTTACCGATCGCTGACTCGTTTAGAAAAGTGGATAAAAACACTGTATTGGGAATTATGGATTTTAAAAACTTACCCCAACCCTTCTTTTTTGTTCTCAAGCGATACTCTGTATAATAAGGGCATTTTTAGGCGGGAGATACCTATTATAAGCCTTACCTAGTTCTTGTAAATATTCGACTCGACAAATCAGTATGCAATCAGAGAGATACAATAGGCTGGATTTTCTCTATGCAACTGCATGATAAAAGTATATCTAGACACGAGTGCTTATAATCGCCCATTCGACGATCAAACCCAGCCCAAAATCTTCCTAGAACTGCAAGCAGTCGTGATAATTTTACAAATGGTAGAGACAGGGATCGTCGATTTAGTCAGTTCTTCAGTACTAGAATACGAAAATAGTCGCAATCCCTATCCCATCAAGCAAGAAGCCATGAATCGCTATCTTCAGATGGCTAGTGCGAGACAAATAGTAGATGAAGCCATCCGACAAAGAGCCGAGCAATTAGAGCATAATGGACTCAAAGCAGTTGATGCATTGCACGTTGCTTGTGCTGAAGCAATCAGTAGTGACTATCTCGTCACTTGTGATAAGCGGCTGATTAATCGGTGTTCGAGTCTGGCGTTGAAAGTGATAAACCCAGTCGATTTTGTTTTGGAGATAAACAATGACGATCCAAGTGAAAAATGAACAACAAGTTTTACAGGAAGGATTCCGTATTCTGTTAGCTAATATGGAACCATCGAAGGTTGGGCGATTCTGGTCGGCTTGTAATTTTGGAAGTGGAGATTATCTAAAACTTAAAGATGAGCTTTTTGGGCAAGAATCGGTAGCAACTTTATATTCCAAAGTCTTAGAGTTTCAGAACTCGAAGCTCAACATATAGAAACGAGCAAGAACAGATTCGCTAATTGCCTGTTACCGCACAAACGGTTATTCTCCAGTTGAGCTATCGACTTGTCCTTGCACTTTCTCTAAAAAGCTCTCTAACTGGGCAAACGTACCTGCATAGGTCGTGGTCGCCGCATCATAGCCCTTGAGCATAACGGAATGCTGCTGAAAAGGTAATAGAGCCATTGCTTGGGGAGATTGCTCGAAAGTCGTTTCACCCAAGGCAATATCTAAACCCAATTCCTTCGTAGCAGATTCCAACCGAAACGCAGCGTTTACCGTATCGCCGAGGGCAGTGTACTCTGGGCGATCGCCTGCACCCATTTGTCCCACAATCGCATTGCCCGTATTCACTCCCGCCCCAAAACGCAAAGGAAAAGGCAGATCGAATTGGTGGTTTAGCTGATCGCTGACCTTATAGAGCGCGTGAAGTGCTTGAAACACGCGCAACATTTCTTGGGGTACGACCTTGTCAGTGCCGCGTATGGTGTTATGCACCCAGACCGCCATCACAGCATCGCCAATATATTTATCTACTCCACTGCCATACTGCTTAATAATTTGCCCTGCTTTACCGAACCAAGTTCCAATCACCTGCGAAAGTACTTGTTCCTCTAATTGGCGCGTTAATTTAGTGAAATTGCGAATATCGATCACCAGCACAGAGATCATGCGGCGTTGGTGCAGCATAATCGTCGATCGCTGTTTTGCCCCCGCCGTAACATCGGGTGAGGGGCGATTGGGAGGGCAGACCAATTCCATATCAGTCATGCCCAGCGTGATCCGATCGCCACTTTGCAACACAATGGGAATACTGACGCGGCGATCGTTCACAAACGAGCCATTCAGGCTTCCCAGATCGATTAAGTAAAAATTGCCCGACTCCATAATTTGGATGACGGCATGGTTTCGCGAAGCCCATTTGTCTTTTAAAACTACGGTGTTTTCTTCGCCTCTTCCAAATGTCCATGAGGTAGCATTGACGAGTGGAAATGTTAGATCGCCATCCGCATAGTGAATTTTTAGGTGAGGCTGTGAGGAAAGTTCCATAGGTTAAAGTTCACAATTGCTTGCTCAACCCCATGTGCGCATTCTAAATACTCAATCCAGATTGCAAACTTTGCGATCGGGATCTGGCTAACACATCTGAGTCGATCGACTCAGCATTACAAGTGTAACGGTCAAATTTAGGTACGAGGGTATTGTAACAAGATACCCACAATTTACTCTTGAGGTGTAATCTTATGCAGAAATTGCGCTAAATCTTCAAACGTACCTGCATAGGTCAAGGTGGGATTGTCATATCCCTTGAGGTTAACAATTTGCTGTTTAAAGGGAAGCAAAACTGCCGCATAGGGCGTGTGGGCATAGGTTTTCTCACCCAAGGCGACATCTAAGCCTAGTTCTTTGGTGGCAGACTCTAAACGAAAAGCTGCATTTACCGTATCGCCGAGTGCCGTATAGTCAGGGTGTTCGCTGGTTCCCATCTGCCCCACCATGGCATAGCCTGTATTCATGCCTGCTCCTACGCGTAGGGTAAAGGGTAGGTCAAATTCACTATTGAGCTGATTGCTCATGTCAAACAACGCATGCAGTGCCTGAAAGGCTTTAAGCATTTCTTTGGTAGGTACTTGATCGGTTCCAGGGCTTGTGGTGTGAATCCAAACTGCCATCACAGCATCGCCGATGTACTTATCTACCCAACTGCCGTAGTGGTTGATAATTTCCCCTGCTTTACGAAACCATGTCCCGATTACTTCCGACAGGATATGTTCGTCTAACTGCTGGGTTAACTTTGTGAAATTGCGAATATCAATTACTACCACTGTGATCAAGCGGCGGCTGTGCAGCATCACGGTGTCAGTATTTTGCTCTTGAACCAGCCCATCTTCGTTGGGTGCTGTATTGGTTTCAGGGCAAAAAAATTCGAGATTGGTTTCCCCTAGTGTGATCCGATCGCCATTTTTTAAACTTACAGGGATGGTCACCCGCCGCCCATTCAAAAACGAACCGTTACGACTACCCAGATCGATCAGGTAGTAAGATCCTTGCCCAATAATTTGCACCATGGCATGACTGCGTGAGGCACATTTGTCTGATAGAGGAATATCATTTTCGCGATCGCGTCCTAATTTCCACGCACTAGCGTTTACTAGTGGGATGTGCTTAATACCACGAGCACCGTGCAACGCGAGATAGGGTTGTGTCTGTAAAGCTGCTTCCGTATCATTCACGAATCTCTCTATCCCCTCAATTAATCTCTAGGCAACCTACCAATACTGCAAGTGATTAAGAAACATAGCTAACTTTTTTGACAAGTAGCTAAAGCTTTAAGAATAGCCTTAAACATGAATTTTCTCTAAAACCCAGATTTCTCACGGCAATAATAGATCGCTGAGAATTTGAGTAAGAGCGACCCTATTATCTTAGCTGTAACCGATTGAGTTTATTTATAACTAAGCGAAATATGCCAAGAACGCAAAGAGCAGATCGACAAAAATAGTACCAAATACAGCACCCGCAAATGCCCAATAGCAAACCTGCTTGGAACGCATGGCGCGACTACCTAACAAGAGTAAAACCGCTGCCAAGCCAAGTGCCCAACCCATGCCCCAACTTGTTTGTACTTGAGATAAGGCACTTTGAAAAATTGATTGCACCTGTGCGGGGTCGGTCTCGACCTGCATAATCGCCCGCCAATGGGGAAACAAGTTAACCAGATAGAAATATAGATCGGTGACACCCGTGCCAAAAAGCGAACCGATATAAAACCAGCCGCCAATGCGATATTGCGATTGATTGGGTGTTTGACTGACTGCCCAAATTGCCCAAGGCAAGGCGATCGCTTCGATGGGTAAATGCCAAGAAGGTTCCGATCGCAGCCATCCCCAATAGATTGCGCCGCAAAACCAAGTAAGACTAAAGCCCCATAGCAAACTACCCCATAGTTGATTTTTGGGATTTTCTCGCAGTTGGCGACTAATCGATAACCAGCCCACCGTCAGCACAATACTCAACCAAGGTGCAAAACGCACGAGGGGAGCTTCAAAAAAGACGGGTGCAGATACCAAAAAAACAGTTGCCAGCCAAGCCTTCCAATGCAGCGATCGCGAACTTTGCGATCGGGGCTGAGCGAGCGTCGATGCGGGCGGGAAGGGAAGTAAAGGCAAACCGTCAGTGGTTACCCCCGTCAGTGAGGACAAAGAAGCACTGGACAAGTTGATGCTTTCTTCGGGTAAAAGATGCTCTCTAACCTGTTCGGGCTTTTTTTCCTCCTCTGGGAATGCCTCTTCTAAAGCATTTGTGCCAGTGGTATATAAAAACAAATTTTGTTTAAAGTTATATTTATTATTAATCCTTAATATACTAGCAAACGCGATCTTGGTGAAGCGAGGTCAGTTGACAGTTATCAGTTGGCAGTTAAGCTATCTATGAGGAATATCCATAACTGAAAAAATCCATTTGCAATCGATCGCGAACAAAGGACAATAAAAAATTCACCGAAAATTTAGTAAAAGAATTGGCAACAAATGCCTGACAACGGACAAATTGGCTATCCATGACAAAAAGAGTGTTATTTCTCAGTAATGGGCATGGAGAAGATCTAAATGCCAGCTTAGTTTTAAAAGCCTTTCAGCAAAAATACCCAGAGGTTGAAGTTGCGGCTTTGCCAATTGTGGGAGAGGGGAATTCCTATCTTCGTCTTGATGTCCCTATTATTGCGCCGACGCGATCGCTGCCCTCTGGGGGGTTTGTCTATATGGACAATCGTAAATTACTTTCTGACCTGCGATCGGGTTTGCTAGGGCTAACTTGGCAACAAATTCAAGCCGCGCGTGCCTATGGTCGTACTTGCGATCTGATCTTTGCCGCTGGCGATATTGTGCCTTTGGCGATCGCTCGTCTCACGGGTTGCCCCTATGCTGCCTTTATCGTGTCGTCGTCGAGCTATTACGAAAATCGCGTCAGTTTGCCTTTTTTGACCATGCAATTGCTGCGATCTCGTCAATGCCAAGTCATCTTCACCCGAGACGCCTTTAGCGCCCAACAGCTAAATCAGCGGGGTATTTCCAAAGCCCTATTTGCTGGCTATCCCATCATGGATGTGCTTGAGCCCACGGGCAAAAATTTAGGACTAGTGCCGCAATTGCCGACGATCGCTTTATTGCCTGGTAGTCGCTTACCCGAATCTGTCCGTAATTTTGGCTTGTTATTAGATCTGGCGATTGAAATTTCCCGTGAATTTGCACCTCATTCCGTACAGTTTCAAGCTGCCTTGACGCCAAACATGATGTTACCCCAGCAAGGAGTTGAGTCGAATCGAGTAGAGGCATGTTCACCTTTACAAACCGTAGCATTACAGAAAGGCTGGCAATATCAAGAAAATGGACGGCTCTACCATGCCCAACAGGATGCGATCGTCAACTGCCACTGCGATGCATTTGCCACAATTCTGCAAAAATCCGATCTCGTAATTGGGATGGCTGGCACTGCCGTCGAGCAGGCTGTGGGATTGGGTAAACCTGTAATTCAAATCGTGGGGGAAGGGCCTCAGTTTACCTATCGGTTTGCAGAGGCTCAGATGCGCTTGTTGGGGCGATCGGTGCAGACGATTGGCAAAGCACCAGCGACATCTCAAGACTTGATAGAAACAGCTAAACAGGTCAAACAGACTTTAGGGAACGCTGAATACTTACAACAATGTATCCAGAATGGGTTGGAACGGGTTGGCGATCCAGGTGGCTCGGCTCAAATTGCTGAGATGTTTGCCCACCAGCTCGGAATTGCATAAAAATGCTCCCGCCTGTTACATCGATAGTTTCAAGGCAGGAGCAATTAAGTTTAAAAAAGCTTACGAAAAAGCAAAACTAGCTGATATTTGCGTAAAAGATGCCACGGATAATGACTTCTTTGGCTTCGATCGCGCCTAAATCTGTACCAGAAAATTGTTCGCACTCAAATGTGCCAGCAATTTCACCAGTTTCGCTGTTGAGTTTGGCAATTTGGAGAGAAATTTTTCCTTTAGAAGTCCTGTCATCTTTTGTGCTCTTAGAATAGCTATCGCGTTTACCAGGTAGTGCTTCAGCAGCATCATAACCAATAGCAAGACCGCGACCTTTAGGATCGATAAAGTTCGCACCACGATAGGTAGGTACGTCTGTTTCACCCTCAAAGTCAGTAGAGGTACTAATTCCAGTAAAACCTGGGCGAGTAGTTGCTGTGAAACCTTTAATCGAGAACAAAATTGCCACTCTCTCACCACCAGGCATTTGCACGGTGATGGGCTGGTAGTCCATGCCCTCTTTTTCTGTTAAAGTCAAGCTGCCGTCATCGTTGAGCTTAACCTCTGCCTTGACATAGTCAAGACTAGAAGTTGCGCGAGTCATCAACTTAGCTGCGACAAACTCAGCCTCTTTGCGCTTATTATTAGATTCCTCTTTAACAAAAAATGAGGTTGGCTGTAAACACATATTGGTGATCTGCACGCTTCCACCCTTGGGGATTGGAATAATGCTACGACTGCGCGAACTGCTGAAAACATCTGGACAAGTATTTGCCAGACCAGTTCCTCTAATCTGATCGTAGGTCAGGGGAAGATTAGTGCCGGCGATCGCACCATCTGTAAACACGATCCCTGAAACGAAAGTTGCTAAGCTGATACACAAAGCTAAAATCACTTTAGTAAAAGTGCGAAACCTCATAAATAACCTCTTGTTTAACCCGTAAGTAAAACTGAAATAAATCATTGATATAAGTTATTGTCGCTTTAAACTGACCCTAGCGTTAAGCGTACAAAAACTTTACTGCAAAATTCCATTCATCATATTACCGTGCAATTGAGGGTACTTGCTTGGAGCAAACGAAAAAGCAAAATCAAGAGGTCGTTAAAAGTGACTCTGGAGAACTAGAGGCGATCGCCGATCGAATCAAATCCTTGGCTCAAAAGCATGAGGGGAATGCCGTTCAACTTTTAGAGATTTTGCGGGTTCTAGAAAGTTTACATAGTCAGATCTGTAATGACTTATTTCAACCCGCCATGCCCGATAGCCGCCATGCTCTGTTCGATCTGCTCAGAAACATCGAAGCCAATGGCGGTTGGCCTTATATTTATCGAATAAAACTCAAGGATTTACTGCAAAACCTAGAGGCTTCAGATCTAGCAAATCTGCAATTCGTCCCAAAGATACCAGAGCAGGTGGATGCTTTAGGTAAAGATCCAAGTGGCAAATAATAGTTCCTGAGGGGACTCAAAGCATGGAGCAATTTTGGCGCAGGGCAACCTGTAAAAGCTGTTGGTACTGCTCGTCATCAATTTCATAGGCACCAAACCGCTCTAGATGAGGATTCATCATTTGAGCGTCAAATAAAACAAAACCCCGCGATCGCAAATGTTCGACCAACTTGACCATGGCAACTTTTGAGCCTTCGGGAATGCGATAAAACATCGACTCGCCGATAAAGGCTCCCGCGATCGCAATGCCTAAAATCCCCCCTGCCAACTGCTCCCCCTGCCAAGTCTCAAAGCTATAGGCAAAGCCTGCTTGGTTGAGATCGTGGTAGATCTGCTTGAGTTCGGTGGAAATCCAAGTGGTATGGCGATCGGCGCATCCCTCAACTACGCGATCGAAGGCAGTATTAATTTTTACTTCAAACCAATTTTGATTAATCGCGCGCCGCAGAGATTTTGGACAATGAAAGCGCTGGTCGAGGGGAATCAATGTGCGGTGATCGGTGTAGTACCATTCCAAAGGCTCCCCCTCACACTCTGCCATGAGAAAGTGACCTTGTGCGTAGCCATCAATAATGTTGTGAATACTGAGCCTATCGACAGGCATGTATAAGTCCTAGCTAAACTACAGAGTCATGACATTATTCTAAATGTAAGTCAATGATGCAGCCAGAATTGCTTGCTTTAATTTAGAGCTAATTTAGAACAATTTGTGAGGGTTTCAGCATATTTTTGGCTTTTGAATTACAAAGAAATCATGAAGAAAGCTAGGTTGAAATTTAACCCAAAAAAGAAAGATGTAGCAGATTGAGATAACGAGTTAAAAACTCTAGACTCAAGTGCTACACCTTTCTGAAGTTGATTATTAAATTTGCTTTTATATTCAGAACCTTTATATTCGCTGGTTCCGTTTGATGAGTATTATTGTGCCTGAAGTTGCTAAAAAATGGGGATCGCTTAATAATTTCTTTGTATTGTTAGCCACAGAATATTTAGTTAACAAGAATAAGTACTGAAAGCATGTAAATCTTTCCTTCGCTTTTCTTACATATATTATCCAAAGTAATTCATTCCAGCCTAAGACCTTACGAAGGGTAGTGATTTTGTTGCATATTTCAATCTCCACATATTTCCATAGGATGAACGGAACTGAATGCTAAGCAATCCTGAGACTAAAATTCCTGCGAATTCAGAAATTATTTGCTACTCCCAAGGAGGGTGCGATCTACAAATTAATGGGGCATTGGGTGTAGCCTTTAACGATCTAAGTCGTGGAAATGCCTATAAACTGCCTGAAATTTGTAGCTATCTCTGGCAGCAAGGTGTCGATGAGTTTTTACCCACTTTAGTGACTACCTCTCTTGAAAAGGTTCATGAATCACTTGGGATCGTTGCTGAGGCTATGGGGAGCGCTTGGCAAGGAGAAAACAGTGCCAAAATTTTGGGCGTACATCTTGAGGGCCCTTTTCTAAACCCTGATAAGCGAGGTGCTCATCCCAGAGAATATTTGCGATCGCTCAACATCCCGCAGATCGAGCAGGTTTTGGGTGATTATGGCGCGATCGTCAAACTAATGACCCTTGCGCCAGAGCTAGATCCCGAGCAAAAGGTAATTCCATTTTTACGCGATCGGGGCATTATTGTCAGCCTGGGGCATTCTTGTGCCACAGCGCTGCAAGCAAGACAAGCTTTTGCCCAAGGTGCAACCGCGATTACCCACGCTTTTAATGCCATGCCGCCGCTCCATCACCGCGAACCTGGACTGTTAGGGGAGGCTCTACTCAATCCTAACGTTTGGTGTGGTCTGATTGCCGATGGTGTCCATGTCCATCCCCAAATGGTGGAGATGGTCTATCGCGTTAAATCCGATCCCCCTAACTATTCCACAGAAGACACGAACAATCCATCGTCACTTTTTCTCGTTAGTGATGCTTTGGCTCCTTTGGGCTTACCTGATGGCAAATACCCTTGGGATCGACGCGAGATCGCAGTAAAAGCAGGAACTGCTCGCCTAGAGGACGGCACACTATCGGGTACGACCGTACCCTTACTAGATTGCGTTAAAAATTTGGTGCGTTGGGGCATCTGCAACCCACAACAGGCGATCGCACTTGCGACAGAATCACCCCGTCGAGCACTTCAGCGATCGCCCAGTTCTAGGAACGACTTGGCACAGGCACATTCTCATCCTCTAGCTTGGTATTGGCAGAAGAATGGTGATTTAGCTTGGTATCGCTGCTAGAAACCTTAGGACTAGAAACGGAAACGGTGGGATTTGTGTGGCTTTGCTCCAAATTATCCTTAACGGCATGTAATCGTAGAATCATTGCCAAAGTAGACTTAAGCCGCGTACGGGGTATGACGGAATCTACAAACCCATGACCGAGTAAATACTCAGCCGATTGAAAATCATCAGGAATTTTTTGTTTGAGCGTTTGTTCGATTACGCGCCTACCCGTAAACCCGATCATTGCCTTGGGTTCAGCCAAAATAATATCGCCTAACATGGCAAAACTAGCAGTTACACCACCTGTGGTGGGATTGGTTAAAACAGGGATGTACAGAAGGTTATCCCGACGATGGCGTTCTAGTGCTGCAGAAGTTTTAGCCATCTGCATCAAACTGAGAATGCCCTCCTGCATTCTTGCTCCACCTGACGCACAGAATAAAATAACTGGCAAGCGTTTTTGGGTAGCTGATTCAATTAAACGAGTAATTTTTTCACCCACAGCAGACCCCATGCTGCCCCCCATAAACCGAAAGTCCATAATCGCTAGTGCGGTTGGATTTCCTTCAATACTGCCGATCCCTGTAACTACCCCTTCTTCTAAGCCAGTTTTTTGCTTGTATTCTTTGAGGCGATCGCTGTAGGGTTTGCGATCGCGAAATTCTAAAGGATCGCATGAGGACAATTGAGCGTCGATCTCTACCCAAGAGCCAACATCTACTAACTGAGCGATGCGATCGGGCGCACTGACTTGGTTATGATGTCCGCATTCAGGACATACCATTAAGTTGGTCCGTAAATCCTTGATATATGTAAGGACACTGCAAGAACTACATTTATGCCAAAGTCCATCGGGAATTTCACGTTCCTGATATTGAGGTGTTGAATTTTTAACCTCACGACGATGTACCTCATTGGCACGCGATCGCGTCTCAGCAAACCAATCAAATAGTGACATAGGGCTTAAAGCAATTAATAGGCGCAATTGACTCAGACAGATATCAGACAAATAGGCATTAAGACCTACTACAAGCCCAAGTATGTTGTCATCATATCATCACATTAGAAGCAAGCTAACTGTAAGCTTATTCCTATAGCTTGGCAGTCTTGATTTTTATATCTAAGAACGAGTAAGTCTCTATTCAAAGATATCCTGTTTTGCAGCCTATTATCGTTTAAGGTCAAATCACCTAGCAATGCCGCGATCGCTCAAATTATGAAAGCTCGTCGGCACCTTTTTGCTTGACCCGCTCAACCTGCGAGTATTTCTCCACAGCTTGGGTGATTTCAAACAAAGATTGCTGTAGCGGCTTGATCGTCGCCTGCATTTCCTCCAGTTCTATGTTGTCTTGTTCGATTAAACTGCGGAGTTTCGTCACATTATTTTGCGTTGGCTCCCGCAGACTCTGGGAAATAACCGTGGGACCATTGTCCTTGAGAATTTCTTCCACCGTACGAATAAGGTTTGAAGCTTGGTTTCGCATATTTGCGATCTCTTTGCGGGCAGAGTCCTCATCCGCATAAACCTCAGCCTCCATGCGCATTCTCTCGATTTCACTGGGACTCAAACCACCAGTATTGGTAATACTAATGCCCTGTTCGACAGCGGTATCAGCATCTCTAGCCGCGACTTTAAGAATGCCATTTGCGTCAATATCAAAAGAAACTTCAATTTGAGGAATACCTCTAGGTGCGGGACGAATACCCTCTAATTCAAATCGCCCAAGACTTTTATTGTCTCTAGCCATAGCCCGTTCGCCCTGTAAAACGTGAATTTCCACCACAGATTGGTTATCTACAGCCGTTGAGAAAATTTGTGACTTGCTGGTCGGAATTGTGGTGTTGCGATCTAGAATTTTCGTAAATACTTCGCCCTGTGTTTCCAACCCTATGGATAGAGGAATGACATCCAGTAACAGCAAGTCTTTGACTTCGCCGCCCAGAATCCCAGCTTGAATCGCTGCACCAACTGCCACAGCTTCATCTGGATTAACAGATTGGTCGGGTTTTCTGCCATCAAAAAATTTGCTAATGGCTTCTTGGACGGCTGGAATGCGTGTAGAGCCACCCACTAAGATAATTTTTTGGATTTCTTTAGGGACGACACCTGCATCTTTGAGGGCTTGCGCAGTAGGCTCTAGGGTCGATTTAACCAAGCTTGCAGTAAGTTGATCGAACTGAGCGCGACTAAAGTCCAATTCAATTGTCTTGGGACCCGTAGCATCACTGGCAATAAAAGGCAAGCTAATCAGCGTACTTGGGGCAGTAGATAATTCAATCTTGGCTTTTTCAGCCGCTTCTCTCACCCGTTGCAGTGCCGTTTTATCTTCGTTAAGGTCAATGCCTTCTTTTTCTTTAAAATCTCCGATGATCCAATTCACAACCGCAGCATCAAAATCATCGCCACCTAAGTGATTATTGCCTGAAGTTGCTTTAACTTCAAAGATGCCATCCCCAAGTTGCAGCACCGAGACGTCAAAGGTTCCTCCACCTAAGTCAAACACCAAAACGGTTTGGTCTTGATCTTGCTTATCTAAGCCATAGGCAAGTGCCGCTGCTGTTGGTTCGTTGACAATCCGCAATACTTGTAGACCCGCAATCAGCCCCGCGTCTTTAGTCGCTTGCCGTTGTGCATCCGTAAAGTAAGCAGGTACTGTAATTACAGCTTGCTCGACGGGCTCGCCTAAATAGTTTTCAGCATCTTGCTTCAGCTTTTGCAAAATCATGGCTGAAACTTCTTGGGGGGTGTACTCCTTGTCAGCGATCGCTACATTGACCGTATCATCTTTTCCTTTAACCGCTGTATAAGATACGCGCTTCCGCTCATCCTCCGTTTCATCCCAACGTCTACCAATAAAACGCTTAATACTAAAGATAGTATTTGTAGAGTTGGTAACAGCTTGACGCTTTGCTACCTGCCCAACAATGCGTTCGGCACCATCCTTAAGAAACCCAACGATACTTGGAGTAGTGCGCCCACCTTCGGCACTAGATATGACTACAGGTTTGCCACCCTCCAAAACAGAGACGCAACTATTTGTAGTACCGAGGTCAATTCCAATTACTTTTGACATAATCGCCAGTCCTGCTAGAGCCTTTTCAAGAGTTTAGCTTACCCAGTTATGCTTTGTAGTGTTCAATTCAGCAACAACTACTGTTGTCATTAAACAACTACTGTTGTCATTAATTATGTAAAAAAATTACAGTTTTCTATCAAAATCAACTATTTGACTCAGCCTGCTCTGATTGCTCTTCTTCAGATCCAGCGCTAGACCCTGTATCTGTGGAAGGTTCTAAACCAGAAGATACTTTTACCAAGGTATGGCGAAGTACTCGATCGCCCAAAAGATACCCTGGACGTAGCTCATCCATCACAATACCTTCACTGTATTCAGGAGATGGACTCTGCGCGATCGCTTCATGAAAGTTGGGATCGAATTCCTGACCGACAACATCCATGCGCAACAGACCAGCCTCTTTGAGACACTTTAGTAACTGCTTGTAGACAGATTGATAGCTCTTATGAATGAGCGCTTCTGCATCAGTTTTAGGATTGATTTGCAGCTGTGCTCTCTCAAAATCATCGACTACAGGCAAAAACTTTTTGAGTATCTTAGCATTTATCTTATCTTCAGTTTCTTCTTTCTCTCGCTCTGTGCGCTTGCGAAAATTTTCAAAGTCTGCATATAGGCGAGTATATTGGCTGCTGCGCTCTTCAAACTGACGCTTGAGCGTAATGATCTCCGACATCAGTCCGTCTATTTTCTCAGCGCTGGCATCAGCTTGTTTTTTTTCTTTCGTAGCATTGTTTGCAGTGGCATTATTTGAAGCCTCAGTTGCGTCAGTTTTAGCTGGGCTAGCTGCTTCTTTATGCTCAGATCGTTCTTCTTTTTCAGCCAGTTGATTTAAGGAGGCTTCTAGATCGAGTTCATCATCTACTAACTCGTCTAAATCGGGGAGTTGATTTTCTTCGTCAATCATTGTGTTAACACTATTTGCGCTTCACAGTTTGGTGTTTTAGCTTAGCAATTATTATAGGAATTAGATAGAAATTAGAAAAACAAATTTCTAAGGCAGAAATTGCGAAGGATTGGGATGCAATCGCGGGTGCATCATTGTACAAAGAGGTTGGTCATTCAGCAGGTGCTTTTCAACCAGTTGAGCTACTTCTTTAGGTTGTACATGCCAATAGTAGATGTTATCGGGTAAGACAACAACTATTGGACCTGAACCACACAATCCCAAACAGCCACAAGCCGACACCGTAACATTGGGAATTGGCTCAGCTTGAAAAACCTTTAGCACGTTGGCTGAACCATCCTTTTTACAGGTACGGTACTGACAGACGAGGACTTGTCTTTGCAATCGGTTTTACTCCCAGATTTCCCAGTCTTCCCAGGGTAGATAGCTTACCTAATTCCTATCTTAATCTAAAGACTGCGATCGGAAATTCACGGAGCCATCATATAAAAATGTACCGAGGGCTGTATCACTTTAAAAAAGAAACTATAAATCCTAAAACTCCCTTAATTTACCTAGAAGATAACAATTTTAAGATTCCCAACATTTTGTCTGCATCCACCCTTAAGTGAGATTTACTCAAAGAATAGGAAATAATAATTTTTTGGGGCTAAGAATAAAATGTTTGAGCAAATTTTATTGGCAGTAGATGGATCGGGGCGATCGCGTGAAATGATGAATATGCTGCTGGCACTTCCCAGTATGCAGCGTACCCAAGTTACGGTATTACATGTCATTCCAGTCTCTGCGAGTTCTGAAGGGTTGACAGAATATCGTCTGGCAGGGGAAAGAATTGTAGACAAAGAAACCAAGAGCTTGAGACTAAACCCAGCGAATACTTCTGTAGCGATCTTAAAAGAGGGAGATCCCAAGGATATTGTTTGTAAGGTTGCAGATGAGCTAAAACCTTCGATGTTAATCATGGGATCGAGGGGCATGGGTCGATTGCAAGCAATATTAGCCAATTCTGTGAGCCAATATGTGTTTCAACTTGCCGCTATACCTATGCTTTTGATTAAAGATGATGTATATATCAAAACGATCAGAAGCGTTATGGTTGCGATAGACAGTTCAACCTCGTCTAGAGATAGCCTAGATTTTGCAGTTAAATTGGTGGAAGGAGCAGAAGACATCGAAATTTTCTTAACGAGGGTGTTTAAGAAAAAAGATGACGCCACTGCTGAATCTGACCCGATGCTATCAGAAGCGATCGCCAAATTAAAAAGGATGAATATTCCCTATCGCACTTTTTTACGTGCAGGCGATCCTGGTAAAGAAATCTGCAAGGCTGCGGAAGAAAGCAATGCCAGTTTATTGGTGCTAGCCTCTCCCGATCGTCGCCCATCGATCGCTCGAAGTTTACCCGATCTCGATCGCCTGCTTGGTACATCTGTATCTGATTACGTTCGGGTTCATGTTGGTTGTCCTGTTTTACTAACTCGTCCTCAAGAGGAGTAATCAAGATGTCAATGTAGATTGCATTCTTGACTTTTTGTAGATTTTCTTCTATTCGCAGAAAAAACGCATAAAGAAGGGGTCGGATAAATCTGACCCCTTCTTTATTTCTACATCAAAGGCACTCATCTATTCGTAAATTCTTTACCAAAGATTGGGAGGTCTTCGCTATACCAGCTCGACGCGCATCAAAACCTGTCCGTACTCGACAGGTTGCGCATTCTCAACCAAGATTTCAGCAATTCGCCCAGAAACTTCTGTTTCTATTTCATTCATTAGCTTCATCGCTTCGATAATGCAAACGGTTTGCCCCTTACGCACATTATCTCCACCTTCGACAAAGGGAGCTTCATCAGGAGCGGGCGAACGATAGAACGTTCCAACCATGGGTGAAACGACATCGGCTAATTTCTTAGCTGGAATGGCATCGACAATTGGACTAGATGCAACAGGAACGGGCTCATAGGTTGATGAGGTCTCAAAAGCACCTGTCGGTGGCGATAAAGAAGGCATTACCGCAATCGGCTTGGTATCGCTCTTGCGAATATTCAAGCGTAGATCGCCAGATTCTAAAGTCAGTTCTGTAATATCAGTCTGATTTAGAATCGTGATCAGTTCCCGTAGTTGCTCCAAGCTAAATTCCACCTAATTCTCTCGCCCCAGATATGAGTCATCACGAGTGTCGATCTTAATGCGATCGCCAATATTTACAAACAAAGGCACCATAATTTGTGCGCCTGTTTCGACAATTGCAGGTTTGGTGCCACCGGTCGCTGTATCACCACGCAGACCTGGATCTGTTTCAGTTACTTCAAGAGCTACCGTATTTGGCAGTTCCACATCGATGACTTGGTTGCCCCAACGCACCACATTGACTTCCATGCCCTCTTTGATGTACTTGACACGAGAGCCAATTTGCTCGGCACTTAATATAGCTTCCTCGTAGGTAGCCATATCCATAAATACTAAATTTGCCCCATCCTTATAAGTATGTTGCACTGTGCTTTTCTCAAGCACCGCCTGCGGAACGCTCTCACCTGCACGAAATGTCTTTTCTAACACGCTGCCAGTTTGAGCATTCTTTAGTTTAGTGCGTACAAAAGCTGAGCCTTTACCAGGCTTGACGTGTAAAAATTCAATAACACGCCAAACGCCTCCGTCAAGCTCGATCGTTACGCCAGTTCGAAAATCGTTGCTGGAAATCATTGTTAATAGATTAATAGCCAAGGCTAATTCTAGCGTAGAGATGTAACATCTGAGACAACGTAACCCCTTGACATTTTTCTTTTCTGCAAAACTCTACCAAAACATCCTGAAGGGCAAGGTTTTAGCGGGGGGCAAGGAAAATACAAAGAAATTAGTGAAATGCTATAGACAATCTGTATTGTCTTAAGGTAGGATTGTTAACTGTGACTAAAAAAAGGAAACTGAGCAGCTAAGTTCAGGGTTTAACTTGAAAAATCAAGCGTCTTAAGTCCTGTCACAATTTAGGGTTGGCAAATGCTTCTATCCCTAACAAAAGCTTGAGTGTCTGAAACTTCAATCAACGTTTCGATAGTTCTATCAGCGTTTTTAAATAGTTCATCAGAGTTCTCTCAATACCT
The DNA here is from genome assembly GCF_965232925.1 of Tumidithrix helvetica PCC 7403. NCBI lineage: Bacteria > Bacillati > Cyanobacteriota > Cyanophyceae > Pseudanabaenales > Pseudanabaenaceae > Tumidithrix > Tumidithrix helvetica. The sequence goes on from NZ_CBDDRA010000005.1 coordinate 217,584, forward strand.
TCACTTAGAAGCAAGGGAGTTTATCCATGTCTGTCGGAATTCTCGGCACAAAGCTTGGCATGACCCAAGTGTTTGACCAAGAGGGTAATGCTGTGCCAGTTACCATTGTTCAAGCTGGTCCCTGTACCATTACTCAGATCAAAACTGAGACCAAAGAGGGCTATCAAGCCATCCAACTTGGTTTTGGTACTACTCGTGAAAAGCTATTGACTAAACCAGAGCTAGGACACCTAAAAAGGTCTGAAAGCTCTCCAGTTAAGCATTTAAGAGAATATCTTGTCTCCGATCCAAGCATTTATGCATTGGGGCAGAAGCTTGATGTCAGTCAGTTTACTGAAGGTCAAGAGATCGATGTAGTTGGTACAGGAATTGGAAAAGGCTTTGCTGGGTATCAAAAACGGCATAACTTTAAGCGTGGTCCTATGGCACACGGTTCTAAGAATCACCGACAACCTGGTTCTACCGGTGCGGGTACAACACCTGGTCGTGTTTATCCTGGCAAACGGATGGCAGGTAGATTAGGGGGCAAGCGCATTACCACCAAAAAGCTGATTTTGTTCCAAATTGACGTTGAACGAAACCTACTGTTAATCAAAGGAACTGTACCTGGTAAGCCAGGAGCATTAGTAAGTATTTCACCCGCCAAAGTCATTGGTAACGCCAAATAGTGAATTGGACAAGACGGTTAGGTTGAAAGGTAATAAGAAAAGAGAAGAAGTTATGCCTGCAGTGCAAGATTGGAAAGGAAATCAAGTTGGTGAGGTCAGCCTTGAGCTTAGCGTCGCCAAAGAGTCTAGCGCCTCAGATATTGTGCATCGTGCGCTAATTCGACAATTAAATAATGCTCGGCAAGGTACGGCTTGCACAAAGACCCGTGCTGAAGTTAGAGGTGGTGGTCGCAAGCCTTGGAAACAAAAAGGTACAGGTCGTGCTAGAGCAGGTTCGAGTCGTTCTCCGCTATGGCGTGGCGGCGGCGTAATTTTTGGCCCTAAGCCAAGAGATTTCAACCTCAAAATGAACCGTAAGGAAAGACGTTTGGCATTGCGGACAGCGCTTGTGAGTCGTTTGGCAGACATCATTGTGGTTGAAGATTTTACCGCTAACCTGCCACAACCAAAGACAAAGGAGTTAGTCCAAGCCCTAAACCGCTGGGGAGTAGCCTCTGAGCAAAAGGTGTTACTGATTGTCGATCAAAAACAAGAAGTAGTGACGCTATCAGCTCGTAATATTCCTTCGGTCACTCTTCTTGCTGCCGATCAGCTAAATGTGTTTGACATTATCAATGCCAAAAAATTAGTGATTACATCTGCTGCCATAGAAAAAATCCATGCTGTGTATGGAAAATCTGCCTAGTCAGTAGATAGCTAGTCGTCAATAAAGAAGTAGAGGAAAGAAGAAATGGCTAAGATCCCAACAGAATTTGATGCTCGCCGACTACCTGACATTATTCGCCGCCCCTTGGTAAATGAAAAGGCTACTCGGATGTTAGAGCTTAATAAGTACACCTTTGAAGTAGTTAAAAATGCTACAAAGCCCGAAGTAAAGGCTGCGATTGAAAGTTTGTTTTCTGTCAAAGTCACCAAAGTTAATACGCACCTATTACCTGCTAGCACACGTCGGGTTGGTAAGTTCGCTGGAAAGCGATCGCAGTACAAACGAGCCATTGTTACTCTTGCTGCCAATGACAAGATTGACTTGTTCCCCGAAGTCTAGCCCCTTCAATTTTAGATATTAAGTTTAGATCGATTTCTCAAGCCTAAACTTTCTATTCAATTCTGGAAATCTTCCAAACGCTGATTAAAAATATTGACCCGATAAATCAAAAACTATGGGCATTCGCGTATACAAACCATACACAGCAGGTACAAGACAGCTAACTGTCTCTGACTTTGCCGAAATCACGAAATCAGAGCCTGAGAAGTCTCTTACTACCTACGTCCATCGTAAAAGAGGACGTAATAACCGTGGTGTAATTACGAGTCGCAGACGTGGCGGCGGTCACAAGCGACTCTATCGCATCATTGACTTCAAGCGTGACAAACGCAATATCCCTGCAAAAGTCACAGCGATCGAATACGATCCAAACCGCAATTCACGGATTGCTTTACTTGCCTATCGTGATGGCGAAAAGCGCTACATCCTTCATCCTAAGGGGCTTGAGGTTGGTGCGATCGTTCAAGCAGGTGAATCTTCTCCTCTAGAAGTTGGGAACGCTCTACCTTTGCACAGCATTCCTCTAGGTACTGTTGTACATAATGTGGAGTTGACTCCTGGTAAAGGTGGTCAGATGGTACGCTCGGCTGGAGCTGGTGCTCAAATTGCTGCAAAAGAAGGCAATTTTGTCACACTTAAGCTGCCCTCTGGTGAAGTTCGCATGGTACGCAGAGAATGCTATGCCACCATTGGACAGATTGGCAACTCTGACCATAGCAACCTCAGTATGGGTAAGGCTGGTCGCAATCGTTGGAATAATCGTCGCCCAATGGTCAGAGGTTCGGTCATGAACCCTGTCGATCACCCCCATGGAGGTGGTGAAGGTTGCGCTCCTATCGGTCGTAGCGGTCCTGTAACTCCTTGGGGCAAACCTGCTCTTGGATATAAAACTCGTAAGAAGAAAAAACTAAGTAGTGCGCTGATTGTGCGCCGCCGTCGTAAGTCTTCCAAGCGTGGTAAAGGTGGACGCAACTCCTAGATTTCTAGACATTTGATTTGAAAAAGCCTGAGTAAAAGATAAAAGTTATGCCGCGATCGTTGAAAAAAGGTCCTTTTGTAGCCGACCACCTCCTGACAAAAATAGAAAACCTGAACGCTAAAGGCGACAAACAGGTAATCAAAACTTGGTCTCGTGCCTCCACGATTCTGCCTCAAATGATCGGACATACTATTGCCGTACACAACGGTAAGCAACATGTACCCGTTTATGTGACTGAGCAAATGGTAGGACATAAGCTAGGGGAGTTTGCACCCACCCGCACATTTAGAGGTCACGCCAAGAGTGACAAAAAGGCAAAGAGGTAGATAGAGATGATTCTTGATATAGACGAAACCCCAGCTACAGCTAAGTACATTCGGATGTCACCATTCAAGGTGCGTCGAGTACTCGATCAAATTCGTGGGCGTAGCTACCGCGAAGCCTTGATGGTTCTAGAGTTTATGCCCTATCGTGCCTGCGAACCTATCACCAAAGTACTACGTTCTGCCGTAGCAAATGCCGAACATAATGCTGGTCAAGATCCCGCCACCCTCATGGTTAACCAAGCCTATGCAGATATGGGACCAAGCCTAAAGCGGTTCAGACCTAGAGCGCAAGGGCGTGCCTATCAAATCCGTAAGCCAACTTGTCACATCACCATAACCGTTAGACCAATGGAGGAAAAATAATCATGGGTCAGAAGATTCACCCCACTGGTCTGCGCCTTGGTATTACCCAACCACACCTATCTCGTTGGTTCGCCGATCCAAATCGTTACCCTACGCTGATTGCTGAAGATTATCAGATTCGCTCGTATATCGAGAAGACCTTAAACAACGCTGGGATTGCTGACATCTTGATCGATCGCAAAGCCGATCAAGTCGATCTAGAAATTCGTACCGCTCGCCCGGGTGTTGTCGTTGGTCGTGGCGGTTCTGGTATCGAACAGTTGCGTCAAGGATTAGTGAAACATCTCACACAAGCAGGTTCGCTGGCAAAGTCTGGTACAAGTCAAATCCGCATTAATGTCGTCGAGGTTGCTCGCGTAGATGCAGAAGCACCTTTAATTGCTGAGTATATTGCCCAACAGATCGAACGCCGCGTTTCTTTCCGTCGGGTTGTACGTCAAGCGATTCAACGGGCACAACGAGCTGGCGTAGAAGGAATTAAAGTGCAAATCGGCGGTCGCTTAAACGGCGCTGAAATTGCCAGAACTGAATGGGTGAGAGAGGGAAGAGTTCCTTTGCACACATTGAGAGCTGACATTGACTATTCCTACAAGACTGCCCAAACCATTTATGGCGTTATCGGCATTAAGGTTTGGATCTTCAAAGGCGAGATTATTTCTGGTGAAGAAGTAGCTCCTCCTCCTAGTCAACCGAGACGTCGGCAACAACGCCGCCCTCAGTTTGAAGATCGGTCAGGTACCGACAGTTAAATTGAGCTTTGAGAAGTTCTCTTTAACCCTAATGAAAAGTGTAACAAGCTGAAAATACTATGTTGAGTCCCCGACGCACAAAATTCCGTAAACAGCAAAGAGGTCGTATGTCTGGTCCAGCTACCAGAGGTGCGGAGCTAAATTTTGGTGACTTTGCGATGCAAGCTCTTGAGCCTGCTTGGATTACCTCTCGCCAAATCGAAGCTGGAAGACGGGCGATGAACCGTTATATCAAAAGAGGTGGCAAAATCTGGATTCGCGTTTTTCCCGATAAGCCAGTCACCATGCGCCCAGCTGAAACCCGTATGGGTTCTGGGAAGGGCGCTCCAGAATTCTGGGTAGCTGTGGTTAAGCCAGGTCGTATCATGTTTGAGGTTGCAGGTGTAACCGAAGATATTGCGAAGGAAGCGATTCGACTTGCTGCTGCCAAAATGCCCATTAAAACCCGATTTATCAAGCGAGAGAAGGAGTAAATCTATGGCACTCCCTAAAGTCCAGTCTGCAAGAGAGCTATCTGACGAAGAGTTGCAATCTCAAATTTTATCTGTCAAGAAAGAGTTATTTACCTTAAGGCTCAAATCTGCGACAAGGCAACCCGTCAAGCCTCATGAATTTGGTCATGCTAAACACCGCCTTGCTCAGCTAATGACTGTAGAGCGTGAACGGCAGTCAAGGGCATAGCACGTCAAGGTTTGTAGTATTCGAGTAATTAGCACAGGCTTAGTTTATAGAGGTTAGATATAGAGGTATGGCAGTTAAAGAAAAAGTTGGTCTGGTTGTAAGCGACAAGATGGAAAAGACAGTGGTAGTGGCGGTTGAAAATCGCTCTGCCCATCCCAAGTACGGCAAGATTGTCGTGAACACAAAGCGGTTTAAGGCACATGATGCTGAAAACAAGTGTCAGGAAGGCGATCGCGTTCGTATTCGTGAAACTCGTCCTCTCAGTCGTACCAAACGCTGGGAGATCGTTGAGATTCTCACCTCTATCTCAGATGCATAAGCCCGAATACACAAGCCCAAATATAGAAGCTTGATCGCACAGACGTAAAGTTATGATTCAACAAGAAAGTTATTTAAATGTGGCTGACAACAGTGGAGCAAAGAAATTACTTTGCATCCGCGTGCTAGCTGGCGGTAATCGCAAGTTTGGTGGTGTAGGTGATGTCATCATTGCCACTGTCAAAGACGCTACTCCCAATATGCCCGTTAAAAAATCGGATGTCGTAAGAGCAGTAATTGTCCGCACCAAAAGCGCCATTCGACGTGAGAGTGGTATGAGTATTCGATTTGATGATAATGCTGCCGTAATTATCAATCAAGAGGGAAACCCTAAAGGTACGCGGGTATTTGGTCCCGTTGCCAGAGAACTTCGTGATAAAAATTTTACGAAAATTATATCCTTAGCACCAGAGGTACTCTAGATGTTAAACAAGTTAAAATCAAAGCCCAATGGCAACCGTACAGCATTTAAGATGCATGTAAAAACGGGTGATGTCGTTCAGGTTATCTCTGGTAGTTATAAGGGCAAAGTTGGCAAGATCTTAAAGGTTTTCCCTGAAACCAGTCAGGTGATTGTTGAAGATGTGAATAATAAAACAAAGCATCTGAAAGCTCAACGTGAAGGAGAAGCAGGACAAATCGTTACCCGTGAGTTTCCCATTCACAGTTCTAAGGTAATGATTTACTCGGAAAAGGAAAAGAAAGCCAGTCGAGTCTGCTACACCTTTACCGATGACGGGAAGAAGGTACGAATGCTCAAGAAAACAGGTGAGATTCTTGATAAAAAGTAAGTGGCTTCGCTGCTGAATGATTACCAAGATTACTTGCTAGCCCTGAATTTCTAATCCTGACAAAGTCCAGGAAATATACAACACAACACAACAATGTCTACTAGATTTAAAGAACTTTATGAAAAACAGGCTGTGCCTAAACTGATGGAACAGTTTAAGTACACCAATATTCACCAAGTACCCAAGTTTGAAAAGGTTGTTATCAACCGTGGTTTAGGTGAAGGTGCATCAAATGCTAAGTCACTGGAAGCTTCTCTCGCTGAGATTGCTACCATTGCAGGTCAAAAGCCTGTGGTGACAAGAGCAAAGAAAGCGATCGCAGGCTTTAAGTTGCGCCAAGGTATGCCTGTAGGGATGATGGTTACGCTTCGTCGCGATCGCATGCATGCTTTTTTAGATCGTCTAATCAACTTTGCGCTCCCACGTATTCGTGATTTTCGCGGTGTAAGTGCTAAGAGCTTTGACGGTCGAGGCAACTATACGTTGGGTGTGCGCGAACAGCTAATATTCCCAGAAATTAGCTATGACAGCATCGACCAAATCCGAGGGATGGACATTTCCATCATCACGACTGCGAATACAGATGAAGAAGGACGTGCGCTGCTCAAAGCAATGGGTATGCCCTTTAGAGAATAACAAGTGGGATCATAGGAGATAAAGATGGCTACGAACGATACCATTGCGGATATGCTGACACGCATTCGCAACGCCACAATGGCAAGGCATCAGGTCACAGCAATTCCTGCTACCAAGATGACACAGAGCATCGCCCGTGTACTCAAGCAAGAAGGCTACATTGGAGATTTTGAAGAAGTTGGTGAAGGAATTGACCGTAGGTTAGTGCTGTCACTGAAATATCAAGGTAAGAATCGTCAACCGATTATTACGACACTTAAGCGGGTTAGTCGCCCTGGATTGAGAGTTTACTCTAATCACCAGGATCTACCTCGCGTTCTTGGCGGTATTGGGATTGCGATTATCTCCACCTCTAGAGGCATCATGACAGATCGTGAAGCTCGCCGCCAAAAGGTCGGTGGTGAAATTCTTTGCTACATCTGGTGATGGCAGCATTTGGCAATTAGGACTCAAGAATCAGAACTATTTATGATTCTGCATTCTCAATTCTGAAGTTAGGAGTAATTATGTCTCGTATTGGAAAACGCCCAATTCCTATCCCTGCTAAGGTTAATGTGGCTATCTCGGGTCAAGAAGTGACTGTCAAAGGTCCTAAGGGCGAGTTAAAGCGAACCTTACCCGATCAGGTGGAAGTATCTCAAGAAGGTGAAGTGCTTGTTGTCAAGCGTCGCAACGATCTGCGTCCTGCTCGTCAACAACATGGTCTCTCTAGAACCCTTGTTGCCAATATGGTGCAGGGGGTTTCAGAAGGTTTTCAACGCCGATTAGAAATTCAAGGTGTCGGTTATCGTGCTGCTGTCCAAGGTACGACCTTAACCCTTAACGTTGGTTATAGCATTCCCGTGAAGTTAGAGCCACCTGTAGGCGTGCAGTTAACAGTAGAAAATAACGTAAATATCGTCGTTACTGGCATTAACAAAGAAGATGTTGGTAATACGGCTGCTCGTATTCGCGATGTGCGCCCCCCTGAAGTATATAAGGGTAAGGGTATTCGCTATGCTGGAGAAGTCGTGCGTCGTAAAGCTGGCAAGGCTGGCAAGAAATAACTAGGAGTCAAGGCAACAAAGCTAAGGGGTAAATTATGAAAATAGACCGTAAGCAAGCAACTAAAAGTCGTCATCAGCGCGTCCGTCGCAAGCTGTCAGGTACATCTGAACGCCCTAGGCTATCTGTGTATCGTTCTAACCAGCACATCGTGGCACAGGTGATTGACGATGTATCCCAACATACCCTAGTTGCAGCATCTACCCTCGATCCAGAGTTAAAGCCTGAGCTTAAGTCAACAGCAAACCGTGATGCCTCTGCTAAAGTGGGGGAATTGATTGCTAAAAGAGCGATCGCTAAAGGAATTACACAAGTTGTGTTCGATCGCGGTGGTAATTTATATCACGGTCGCGTACAAGCCTTGGCAGAAGCTGCCCGTGAAGCAGGTTTAGAATTTTAGAAATCAGCCTAAATCGCTTAATTTTTAAATCTCTCCATAACTTAAATTACGATCATCAGTAACTAACTCATCCACAACAGAAAAATGGCAGAACGTAGAAATAGAGATAGTAAAGGCACCCGTGATGGTGGCGGTGGTAGCGGAGACGGCGAAAACCGCGACGAAAAACGCAAAGGTAAGCGCAACGAAGCTAAAAAAGCTGAGCGTAGTCGCACAGAAAAGGAATCTGAGTGGCAAGAACGGGTAGTTCAAATTCGTCGTGTTACCAAAGTGGTAAAGGGCGGTAAGAAGCTCAGTTTTAGAGCGATCGTGATCGTTGGCAACGAAAAAGGTCAAGTAGGCGTTGGCGTTGGCAAGGCAAGCGATGTGATCGGAGCCGTGAAAAAAGGCGTATCCGATGGTAAGAAGCATTTGATTCAAGTGCCCTTAACCAAAGCTAATTCTATCCCTCACCCTAGTAATGGTGTTGGTGGTGGCGCTAAGGTAATGATTCGCCCTGCATCTCCTGGTACAGGTGTAATTGCTGGGGGGGCAGTAAGAACTGTGCTCGAACTAGCAGGGGTTAAAAATATTCTGGCAAAGCAGCTAGGTTCTGATAATCCTTTGAATAATGCTCGCGCTGCCGTGAATGCACTATCTGCTCTTCGTACTTTCAGCGAAGTTGCAAAGTCTAGAGACATTCCGCTTGAGCATCTCTATAACTAAGCTATAACTAAGTTTGGAGTGGGCAGTGAACAGTTATCAGCGAGCATCGAACGGCTTGATTGTTAAATAACTGATAACTGCCGCTAAAAGCCAATCGTCAAAAATTGATAACTGATAACTGATAACTGATTAGCCATGAATTTAGAAGATCTCAGACCCCAGGTAGGGGCTAAACATCGTAAACGTCGCGTCGGTCGTGGTATCTCCGCAGGTCAAGGTGCAAGCTGTGGCTTTGGGATGCGCGGGCAAAAATCACGTTCGGGTAGACCGACTCGCCCTGGCTTTGAAGGTGGTCAGCTACCTCTCTACAAGCGCGTACCTAAACTAAAGCATTTCCCAATTGTGAATGCGAAACATTTCACTGTTATCAATGTTGACAGCCTGAGTGAATTACCAGCAGGAACTGAAGTTACCTTAGAGTCGCTCATGGATGCAGGTATCGTTACACAGAATGATGGTGCTTTGCGCATTCTTGGTCGTGGTGAAATTGGTGTTGCTTTAAACGTTCACGCGCACTCATTTACTGCTGGTGCAAAAGCTAAGATTGAAGCTGCTGGTGGCACCTGCACTGAAATCTAGTCGCTTAGTAAATGGTCGCAAGCCACAGTGATACAGAAAAATAGTATTCTGCATTACAATACAACAAAGATACTTACACCTCTCTTACTAGCTTCAAGGTAGGCATAGCAATGGTAGTTAGCAAAGGGAAAAACCCTACTCCTCAAGAAACTTTCCTACAGATGGCACAGGCAGCGGGTCTGCGCGATCGCCTTCTGATTACGATGGGCATTCTCGTCCTAATTCGTCTGGGGATTTACCTGCCTTTACCGGGAGTGGATCGCCAGATTTTTGGTGAGGTTGTCAAAAATAATTCTGTCGTTAATTTCTTGGATATCTTTTCTGGTGGTGGTTTATCCCTACTTGGGATCTTCGCACTAGGGATCATCCCATTTATCAATGCTTCGATTATTTTGCAACTCCTAACTGCGGCGTTACCTACCCTAGAAAACCTCCAGAAGAATGAGGGGGAAGCGGGTAGACGTAAAATATCTCAGTACACAAGATATCTGGCTTTGGTATGGGCTTTAATCCAAAGTTTAGGTATTTCTTTTTGGATCCAAAATGTTGGAGCAGCGACCCAACCTGGACCTGCTTTTATGATTGAAACCATGCTTGCTTTGTCGGCGGGTTCCATGTTTGTGATGTGGGCTGGTGAGGTGATTACGGAAAAAGGTGTGGGTAATGGTGCATCCTTACTAATATTTATCAGTATTGTTGCTGGCTTGCCAAGATCTTTAGGTGACACAATCGCTTTGGCACAACAGGATAGTTCTAGGGTTGGTGGCGTAATTTTGCTAATGGTGATCTTTTTGGTCATGATTGTTGGCATTGTGTTTGTCCAAGAAGGAACCCGTCGCATCCCGATTGTTTCAGCGCGTCGTCAAGTTGGGCGTAAATTGTTTAGAGAGCAAGCGTCTTACTTACCTCTAAAGCTAAATCAAGGGAACGTAATGCCGATCATTTTTGCTTCTTCGGTTTTAATTCTTCCTGCTAGCCTTGGACAATTTTCCAGTAACGAAATACTTGTTAGTATTGCCAACTTTGCATCCCCAAGTGGTCCAGGGTATATTCCAATCTATTTGTCACTGATTTTAGGGTTTAGCTATTTCTACTCAACCCTAATTGTTAACCCTGTCGATCTGGCTCAAAACCTTAAGAAAATGGGCAGTAGTATTCCAGGGATTCGACCAGGGAAAGCAACATCAGAGTATATTTCGGGTGTTCTCAATCGTCTTACGTTTCTCGGCGCTGTTTTTTTGGGCGCGGTAGCAGTAATTCCTACAGCTATAGAGCGTGCTACGGGTGTAACAACCTTTAGTGGTATTGGTGCTACATCTTTATTGATCTTGGTTGGTGTGGCAATCGAGACATCGAAGCAGATACAAACCTATGTGATTTCTCAACGCTACGAAGGTATGGTTAAGCAATAATGCCTAAGATCATTTTGATGGGGCCACCTGGTTCTGGTAAGGGTACTCAAGGCGAAATCTTATCTGCTCTATGGAATGTGCCTCGGATTGCACCTGGTGACATTTTCAGAGCAGAGATCAAACAGGGAAGCGAGTTAGGTCTAAAGGTCAAAGCTTTTAGCGACTCGGGTCGGCTTGTTCCTGATGAGGTGGTAATCGATGTCATGCGGACTCGTTTCAGTCAACCTGACACCCAATCAGGATGGATTTTAGATGGGTTTCCTCGCACTGTGCCACAGGCAGAGGCTCTTAACGATCTTTTGGCTGAACTCGATCAAAAATTTGATCGCGTGATTAATTTAGATGTGCCCGAGCCAGTACTAGTCGAGAGAATCCTTTTACGCGCTCAAGAGCAAAATAGGGCTGATGATACCGAAGAGGTGATTAAAAACCGCCTTGAAGAATATTATGCAAAGACAAGACCTCTGTTAGAATTTTACGGGACTCATGTTGTTCAAATTGATGGCATCCCATCTTTAGAGAATGTGACAGAGGCTATTCAACAGCAACTATCGATCGCTTAGCGATCGGGGACTTTCGTGAGAAAGACCCTAGTGATTTTTAAACCAAGTTTTTAACGGAGAGGTTATTTGTCCAAGCAAGATGCAATTGAAATGGAAGGTACAGTGACTGAGTCACTGCCTAATGCCATGTTCAGAGTCGATCTGGATAATGGGTTTAACGTACTCGCTCATATCTCTGGCAAGATTCGTCGCAACTATATCAAGATTTTGCCCGGCGATCGCGTCAAGGTAGAGCTGACTCCCTATGACTTGACTAAAGGACGCATTACTTATCGCCTGCGCAATCAGGGTGGCAAAAAGTAGCCAATCCTAAATCTTTAAATCTAGATATTTGAAGCACAAAAATGAATATTGCTGAAATGGCAAGTACTTTCAGATAGTTGATATCTTGTAAGCACTTGCCTTAGTTTTTGGTGTCAAAAAACTTTATCCAATTGCTGCTAACTCCTGCATCGGTGGAATTTTTGCAACAATCCCTTTTTTAAGCGGGGCAGGTCTCTCTGCCCAAGGTAGGTTGCCGTCTGTTTGCGCATTATATTTACTGGCACAGACTAAGATTGCTGATGCGGTGGTTGCGAGGGATGCGGCATCCACAGGGAGATCGCCAAATAAATAGGTGTATTTTCCTTCAGAAGCGATCGCGACAACACAGGGACGATTGCAAGCACTCATGCATTCAACAGACTGAATTAAGAAGCTTGACCTCAAACTCCAACTTTGATTGAGCTTTAGCAACTCGTCTAGTAGTAGCTGTCCGCCACTAGTACCAACCCGTTTGCCATCTTTCCAAGTACTGGCACAGGTCGTGCAAACAAATAATTTATGAACCATCTATACCTCGCAGATGTATTTTTTTTGTCGATCGCAATCGGCGGGCATCCTGACTTAGACAATTACTGCCTTTACAGTTGCGGGACAGTGTAGGACTTGCACCATACTTTCCCCGTTTCCTCTAGTAGCTGATCCCTACCAGAACCGACCCCCTATCTTATAGCATTTCAAACAAATTGAATTGGATTTACGGCAGATTGAATTTAGGCTTCGCGCTCAGCCAGCGGTGAAGGCGGCGATCGCTTCCTTAACATCCTTAAGTTTGCGCTCGGCGATGCCCGTATTGAGAATTTCTTTGGCGCGATCGAGCCCAGACTGTAGATCGGCAGAAATGCCAGATAACCAGAGATAAAATCCACCATTCCAAATCGCAGACTGCATATATTCCGAGGGCAAGCCCTTGAGCGTAGACAAAATCATCTGAGACATTTCTAGTGCCTCGGCAATTTCCACATCTTTACCCTGCAAGTTGTAGTCTCTGGCTGAAAGGGTCAAGCGCTCGAACGTACCGCCACGATGAATGCCCAAAATCGCGGTGCGATCGCGGGGTAAATCGACGCTTCCCTCTAAACCCTTAATCGTGGCAAATTCAGTCACGCCGCGCAGGGCAAATGCCTCGCGGATATTGGTTTCCGTGGGGGGATGTACAAACCCTGACACAGTTAGGGTTTTGCCTAGGTAGGGAACCCAAATTAGTTCTAGGGTGGCAAAGGGAGGTCTTTTTCCCACTTGATCTCTATAGGGCACAATGCCCTGCGCCAAGGGAAAATGCTTGGGCAGATAGACAAAGCCTAAATTCGTCGCGCTTAGAACCTGTCTCACCTGCGCTAAGGATAGCTGCTGCCAATTGACGCCCAAAGCCTGCCAGATATCGATTAAGGGTAAACCGTCTTTGGTGGGCATGCGATCGCCGCCATGCAAGATCGTGGGACAGCCTGCACTTGCCAAGATCAAACTAGCGATCGGACTGATGGGTGCAGTGCGCGATCTGCCATCATAGGGCGAACCCAGCACAAGTACGGTTTGTTCGGAATCAAGCGCTTCGACTCTGCCGCCGAGTTGGTCGTAGGCATCGAGCATGCCAGCTAACTCAACGCCAGTCGGTCGCTTAATGCGGTGGGCAATCATGAATGCGCCAATTTGAGCGGGTGTGGCTTCCTGCTCCAAAATCATTTTGGTAGCTAATTCTGCTTCTTGCCGGCTCAGGTCTTTGCCCGTGTGTCTTCCACTGCCAACCTTGCGAAGTAATTCACGAAAAACCTTACTCATTCCCTTTGCCGTGATGTTGGATTAAATTCGTAGGTCGATCTATAGTAATGAATCTACGGCTTACCAGTATGACATTACAAATGGTTCGTTGGCATTGAAGCGATCTCGTGGTTGAGTCTCCAGAAAAAGTTAGTGGGTCATTAATTGGGGATTCGCCGCCAATAATTGGTTGCTAAGGGTTGACATTTGGCTGGGGTGAAATCTTTGCTCGCTGAGGATGTGATTTTTTTGCTGGATTAACTCACAGGTCAACTTACGGAAATGATAGATCGGTGGAATTTGCAAGCGATCGCCCGTCGTTACCAAGACAATCTGACGCGTGAGCGTTGGTCCGACAATTTCGCGCACAGCTAACGAAGGATCGTTGCTCACATCTTTGAGAGCTGTGGCAGGTAAAAGCGCAATTAAGTCACCTTGTCTGATCACACCTCGAAAGGCATCCAGAGAATTAAGCTCTAGTACGGCATTGAGGTGCAGCCCCTGTCGGTTAAATTGCTCCTGGACGAGACGTTGCAAGCCGTAGCCATCCTTAAACACCACCTGATCGTGGCGATCAAGATCTTTCCAAGTTACTTGTTGGTGGCAGCTAAGAGGATGATCGGCAGCCATCAGGACTTGGATCGATTCCTCATAGAGCACATCGACCACCATCTCTGAGCTAGAGGTCAAAAAAGGATTATTCATCACCACAGCTAGATCGATCAGCCCGTCTTTGAGCACCTTGAGCGCGCGATCGCTGCCCAAGGTCGTTACCCGCAGTTGTACGTTGGGATAGGTTTTGGCAAAACTCTGTAAAACAGGGGGCAATTGATAGGCACATGCCGAGGGAATCGCCGCCACACAAAGTTCCGTTTGCTTTCCTGCTTGCAAGTCATTTAGTTCTTGCTCGACATTTTTCCATTCTTGGCAGATTTTACGCGCATGGGGCAGCAGCCGCTCACCCCCAATAGTTACCTTGGCACTGGCACCACGATGAAATAACTGGATACCTAAACTTGCCTCTAAAGCCTGAATTTGTCTGCTCACCGTAGACTGGTTGACATCACATTTTTGTGATGCCTGTTGAAAACTGCCTGTCTCAACCACAGCTAAAAATGCTTGTAATTGCTCCAACCGCATGGAAACTTAAGGAATATTTGGGTTATTAAGAAAGTAAGGTTTTTTGCCGAGTGGTTTAGTACGGAATGATACATTCCCTTTCCTTTTAGCTATGCCCTTAGCTGCATTCACGCATTCGCGATCGCTAGTATGCTTAGGGTGAGGATTTACGCAAAATGGCGACCTATGAAAACAGTTTTGATTACTGGGGCATCGACAGGAATTGGTAAAGCTACGGCTTTGGAATTTCAACAAAGGGGATGGAATGTTGTCGCCACGATGCGATCGCCAGAAAAAGCTACTGAACTCGCTCATCTCAGCCATGTTCTCTGTTTGCGCCTTGATGTTACCGATCTTGACTCCATTCAGCAGGCTGTAGAAACGACGATCGAAAGATTTGGGGCGATCGATGTCTTGGTGAATAATGCGGGCTATGGGCTGGTCGGCGTGTTTGAAGCTTCGGAGCGATCGCAAATAGAACGTCAGTTCGCTACCAATGTCTTTGGGCTAATGGATGTCACTCGCGCTGTACTCCCCCATTTTCGAGAACGGAAACAAGGTGCGATCGTCAATGTCGCTTCGATTGGTGGTCGTCTTACCTTCCCTCTCTATAGCCTCTATCATTCCACCAAATTTGCCGTGGAAGGTTTCTCGGAATCGCTGCAATACGAACTCAAACCATTTCAAATCAGAGTGAAGCTGATCGAACCTGGTGCAATTAAAACGGATTTTTACAGTCGTTCCGCCGATATTATGTCTCGACCAGGGCTGACTGCCTACGATCGCTTTATTGCCAAGGTTTTACCGAAAACAGAGAAGGCGGGAATGGATGGTTCCTCTCCTGAAGCTGTAGCACAAGTGATTTATAAAGCCAGTACAGAGGACTCGTGGAAGCTGCGCTACCCTGCGGGCAAAAATGCTGGCATGTTATTGTTCCTTCGCAAACTTTTGCCTGATGCCGCTTTCACCACTTTTATCAAACGTGTGTTAATTGACGGATAACCAAACGCTACCATGACCGCACAGAGGACATTCCATCCTAGGTAATTCCAATCGAGCTATGGGTGGGAATTGAGATCGCCATACCTTCTCTTGCCATGACGGCGCTAGGAAATTTTTCTTGCACTTGGCGACCGATCTCATCCAAATAATCATCGCTATGCACGGGATCGTGATGGAAAATTACGAGGGTTTTCACGTTTGCGGCTTCCGCTAGTTTGACGGCTTCTTGCCATGTCGAATGTCCCCAGCCTACCTTAGGAGAGTTTTTTGACCAATACTGTTCGTCGCTGTAGGTGGCATCAATAATCAAAACATCTGCATCCCTTGCCAAGTGAACGAGGCTTTCATCAACGCGATCGGCAAAGTGCTCTGTATCTGTGGCATAGACAGCGGATTCATTACCCCAACTTACTCGATAACCCGTTGCTTCACCAGGATGATTGAGCATGCCTGGCTCTACGATTACCCCATTACCGAGATCGATCTTACTGGGCACTTCGACATCGTGAAAGTGCATGGCTGCTCCCATGATGCGTAACGGCACTGGAAAGTTAGGATGCAGCATCTGTTCTTCTAAACGGTCTTGCATGGTTTGCCCGTTGGGTGCAACCTTGCCATAGATATGAAACGTGTTGCCCTTGATAAAAGCTGGGGTAAAAAAGGGAAAGCCTTGAATGTGATCCCAATGGCTATGGGTGAAAAACATATGGGCATCAATAGGCATTTCTTTGAGTAAATGCTGCCCTAGTACTCTTAGTCCCGTTCCACCATCAAAAATAAGGCGCTTACCGTGACATCGCATCTCAACACAGGGGGTATTACCACCATAGCGCACAGTGCTAACTCCTGGAGTCGCGATACTTCCTCTTACGCCCCAGAAATGGATTGAAAATTGGCTGTCAGGAATGGACATGGGTAAATTAAGGTTAAGTTAATTTTGAGCCATTGTGTCTTAAGTCTCAAGAGAATATTCAATTGCTGGGTTGATACTATACTGAAATTAAGTAGACAATTTAGTATCAGTTTAGTATCAGTCAGTTTGCCCAAGTTTAGCAGTTGTCTATACGTCACCGCTATTAGGAGTAGACAAAGAATTTATACTATTTACCATTATTTCACCACTATGGCTACCCGATCGCACAAACACCGATAGAAGTCTCGGTAACAAGTGACCCTAAACTTGCTAAGCCGATCGGAGAAGACTTTAGACATATCATGATGGAACCCAAAGATTTAAAAAGTTGTGACAGTTACTCAAACCATCTCAGCCCCAAACTCAGTAACCCTCTCTGTACAGGGAATGAAATGTGCAGGTTGTGTCGCTGTGGTAGAAAAACGTCTCTCAGATTGCGAGGGCGTGCGTGCGGCTAGCGTAAACTTGCTCACAGAAAGGGCAACGGTTGTCTATGAAAGTGAGATCGATCGCGCCGAACTCGTAGAGCATTTGCTCAAAGCGATCGCATCGGCAGGGTTTGCGGCGCAACCTCAAGCAGCCAAACCAACGCGCCAACATGCATCTCTAGCGGCATCTGTAGAAACCTCGCAGTCAAGGGTTTCCAATATCCTGCTAAATTTTCAGCGAAATCTGGCGAAGTGGGACATGGTTCCGCCGATCGCTTTGATCGGTCTGGCATTGGTGGGGCATTTAGGCCCCATGGGAATTTTGCATCTGCCCATTCTCAGCAATATGTACGCTCACTGGGCGATCGCGACCTTGGCGTTATTAACCTTGGGGCGAGAGATCTGGTGGGATGGGGCAAAGTGTCTTTGGTACCGATCGCCCAATATGAACTCTTTGGTGAGTTTAGGGACGATTTCTGCCTATATCGCCAGCGTGGTGGCACTGTTTAAGCCTGAGTTAGGCTGGCACTGCTTTTTTGAAGAACCCGTGATGATGTTGGGGTTTGTGTTGCTGGGGCAGTCGCTACTGACCCGAGCCAAGGGGCGTGCTTCTGACGCCATTCGCACCTTAATGAATTTACAGCCGCCAACGGCGAGGTTACTGGTGGGAAACGTGCAACTGCCAACCGCCGTGGAAGATTTGCAGGTAAGCGATCGGATTGTGGTGCTACCAGGTGAAAAAATCCCTGTAGATGGTGCTGTCATTGCTGGGATTTCTAGCGTAGATGAGTCGATGCTGACGGGTGAGTCTCTGCCTGTCGCCAAACAGGTGGGCGCGAGGGTCACAGGTGCAACGCTCAATTTAACGGGGGCGATCACCGTAGAGGTGATGCAAACAGGCGAAAAAACGACATTTGCCCGCATTGTTGCCTTGGTCGAAGCCGCCCAAGCTAGCAAAGCGCCGATTCAACAACTGGCGGACAAAGTTGCAGGATATTTTGCCTATGGGGTGATGGCGATCGCAACCCTGACCTTCCTATTTTGGTGGGGAATTTGGCATAGCGACTTAATTTTTAGCCTTAAATTGGCGATCGCGGTTTTGGTGGTAGCCTGTCCCTGTGCTTTGGGTCTAGCAACGCCCACCGCGATTATGGTGGGTACGGGCATGGGCGCAGAAAGGGGCATTTTGATTAAGGGGGGAGCTAGCCTAGAAAAAGTGCATAGCCTCACGGCAGTAGTGTTTGATAAAACGGGCACGCTCACCACGGGCAATCCTGAAGTAACCGATGCGATCGCCGATCCAGAGTTTCCGTTTCAAGAACTAGCGATCGGATGGACGGGTGCATTTGCAGATGCGACACCCGA
The DNA here is from genome assembly GCF_965232925.1 of Tumidithrix helvetica PCC 7403. Lineage (NCBI taxonomy): Bacteria > Bacillati > Cyanobacteriota > Cyanophyceae > Pseudanabaenales > Pseudanabaenaceae > Tumidithrix > Tumidithrix helvetica. Next base: position 235,749 of record NZ_CBDDRA010000005.1, read on the forward strand.
TCGCCAACTCCTCCAACTTGCCGCCAGTGCCGAAGCGGGCGCGAATCACATTTTAGGAACGGCAATTCTGGCAAAAGCCCAAAGCCTTGGGTTAAACACACTCCCAGCCCAAATCTCAGAATCGGTTACGGGTAGTGGGGTTAAGGCAATTTTAGATCGTGAAAAAACAGTTTATGTGGGCAATCAAGCTTGGTTGACCGAGCATAGCGTCAAAATTCCCCAAACGGCTCTGGAACTGGGCGATCGCTTTGCCCAAGCAGGTAAAACTCCCGTATTCGTTGCAGTTCAGACAGGCTCGAAGTCCCCCATTGCCTTTGCAGGCACGATCGCCATTCAAGATCGAATTAAACCCGAAGCACCCGCAGTCGTAAAAACCTTACAGAATATGGGATTGCAGGTGTGGATGCTGACGGGCGATCGCAGGGAAACAGCGCAAGCGATCGCGGCTCAACTGGGTATTGACCCATCCCAAGCGATCGCCGAGGTAAAACCCGATGGCAAAGCGTCAGTGATTCAACAACTCCAGCAACAAGGACAGCGAATTGCCATGGTGGGAGATGGTGTCAATGATGCCCCTGCCCTCGCTAACGCCACGGTGGGCATCGCCCTGAGTTCGGGTACAGATGTAGCCATGGAAACCGCCGACATTGTGCTGATGCGACAGGGGGCGAACCAAGATCGGCATCAAGGGATTCAAGATGTCGTCGTAGCGATTCAACTCAGTCGCGCCACATTTAGCAAAATTCGTCAAAACCTATTCTGGGCATTTGCCTACAATACGCTCAGCATCCCGATCGCCGCAGGCGTACTGTATCCCAGTTTGGGAATTTCTTTAAACCCAATGATTGCAGGTCTGGCAATGGCATTTAGCTCTATGAGTGTAGTAGTTAGCTCGTTATCCTTGCGCTGGTTTAGATGAGCTAGTAGATTCTCTGCATTTTTATGTAGATATCTTGAGATAAATTAACCTGTAAAAATCTGAATCTCTAACCAAGACTTGCTACCTGTAAACAAGCAGGATATTGTGGTGTCCGTGTGAAAAGGGCATAAAATTCGTTTACTTGGTTTCTGTGAGGAGCATTTATGAAAAAACTTTTATACCTAGTTTTACTGGGTCTACCAACGGTTTGTCATGGCACAGTGTTGGCTGAACCGATCGCCTCACCTTCAGATACTTCTAGGTCGATTGCCCAAACAGCTCCTCAACCAAATCTCAAATCGAATCCTACGTTAAGGATCGCAGAGCGATCGCCCAAAACACCTATTCAGAAACCTGTAGCGAGCGACGAAGTTTCAGGAAATCCAGTGACAAAATCTTCGATTACTCCAGCGATCGCAACTCCAATTGAGACGAAGCAATTACTTAATGAGATCGATCGGCAAAGGCTGATCCGTTCAAGCGATCGCGATCGCAACAACACAACGACCAATATCTCTCAAAGCAAAACCCAGCCTACAGCCCAGAATGTCACCTCGGTCTCCCAGCTCTCAGATGTGCGTCCAACCGATTGGGCATTTACCGCCTTGCAATCTCTGGTTGAAAGGTATGGTTGCATTGCAGGCTACCCCGATCGCACCTATCGCGGTCAGCATGCCATGTCTCGTTATGAATTTGCCGCAGGGGTGAATGCTTGTTTAGATAAAATCAACGAAATCATTTCGGCGGGACTTGCCGATAAAGTCAGCAAGGAAGATCTCGCCGCCCTCCAAAAACTACAAGAAGAATTTGCTGCCGAGCTAGCAGCCCTCAGAGGACGAGTTGATGCCTTAGAAGCGAAGATAGCAAAACTTGAAGCCCAACAGTTTTCCACCACGACTAAACTATTCGGACAAGCCATTTTTGGCTTACAGGGACGCTTTGGCAACACGGCAGATTTAAATCCTCGCGATGGCGTAAAAGAAACGCGCGATCCTGCTGCGGCTCTAACCTATGGCTACAATTTACAACTGACCCTTCTGACTCAGTTTAGCGATCGCAGCTATTTAATCACAGGCTTGCAGTCTGGGAACCTCAATACGGGTGCAGGGTTTAGTAACGCTCCGTACTTTCTCAACGATACCTTTACCCGCTTAGGCTATGAATCGGATACCAGTAACAGAATCCTGTTGAGCGATCTGTCTTATCGCTTCCTTGTGAGCGACAAACTTGCCGTAATTGTTGGCGCACAGGGCGTCAATCCGATCACTGTGTTTCGAGGGCCAAACCGCTATGAAAGTGCTGGGCAGGGGGCAATTTCGACTTTTGCCCAACGTAACCCAATCCTTGGGCTTGGTAGTACGCAGGCAGGACTTGGCATTGACTGGCAAATCAGCGATCGCGTCAGTTTACAGGCAGTCTATTCGGCAGGGAACGGCTTTAACAGCGCTGCTAATCCGACAGAAAGTGGCGGCTTATTTACGGGTCCCTCTACAATCGGCGTACAGTTGGCGATGATTCCTGTCGATCGCCTTGATGTCACACTCTATTACCTCAATGCCTACTCTACCAATGCATTATTGGGTACTGGCGTGGGCGATCAGATTATCGGATCGCTTGGTTCTCGCCTATCTACCAATGCGTTTGGAGCTAACCTAGCGTGGCGGGCAAGCCATCATTTTATTCTTGGCACTTGGGGCGGCTACACGACCACAAATGTATTAGGTGCGGGTTTATCGGGTACTGTTGAAACCACAAACTGGATGGTATATTTAAATTTACCTGACCTGTTTTCTCAAGGAGATTTAGCAGGGATTTACGTAGGGCAACCACCTAAAATTACCAGCAGCACGATTAGCTTAAATGGTATACCCGCTTTAAATCTGCCCAGCGCAATCTCAGGTACAGGTGGCGTTTTTGGATCCCAACCCGCTAGTACGACACACGTCGAGCTTTTTTATCGTTTCCGCGTCTCTAATCACATCAGTATTACTCCAGGGATTTTGTTTCTATTTAACCCTGTGAATACTAGTAGCAGTGACGCGATCGCGGTTGGCACTTTACGGACTACTTTTACGTTCTAACGGAGGGAATCATGTCTAACTCATTAATGCTCAAAATTTCGACGGTTGCAGTGGCTGCGGGTGCGGCTGTAATGCAAATGCCATCTGCTGAAGCCCAGACTGTAGCAGTACCAGTGACTGGTGGTGGATTTGTCGTTCGGTATGATACCACTGAAGGCTCCAGTGCCTCCTATGTTAGTAATCCAACCTTTGTGACCCCAGTTGGTACAATTGCGGTAACTGGCGCTCCTAGTCTTCCTATTTGGCAAACTGGAATTACGATTGATTTAACCGATACCCCAATTGGTGTCAATATCAATAACATCAATGGCAGTGTTTCGCTCAATGACGGTAGAAATGCCACACTTGTTAACAACCAAGCATTTTTGCAAGCACTCGCCAAAGTGACTGAGGGTAAGGAGCCTGTTCTTCCTGCCGAGCTACCAAGTTTTACAATTACTGAAATTACAGCAAAGTTTCAGAGTGGTTCGCTCAATGTGCCGCAGTCTGCTTTTAGTGCATTGCCAACGCCACAATTTGTAATTCCAATTACCAATGGAACGTTCACGCTCAATATTCCTGAGAACCAAGCCGCATTCCCCGTGATTACGTTAAATAATGCAATCACACCTCTAGGAACTGCCAACCTCACGTTTACATTACCTACATCGGTTCCTATTCAAGAAAGTGATGGTAGACCCGCGTTTTTGTCTTCTCTCGATCCAACTGTCCCTGGTAACCCCGACGCCTATATCAGTGTTGTCGTAAATGGTACGATTACTTTGAATGATGGACGTACAGCCAATATCAATAATCGTCTTGTCACATTTCAAGCCAATGCCAGAGTTACCAACCCCAATGAATCTGCCTACTTGGTTACCGAGGTTCCTAGTGAGCCTTATACAATAGCGGGCAATTTTAGCAACTTTAATATCAGTATTCCAACATCAGATATTACATCTCCAGTCACAACGCCACCTATCACATTCCAGTTCACTCAGGACTCTAACAATAATCTCGTCCCTAATCAATTTCCAGAAATAACAGATGATTCTCCTCTCGCCCAAAGGCGTTTCTAGCTTTTCTGAAATCAGCTCATAAAGGACGGACAAAAATATAGTTAAAGCTGAGGCTGACGCGATCGCTGTCGCTGAGATTGGGCGCAACCCCATGCTTAAGCCAACTTGGAAAAATCATGATGACGCCTTCTTGAACTTCGATATCGATCGCATCGGCAATGTAAGGCGTGTAGCTAGTGACTCTCGGCTGCATAAATACTCTGGCATGGCGCGGATCGTGAAACGTGAGGTTGCCTGAGTTGGGCGGCGTTTGCACGTAGTAAACACCGCTAAATAGACAGTTGGCATGATCGTGAATGATGTTGCCTGCATATTTAGGGTTGACGTTTGCCCAGCAGCGATCGGCTTGCATTTTCACCTCACCATACCCTACGGCTTTAGCGGTTTCTAGCACTGCGGCATCAATGAGTTGCTTGAAGCCCTGTAGCTGCGGTAAAGAGAATAAATTTGTCTCGCTCTGCCAACCTAAGGGTGCAGAGGTTCGCATTGCCCCTTTTTCGGTTTCTTTGAGTTGATAGATCGTCTCTAAAAGTTGCTGGTTTAGGGCTTGATAATCCTGTAACTTAAAGCTAAAAACGGGGGTCGGAAATAAAATATTTCCTTCCATTGTCCAAACCGCGTTAGGTGTCATACAAATTTAGCTCTCAAGGTTATGTCCTAAATATTGAAGCTTTGTTGGCATTATCTATGCCGATTAGTTCCAAGTAGTAAAATGGATTTCAAAGCATTTTTTAGGGAGTTATATAGTAGTCAGACCGAGTTAATTATGCAACGCCGCTAGTTGTCCATATTCAAAAGTTAACCTTCGCTTCCATAACTTTTATGTCAACACAACCATCAGAATTTCCCCATAAGGCAGGACGAGCGCAACAAGCAGGGGGCGTTTTAGCGATCGCCAAAGTCGCAGGAAATCTCGCTCTTGCCTCTGGTGTCACGATCGCCTTGCTCTTTGGCATGGTGCTGGCGTTATGTTCTGCCCTCTTGCTGATCGTCAAAAGTGGCAATCCTGCCTTAGGACTGGGGATAGCTCTAGTCATTACGATCGCCTTTAACGCGATCGCTTTTTTCGTTTCTCCTTGGATTATGGATTTAGTCCAAAACTGGCTCTATCACACCAAATGGGTATCGATTGAGGAGCTGGAAAGACGCAGTCCAGAGTCAGCCCATGTGATTCGGCGTGTTTGCAGCTTAAAAAAAATTAAGCAACCTCGCATTGGCATCATCGATGACCAAAATCCTACGGCTTTTACCTATGGGGCTTTGCCTGACAGTGCTCGGCTTGTAGTTAGTGCGGGATTATTCACCTACCTAGATGATGATGAAGTTGCAACGGTTTATGCCCACGAGCTAGGTCATATTGTCCACTGGGATTTTGCGATCATGACGATGGCTTCAACGCTGATTCAAATCATGTATTTGATCTACATTGGCGTTCGGGAGTTTGGTAGAAAGCTGGACGATCGGGCGGAGTCTGCGGCGGCGATCGTAGCGGTGACTGCCTATGTGTTTTATCTGGTTGGTACTTACCTGCTGCTGTACTTATCGCGCACGCGAGAGTACTTTGCCGATCATTTTGCGGCGGAAACAACGGGTAACCCTAACGCTTTATCACGAGCTTTGGTCAAAATTGCCTATGGCATCCTCGAAGAAAGCGAGAAAGCTAAAGAACCCAGCCGATTGATTCAAGGCACAAGAGCATTGGGGATTTATGATGCCAAAGCTGCTGTATCAACAGGATCTTCCTACCGTATTTCTTCACAGCCAGAGAAAGTCGGACGCGTGTTTTTATGGGATTTGTTTAATCCTTGGGGATGGTGGCTAGAGCTGAGTTCAACCCACCCTTTGACAGGTAAGCGCGTAAGAGCTTTAAGTACCTATGCCGAGCAGTTAGGACTCGATATGGAGTTTGATATGGGGCGGGTAATCGCCGAGGGGAATCAGCTCAGTAAGCAACGTCTGTATGGCAGTTTCTTTACAGATCTACTCTTCTATTGTGCTGAGTTTTTGGCAATTGTCGCGGGCTTGATTGTAGGTGCAATTCTTGCCCATGGTGGCATGAGTGCAGGCAAAGCCTTCGTGGCAATTCCGCTCCTATGTTTGGGTATTGCCCTTTTGGTCAAGCGTACAGTCATGTTCCCCAATTCTACAAATGCTCCAACATCGGACATAATGACGCTGATGTCAGATCCCTATGCCAGTCCGTTGCGGGGCAGACCTGTGACGCTTAAGGGTAAAGTCATAGGGCGCGGTGATGCAGGGTATGTGTTTGGCTCTGATATGAAACTGCAAGACCAAACAGGCATGATTTATCTGTTGTATGCCTCTCGTTGGGGCCCCATTGGCAACTTTTTGGCAGGCATGAATAAAGTCAAAGATCTAATTGGAACGCAGACCACAACCAAGGGCTGGTTCCGCCGTGGTGTTGCCCCATGGATGGATTTAGAACTGATTACGACAGATAGTGGTAAAAAGCATTCTAGCCATCCAGCATTTTGGTCTCTGGTTGGTGGAATTATCTGCCTAGCGATCGGGGCTCTGCTTTTGGTAGCAAAGTTTTAGTTTAGTTTAGCTACAGACATAACCTAGAAAGCTTTAAAAGCCACGCAAAGCGTGGCTTTTAAAGTAGAGCAAAGTATTCGCATCGGTGGATTTGTCTAAATGACTCAGTACCTAATTCTCTAAAAGTTCCATCTTTATACTGCAATGACCAATCTGGAAGACCTATTACCACAAATGCCTGTAGATCTGCTGGGTCAGTTAGATCGCATGGATCGTTTCTGGCGATCGTATCGAGAGAGCGTGGTTTCTGCCACGACGCAGCCATCGGTTATCGGTCAAAGTGAAACGCTTTTGCTAGAGAATGACTTCGATGTCGCCATCTGTGGCGGTACGCTTGGAATCTTTATTGGTTGCGCCCTCCAACTTCGCGGTTGGCGGGTACTGGTAATCGAGCAGGGGATTTTGAAAGGCAGAGAGCAGGAATGGAATATTTCACGCCCAGAGCTGGAGACATTTCTCGCTTTAGATTTACTCACAAGTAAAGAACTAGAACAGGCGATCGCCACCGAATACAATCCCGGTCGAGTCGGTTTCCATGAAGGTATCGAACTTTGGGTGCGAGACGTGTTAAATATCGGGGTCGATCCTGTGTTTCTCTTAGCTACGCTCAAGGCGAAATTCCTCGATCGCGGCGGTAAGTTACTAGAGCATATGGGTTTTCAGCAAGCGATCGCCCATCCCAATGGTATTGAAATAGAAGTAGCGAATAAGTCCAAAGTCGAGAAGCTTACCATTAGGGCGCGATTGTTGCTGGATGCGATGGGTCATTTTAGTGCGATCGCACGTCAAGCCCGTAGTTCAAACCGACAAAGAATGAAGCCTGAAGGCGTTTGCATGGTAGTCGGGAGTTGTGCTGAGGGGATTCCAGCCAAAGCCTATGGGGATTTGATTTACACCTTTACACCCATTCAAAATCAATGTCAGTACTTTTGGGAAGCTTTCCCTGCCAAAGATGGGAGAACCACCTATCTATTTACCTATGTCGATGCCGATCTAGCCCGTCCTAGCTTCTCGCAACTGTTTGCCGACTATCTGCACTGGTTGCCTCAATATCAAGATATCGATCTGGCAAATCTGCAATTTAAACGAACCCTCTTTGGTTTCTTCCCTTCCTATCAGCAAACTCCCTTACAAACGGCATGGGATCGAATCCTTCAAGTAGGTGATAGCAGTGGCAGTCAATCCCCGCTTAGTTTTGGTGGCTTTGGGGCGATGGTGCGCCATCTTGAGCGGCTCGCAAATGGCATTGATTCTGCCTTGAGTGGGAATTTCTTGAGTCGGAAGGATTTGCGATCGCTGCACCCCTATCAACCCAGTTTATCGGTGACATGGTTGTTCCAAAAGACGATGAGTGTAGGCATCCATCAAAAGATCGAAGCGAATGCGATCAACTATCTTCTTTCTACAGTATTTGCATCCATGCAGAAGTTAGGCGATCCAGTCCTCAAGCCTTTTTTACAGGATGTAGTTCAGTTCCCAGCGCTATCCCAAACCATGCTCAGTATGGCGATCGCCGATCCCGTCTTAGTTGGAAAAATTGTGACACAGGTAGGCATCCCCCCATTACTAGACTGGATGCGCCATTATGCGAATTTGGGGAAATACAGCTTGCTCGATCGCCTAGGGAAATCTATAGCACCATCCTTTGAGAATCTCCTACCCGAACAGAAATACTACTGGCAGCGATCGTGCGATCGATGGAAGTACGGCTCAGGAGGAGATTATCATGGGGAACGATCCCTCCCTTAATCCCCTTCGTTACTAGGATCGCTCTTTGCTTGGGGTAGGAACAGTGTGAAAGCCTTGCGAATCAAAGGTCTAACCCCTTGGTTTGTTTCTTCAATTTCTTTTTTGGCTTCCTCCAGTGACATTTCCCAAGCGGGTGCAAAAGCCGGAGACTTGATGATTAAGATTCGGATTGCTTTATCCCAAACATGCAGCGTTTTTAGTTCGGTTCTACCTGGTTTATTAGAGAGCGTTGCTACGGTAATGCGTAGATTTTCGTTTTCCTTCCTTAAACGGTCCAATTCTGTTTTGACTTCATCATTTCCTCTAGCACTAATCTGCATTTGAAGGTTGAGATTCTTTTTGAGATCGTCGATTTCCTTGCGGAGTGAGGATCTTGTAAATATTCCTTTGAGCCAGGTAGCCAAAGTAATTAGAAGCCCTATACCAAGACCCACCAAGCCAAAAATGCTATCTTTTTCCATGAGAAAATCCAAGGTAATGACTAATGCTAAATTTAGAAGCCTCCTTTAGAAGCCTCCTTTAACAGGTACACAAAAGTAACTTACGATTTATTCATCAATTTGCCAAGTTTCCTGAGCCGCTGCTGTATCAAAGATTTTCATTTGACGCAAAACCAGCACTACGCGACCGAGTAATTTGATTTCTGGGGCAGCATCAAACCACTGGATTTTCACCTGCTTGTCCTGCTCGACCACGAAATAAGAATTATCATCCCATTCTCTCTGGGCGCGATCGCAGATTACCAATACCTGCTCGGGTTGGCTGGGAACATTGCTGACCAGTTCCTGCCCTGAAACCTGTTTGAGCGTGTTTGTATCCGCCAGAATCACAACACCATCTTGAATATCGACGATCGCTTGCCAACCAGGGATCGCCACCCAAGTAGATTCTTTCGCAGATTTGACCATACCAAAGGGAGGCCATTCGTCAGCCATGGGGACTGCTTTATAAGCGGCGATCGCCAAGGGCAACTCCCCCGCTACAGGAAGCACCCTAGGTAACATGTGCTCCTCGTCATAGCGAAACACAGGTAAGCGCGGCGATCGCGCTGTAGTAGGTGCGATCATATCGGTGAGCGATCGCTCAATCGCAACTCTTGCGGCATTGCTATTGGCAAATTTCAAGCCTCTAGCGATCAACCTTGCCTTTTCTTGGGAATCTTGCTTAGCTTGCAAGGCTTTCCAGACTTGAAATGCCACTGCATCGCCAGGATGCCGCGTAAACCCTTCAGGTAGGTTTGCCATCGTGGATATATCCTTGACGGCTTTAGCGATATCTTTAACTTCTATGCAATCTAGTTCTTTGGCGAGGGCTAACTCTGCGACAGCAATGCGATCGACAAGGCTGAGAATGCGTAATTCATAGAGGATGTCACTACCTTTACGCTCAAAGTGTGTCAGTAAGGCAGCAGGGGCATCTCCAGACACTAAGCCTGTATAGACCTGTGCGCCCACCATAATCTGATTTTGCTGGATGGGCTCAAAGCCTGTGTTTTCAAAAATTGCTAAGGAGCTTTCGCCCATTTTTTGTAATTGCTGGCAAGCCTGCCCCCACTGCACCCAAGTCCCTTCTTTACGGCGCAGCATCTCAAAAAGTCTCTCTGCCTCTGCTTCTGGGGTTTGAGTGTTATCTGTCATGGTTTCATGCTATCTGCTAAATGTGTGCGAAATGTTAAGTATTGGACGCAAATAAGCTTAGCTTGGTTATGGGGCAGCGTCGCTAAATATTAAATTGTTTTAAGTTATGACTCTTTCTAAATATCTAAGTTTAGCCACTGCGGTAGACTTGGTTTTGAAGATTCCGTACCTTAAGCAATTCTTTAGAGGATTGTAGTGGCAAATTCATTGCTGCGAATAGGTATCATAGCGATTGGAGCAATAAAAAATGTCCCATTCAGTCAAAATATACGATACGTGTATTGGTTGCACACAATGTGTGCGCGCCTGCCCGACTGACGTTTTAGAAATGGTGCCTTGGGATGGATGTAAGGCGGGTCAAATCGCCTCCTCTCCCCGTACTGAGGACTGCATTGGTTGTAAGCGTTGCGAAACTGCTTGCCCAACCGATTTTCTAAGCGTTCGTGTCTATCTAGGGGCAGAAACGTCTCGTAGCATGGCACTAACCTATTAGTGTCGGTTTTCGATTTTTAAATGCAATTATTTTTATTCTGCATTTTCTTTGGGAGTGTCTTAGGGCACTCCTAAATTTTTTTTGGTTATTTTTTGTAAAGCTAGCGATCGGCGATCGCTCTCCTAGCAACCAAAGATCCTAACCCATTAAAATTTCACCCATGAGATCGCACTCGAACAATGCATCAGCGTCGGGAGTCGTCACTATGTATTGATTTGTAAAACGCTGTAATAATTATTTCATCTAATCAGTTTCAATAAATGAATCGCAATCTTTTGCAAAATTAAAATAGAGTAGAGGGAACAAAATGGAATTGCCTATGTATTTTATTGTCGGAAGAAGACCCGTTAAATTAATCAAACCAGAAGCAGGCGGAATGGATGTATTAGCATATAATTGGGAAACAGGGGAATTCGAAAGAGAAATGGACTATTTAACGACTGTTCTGATGGGAGAAGGCGATGTAGATCGGGTTTCCGAACAGGAATTTAGTCAGCTTGTGGTACAACTACAAAGCGAAAACCAAAACGGAGTTTAACGCACATTCCAGCAAGCAATGGAAGCGATCTGCGATCGCGTCGGGTGTGCTGGCGGATCTTACCAATAGTATGACAGCTCTTTAGATTTTGCCTGATTTTAGCAATGGCGCATCATCGCAGTAGATGATGATTTGATCTCCCTCTTCACAACAAAACTCGTATTTGAGCGAGGTATCAACTATAGCAATAGCCAAGTCTTATAGGACAAATTAGGCTTCGGCTCTGCTCAGCTAGACAGAATTCTTCTGTCTTATACCATTTTCAAAAAGTGATGCAACGCATTTTTTTAAAAAGACCGCGCTCCGTGTGGAACACAAAACCCGATCTGTCACAATTTCAAGAGAAATTGGTATTAACCTCTCTGGCGATTGCTATAAAATATACTAATCGATAAATGCTAATATTTTTTATAAAAATTACAGTTAGAATTTGGTACTTATAAAGCGATCGCAAACATCTCGAAATCCGTTCTATTAAGAGTTTATAGATTCTTATCGACTCTTGTTGTTTGCCTCCCAGTCTGAAATTCAGGTACTACTCAAATATCCGAGAGAGGTGTCCGATCGTGAGCGAATATGTCAGCAAGCCCGCAGCCCAATCATCATTTGTCCCACCTGCCGTACAAATTCAAACACGCCCCTTTGCACCTCCTCAAGTCCAGCAATCTGCGGCTCCACAAAACGCGGAATCCTCTCAAGCCGAGAGAGACTTAGAAAATCAAGACAAGCGATCGGCTCAAGAAAATCTTTACTTTACCGATCTTAGCTTCTCTGGTAATGATGACCGAGGCTCGTCAGAGAGCGTGATGCAGCGAAAGTGGGAGGGTATCGTTCAGCGCTATAAGGAGGGAGGCAACACAGCCCCTGACCCTAATCATGGGTATACCCCCGTTAGAGGCTCGTCCCAGAGCATCATGCAACGCAAGTTAGATGAGATGAGGCAAAGAGTCAAGGAGGGAGGGAACGCAGTGCCTGACCCCAATTATGAGTATACCCCCGTTAGAGGCTCGTCCCAGAGCATCATGCAACGAAAACATCAGGAAATGGTGCAGAGGTATAGGGAAAATCAAGCAAAAACGATACAGGCTAAGTTAGCGATCGGGGCAGTTGGCGATAAGTACGAACAAGAAGCCGATCGCGTCGCCGCAGAAGTCGTACAAAAAATTAATGCCCCAGAAAGCGTTCAACGGGAGGAGGTTCTAGAAGAAGATGAAGAGATACAGATGAAGCCTCTCTCTGATACGACTCAACCTATGGAAGCAGAGTTACCACAAACAGATCGTCAGTCAGAAAACATTGCTTTTGCCCCATCTCCACAGGTAGTAGCACCGATTTCTCCAACAATTAATGCCCCTGATAGCGTTCAGAGAGAGGTGGAAGAGGAAGAAGGGGAAGAAGAGATAGAAGAAGATGGAAAATTACAGATGAAGCCTCTCTCCGCATCTATTCAACGATTTGAATCGCCAGAGGATAACGAGCCACTACAAATGAAATCGCTTTCTGATGTAATACAGAGAGAAGAGATGCCAGAGGAAGAGGAAGAAATACAAGCAAAGTCTTTGGTGCAAAGGCGTGACACCCTTGCTGGAGGTGAAGCTTCAGCAGATTTAGAGTCATCGATTCAAAGTGCGCGGGGTAGCGGTCAGTCTCTCGATCCCAATCTGCAAGCAAAGATGGGCGAGGCGATGGGGGCTGATTTTAGTGGAGTAAAAGTGCATACTGATGCTCAGTCTGACCAGTTAAACCAATCGATTCAGGCGAGAGCGTTTACAACGGGGCAAGATGTCTTCTTTAGGCAGGGAGCCTACGATCCGAGCAGTCGAGGCGGTCAAGAGTTGATTGCCCATGAGTTAACTCATGTGGTGCAGCAGAATGGTGGAGCAGTACAGCGATCGCCTCAGCAACCAGAGTTGCAGCAACATCCCGAGGATGTAACGCCAGCAGTCACCTCAATACAGCGCAAAGCATACATTGGAGACGGATACGCAATACCCGATAAACCCACCGAAGAAGGGCGTAAGCTTCTTGAAGACGAACAAGTTAGGCGGTTTAAAGATAGTGATGAATTTGAAAAATTTGCGAAAGACGGTCGGGTTGAGGGTATTGGTAAACTTTCAGATGGCACATGGGTGCGCCTACCTGAAACCACGCTCGTACTTGGAGAGGATCATGGCGATCCAAAGTCTCCCGAAATCATCCAAGCAACCAACATCGAGAAGAAATTTCGCTATGAGGGCTTCACTCGTCACTCCGACGATAGGCTCAAGAACAGTGAAGACCTTCGGGATAATGTGAATGCATCGAAGAAAAAAGCAATTAAAAACAAAACTGGAAAGGACATCAGCGACGACGATCTAGGTGACGAACCAAGTCACGACGCGGAACATGCCCTCCCAGTGTATGCGAGATCGATTGCTGATGTTATAGCATTGGTAAAAGGGCAAAAGAAGGGCGAAGATGTAAAAGGTATGAAAGTTTCGGCGGGAACAGAACTCGAAGGAGGATATTCCCTTTTTAAGGCACTGTTGTCGAGGATGCGCGCTGCCCTAATTTATTGTAAATCTTATGGGAATAAATCACTTTCTATGCACCTCCTCAAACAGTTCTACAATAACAATAGTAAAGCTGTAGATGATGCAATATTAAGGCTTAGTATGGATGATAAAGTTACAATGCCTGATTTCGAGAAGCTTGGCATCACAGCAGAACTCATGGAAACCCTAGCTACTGCCTTCGAAACAGCAGCGAAACAGAAATTAAAGCTAACTACAAAGTATGATCTCGATCAGTTTAAAGAAAGTTTAGATCGCCGAGCGGAGCCATCGGTTGCAATTACAGATCGCGCTAAAGAAGATGACTATCTGCGTGATGCTTCTATGTTAGAAATGATTAAAGAGGCAAAAGCATCAGGCGATCGCTTATTCACGATCGGCGATGCCCATCGTATAAAATTACAGGGACATATTCAAGGTCTCGGCTTGGAAGCGAAACTTGATACAAAATTCATTCAAGAGCAGGTAAAAAAGGATATAGAGGCTTTGATGACGAAAGAAAAGGATAAAAATACGGGTGCAGAAATCGAAACGGTGATAATACCCACAGAGGCACAAATCGCTACTATTGTGAATGATATAGCAAGTACTCTAAAGCTCTATCCTGGAAGAAAAGATAATCCAAAGCCTAGGCAAGAACATGCTTTCTCTCAATCATTAACTGATGGAGAAATAGCAAATAAACTCAAAAAATTCGGAATTAGTTTCAAAGTAGCAGAAGTAAAAGATGGAGAACTTCAAGGAGAATTCCAACCAGGGCAGAAGATGCCTAAAATAAGATCCACGGGTAGATTAGGAGAAATCAAGATCGCATTTTTACGTGGGGAGCAGGAGGTCAAAAAGATAACGCTCCAATTCTAGCCTCTTAGGTTGGTTATATTCCACTGTTCCTTATCTAGTACGATCGCTCGCCTCGTAGGTTGCGTTGAAGCATGAAATCCAAACAAAATTTGCGAGCAATGCAATTTGTTCGATCGTTGGATACATCCAACCAACTTCTACGATCGCAGTTTCAGGTATTGATTTTTAGCTGATGCTTCCAAAACATCACAAATCCTAAAATGTCCGAGAAGCGATCGCTGATATACGCCTAGCTAACTATCCGATCGATTTCATAGCGCGATCGCCGATCTGATCGATTTCATAGCGCGATCGCCGATCTGAAATTTGTGATTAAAGCCAAAATGGATCAGACTGGTTTTGGGAGCATCTCAATTAGGTAATAAGTAGAAATACTTAGCAAAGCAGAGTGGGATAATCGATCAAAGTTAAGCCCTATAAAACAATGAGTCCAGAAGACAAAGAAAGACTAGAAGCCTGTACAAGAGAGATCGCTGAAATCTTGTATCGGAATGCGGAAACCAAAGATGCAGAGCAGTTG